>NZ_JBQUZK010000060.1:0-2216 GCF_056313885.1 Methylosinus sp. DMC45
CGATCGCATCGTGAGCGCGCCGCCGTAGTTGATCGAAGCGCGCAGGAACGACGACATGACGACGAATTGACGGCGCAGCGCCGACTCGAGTTCCGCCATCCGGCGAGAGAGAATCTGGTGGATCGAAGCGGATGCGGAGAGCGCAATATCTTGCCGGCGACGACGCCTCCTCGGAGGCCGACAGCGCGCCTGAATGCTTGTGTGGCCCCGCAATCCCGACGCAAAAATGTGCGCCCACCCGGCACGCGGGACCGAGCACGAAAGACTGCATGGACCCCCAAGCGTTTCTCATCGCATACTGGCGTGGGCTGTCGCATCGAAGAAAAGAAGCGGATACGATCCCGGGATGGAGACACACATGGCGAAGAAGACAACACGACGACGCCCGATTAAGATGGCAAGATAAAGCGAACTGACGTTCGCACCTCGCTTCGCTCGTCAAGTGTCTGTCTGCACATTGGTTTTTGCAGGCTACGAATGCGCAGGCATGGCGCCGCGCGATGTGCGGCGGTTTCCGCCAGAATCGAATTCGTTCTTATTTGTAGGGTGATAGACGCGAGCGTTCGAGAGGCGCCGCGTGGCATGTCCCGCCGGCTCTACGCTAGAGCCGGTATTTTCACGCCTGACTGCGAACGGCGTTCGAGGGCGGTTGCGCAGGCGGATTTCGACGCCGATCGTCTCGCCATGGCGAGCGACGACAGAGACGAATTCCACATTCGACCCGGCCGGTCCCGAGCTGGCGGAAGGAGCGTCCGTCCGCGCTCGCTTTCCTTCGTCCGGCAGGTCGAGATCGCTGTCCAAAAGGCCGGCGGCGATCCGGGCCGGATCGGCCGAGGTCCGGCGTTGGCGGACGGCTGGAAAGAAGAAGGAAGCGGCCGGTTCAACGCGCGGGGACGAGGCGCGAAGGTGGCGGCGTCGCTGCCGAGAGATGGCGGTGGCTGGCAACGCGATTCCGCCGGACGGTTTCGAACGCGTCGCGTCGTCGTCAAGGCGCGCGTCGTGAAGCTCAACCCGCAACGTGGAACGCGCGGTCCAAAAATGCGCGGCGCGATGAGCAAGGCCGTCGACGCCCATCTCCGCTATCTCGAACGCGATGGCGTCACCCGCGACGGCGAGAAGGGTCGCGCCTATTCCGCATTCGAGGACAATGCCGACGGCCGCGCCTTCGTCGAGCGCGGACGAGACGATCGTCACCAATTCCGTTTCATCGTCGCGCCGGAGGACGGCAGCGACATGGCCGACCTGCGAGGCTTCACCCGTGACCTCATGCGGCAGGTGGAGAAGGACCTCGACACGGGCCTCGACTGGATAGCCGTCGACCATCACAACACTGGCCATCCTCACACCCACATCATCGTCCGGAGCGTGCTCGACGACGGACGCATCCTCAATATCGCCGGCGACTATATCGCTCACGGCGTTCGTCACCGGGCAAGCGAACTCCTCACGCTGGAACTCGGCCATCAGAGCGAGATCGAGCTTCAGACGAAGCTCGCGAACGAAGTTGCGGCGGAGCGGCTGACGCGGCTCGACAAGATGTTGCGCGCCGAGCAGCGCGAACACGGCGCCGTCGATCTCAGACCCGGGGAAGGCGCCTCCTATCTCGTCCGAGAGAACCGGGCGCTGCTACTCGGCCGCGTGCGGCGTTTAGAGCGCTACGGGCTCGCTGCCGAACTCGAGACGGGACGGTGGACCATTTCCGACCGCGCCGAGCCGATGCTGAAAGAATTGGGAGCGCGCAACGAAGCGATCGAGACCATTCGTCGGGCGCTGGCCGGTCACGGTCTGGCGGACGAGCGCGGCGTCGCGCAATATGCTTGCCACGGGGAGACCGGAAAGGAGCCGATCGTCGGCCGGGTGCTGGCCAAAGGGCTGGCCAGCGACGAGATGAGTGAGCGCGTCTATCTCGTCGTCGACGGCGTCGACGGACGAGTCCATCACATGGAGTTCGCCGATCCGATTCGTATCGAGGAGGTTGGCCGAGGCATGATCGTCGAAGCGGCGCCCGCCGTTTCCGGTCCGAGGCCCGCCGACCGCAACATCGCCATGGTCGCGGAGGACGGCGGCGTCTACCGGCCGAGCGCTCATCTCGAACGCATTCGCGATAGCTTCGAGCGGCAGGGCAAGGACCCGGACGCATTCGTCCGCTTCCATGTCCGCCGGCTGGAGGCGCTGCGCCGGGCCGGGCACGTCGAACGCGTCGACGCGGACCATTG
>NZ_JBQUZK010000061.1:0-77723 GCF_056313885.1 Methylosinus sp. DMC45
TTGTAGCTCACGGGCAACGGTCTCATGGCTTGAAGATCGCCCCACTTGGCTTACCCACCCGTTAATGTGACATCGCCGATTCCTGACAGTCCCGATGTCGAGCGCGCATGGCATGCCGAAGGAGCCACGATCGCTACGCGCAAACGAATCGTTCGCATGCTGATCGAAGAGATCATTGTGCGGATAGAAGAGGACAGCCTCGATCTCGTCATAAGGTGGGCGGGCGACGATCACACAGCGTTGCGCATGCGCAAGAACCGAACAGGACAGCACCGCTTGAGCGTCGACGCCGATGTAGTGGAGCTGGTGCGGTCCCTGGCCCGTCAGACTTCCGACCCTACGATCGCGGCCATCCTCAACCGCGCGGGGATGACGACGGCAAGGGCAATTCCTGGACCCGTTCCCATGTCGCTACCCTGCGCAATCACAACAACATCGCTGTCTATTGCGAAGGGGAGCGTGCGGAGCGCGGCGAGTCAACGCTCGATGAAGCTGCCGAAGCGCTCAACGTGAGTCCTTCGACTGTCCGTCGTTTGATCGCTGACGGCGTGCTTCCCGCGAGTCAGCACTGCAAGGGCGCTCCTTTCGTGATCGCCACCGCGGACTTACGCCGGGCAGAAGTCGTCAAAGAGGCCGACGCACGAAGACAACGGACCTCGCGCCCCCCGTCGTCTGAAAATCAGTCAAGCTTACCCTTGAGCTTTCAATAAGATAGAGAGATGAGCATTTTGACGTGGACTCGGGTCCCCCGACCAGGACGGCGTTATGCGCATCCTCGAGGAACTCGCAGCGATGACCCGAGGCGATGTCGCCTTCGCGCCTTCCGTGATCAGCAGCTGCGCCTCGAATTGCGACGGCGCGCGTCGCCGTTCGCCCATTTGGTCGCCGACCGAATTTTTTTTGGCATCTTCCGCCGATGATGAACGTCTAGGGATTCGAGAACGAGATTTGAATCGCGTCGCGCCGAGCAATGCCGCTATCGGCATCGCCGAAAAAGGGATTTTTGGGCAATGTCGTCAGGATCGTTGCGTTCGGACACGAATGTTTCAGGCGCGAGCCCAGTCGGGAGCGAGATAGGCCTCTTGGACGCGCTGAAATCGGGGAACCCAGATGGGATCGGCGCGAACGCGGCATGGCGTCCGTTCTATGCCACTTTCGGAAATGCTTATCTCGGCCGGCAGGAAGCAATCGAATCCAATGCGCGGACATATCCGCGTCGGCTTCCGCTGGCTCTAAAGTCAGGCCGTGGCGTGAGGGTCCGGGACGTCGAAGGGCGGGAATATATCGATTGTCTGGCGGGCGCCGGGGCCCTGGCCCTCGGTCACAATCATGCGGCTGTCGTCGAAGCGGTTCGAGCTGCTTTGAGAGAGGAAGTCCCATTTCAGACTCTCGATCTGCCGACGCCGCTCAAGGATCGGTTCATCAGCGATCTTTTCGATAGCCTGCCGCCCGAATTCGAAAAAAATTTCAAGATCCAGTTTTGCGGGCCATCGGGCGCGGACGGCGTCGAGGCCGCGTTGAAGCTCGTTAAAACGGCGACCCAGCGTAGAGGAATCGTCGCCTTTCATGGCGCGTATCACGGCATGACTCACGGCGCGTTGAGCATCAGCGGTGAAAGCGTGCCGAAAGTCGCGCTCAGCGGATTGTCCGCCGAGGTTCAATTTCTCCCTTTCCCCTCCGATTACCATTGTCCATTCGGGATGGGCGGCGCCGCAGGCGTGGATTTGGGCGTGCGATATATCGAGACGATGCTCGACGACCCCAATAGCGGCGTGCTGCTTCCGGCAGGAATGATCGTCGAGGTCGTGCAGGGCGAGGGCGGCGTCAATCCGGCTCCCGACGAGTGGTTGCGCAAAATTCGCGTTTTGACCAAGCGTCGAGGCATTCCGCTCATCATTGACGAGGTGCAGACCGGCCTCGGGCGAACGGGACGCCTCTACGCTTTCGAGCATGCGGGCGTTACGCCCGACGTGCTCGTCTTGTCAAAGGCGATCGGCGGTGGTCTCCCGTTGTCGGTCGTCGTCTACCATCGCGATCTCGACGATTGGAAGCCGGGTGCGCACGCCGGAACGTTTCGCGGCAATCAGCTCGCCTTCGCGACCGGCGCAGCGACGATCCGCGAGGTCTGCGAGGGCCGGTTGGACGTCCATGCGGCGGAAATGGGTCGAACGCTGAAGGCGGCGCTCGAAGGCGTAGCGGCGGACGCGCCCTGCATCGGAGACGTTCGCGGGCGCGGCTTGATGATCGGCGTCGAGATCGTCGACAGGGATGCGTTCGGCGTTCCGCTGCCCTTTCCCGAGCTCGCTCGCCAGATCCAGCATGAATGTCTGCGTCGGGGGCTGATCCTCGAATTGGGTGGACGGCATGGAGCTGTGGTGCGCTTTCTGCCGCCGCTGATCGTGACGGCAATAGATGTCGACGCGATCGTCGATCGCTTTAGAGAGGCAGTGAGAGCCGCGGAAGCAATTCGATAGGGAGGCCGTCATGGCTTGGGACGAAGACGAAAGCGCAATCTATAGGGTCGTCGTCAATCACGAAGAGCAATATTCGATCTGGCCGGACTATAAGTCAGTTCCGCAAGGTTGGCGTGCTGTCGACAAAATTGGCCCCAAAGCCGAATGTCTCGCTTACATCAGCGAGGTCTGGACCGATATGCGCCCTCTCAGCCTCCGCAAGCAAATGGAAGAAGCCGAGTCACGAAGCTTCTGATCGATCTGTCGAGCGCCGCGCGGAGAACGCTGTCTCTTATGCGCCGTCTCATAGGACTGCCAAAGATAGACTTTGCTGACACGGTCGCGTCGCACGATGCATTTTTCTGCGTTTCGACACTATGGCGGAAGGCGTTATGTCAGTGGGATTCCAGATCGATCGCTTGGATCATCTATCGCCTGAAGATTTCTTCGAGCATTACGTTCGTCTGCGACGTCCTGTCGTCGTTTGCGGCGGATTGAGCGGCTGCCCCGCCCAAAGACTCTGGAACCTGAACTATCTTCGGCAGCATTCGGGCGATCGGAGCTTTATCCTCAAGCAGTGGGGGGATGCGGGAATCCGTCTCAGCCAAACGCGACTCGCGGATTACGTAGATCGTCTCACGTCATTCGAGGCTCGGCGGGCGAAGGACGATGCGACGACGGAGCAGATGCCGGCCTATCTTCACGATGTGCCGTTGACGAGCATATTGCCGCGAGCCGCCGCCGACCTGCAGCATTTTCCCGTCGACTTTTTTCCACGCTGGTATGGGCGCGAGTGGATAAATTTCGCTCAGCTTTTCCTCGGCCCGTCTGGAAGCGTGACGCCTCTGCATTTCGATTGTCTCATGACCCATAACTTGTTTTTCCAGGTGATGGGCAGGAAGAGATTCACCCTGATTCCCCATGAGCAGATCGAATATTGTTACCCCTACAGTTGGCGATGGTGCGAGGTCGACGTCGAAAATCCCGACTATGACCGGCATCCGCTCTATCGGATGGCCAGTCCGACGGAAGTCGTGGTCGACGCCGGCGATATCTTATATCTGCCGCCCGGCACTCTTCATTACGTGCGTAGTCTCGACTGCGCTCTCTCCTTCAACGTGGATTGGCATACGAAAGACAGCGCATTGCAGGGGACGCTGGGCTTCATGCGTGGAATGCCGCCAAAGAACGTCTACTATAATGCGATCATCGCATTCGGATTATGGAGTGGCGTCTCTACGAGGCGACTGTTGCCGTACTATCGATCCTATCTGAACTACGTCTCTTGAGACACACGGCTCGCACCGGCCGCAAGAGGAAGCAACGACCATGACCTCGACGCTCGAGCATATCCACACCGAAGAATGGTCGCTGGAGAATGTGAAAGATCTGGTGTCGCTGCTGCGCACGCGCGCTGGCTCGCAGCCGACTGCGACCGCTTATGTCTTTCTCCAAGATGGGCAGAGTGAGAGTGCTCGGCTGACCTTTTCCGAACTCGATCGTCGCGCGAAATCGATCGCCGCCCATCTTCAGCGACACGATTTGGAGGGGAAGCGCGCTCTGCTTCTCTACCCGCCGGGGCTCGACTATATCGAAGCATTTTTCGGATGTCTCTACGCCGGCGTCGTCGCCGTGCCGGCTTATCCTCCGTCAGGGCGCCATCTCCATAGGCTCGAGGCGATTTTCTCCGACGCGACCCCGGCATCGATCATGACGACCGCGGCTCTGCGCGATCGGTACGGCGTCGAGGCGGAAGAGCGGTTGCGCTTCGGCGAACTCTGTTGGACGGCGACGGACCGCATCGATGGAGGAGAAGGGGATTGGCGGCCTGCCGCGGTCGATCCAGATCATCTCGCGTTCCTGCAATATACGTCAGGCTCGACCGACGACCCTCGCGGCGTCATGGTCAGCCACGCCAATCTGATCGCTAATCAAGCGTTGATCAGAGAGAGTTTTCGCCATAGCGAGCGATCGACGCTCGTGGGATGGCTGCCGCTCTATCACGACATGGGGTTGATCGGGAACATCCTGCAGCCGCTCTACGTCGGCGCCACAGCGATTTTGATGTCGCCAATGGCCTTCCTCGAAAAGCCGATCCGCTGGCTGCGCGCCATTTCGACCTATCGCGCCCATACGAGCGGCGGCCCGAATTTCGCCTATGATCTCTGCGCCCGCAAGATCACGGCGGAAGAGAAGCGCGGACTCGATTTGAGCTGCTGGACGATCGCCTTCAGCGGCGCAGAGCCTGTGAGGGCAGCGACGCTCGATCGCTTCGTCGCGGCATTCGCAGATTGCGGCTTCGAGCGAGACAGCTTCTTTCCGTGCTACGGATTGGCCGAGGCGACCTTGGTTGCGACCGCCCCGACGGATCGCCGCCCTCCGGTCGTCCGGCATATGGATCGCACGGAGCTCGAAGCCAATCGCGCCGTGGAGGCGAAGCGCGAGGATGCAGTCTCCGTCATCGGCTGCGGCCGCGTCTGGCCGAAACACGAAATATCCATCGTCGATCCACAAACCAAGACGCTTCGCGCGGAGGGGACGATCGGCGAGATCTGGGTGGCCGGGCCCAATGTGGCGCGAGGCTATTGGAATCGACCCGACGCGACAGAAAACACGTTTCGCGCACGACTTGCCGGCGACGAAACGAAGCGCTTCATGCGAACGGGCGACCTCGGATTTCTCGATCGAGGCGAGCTCTACGTCACCGGACGGTTGAAGGACCTCATCATCATCGGCGGGCGAAATTGCTATCCGCAAGATTTCGAGAGCGTGATCGACGATGAAGTTGAAGAGGCGCGGCCCGGCTGTAGCGCGGCCTTTTCGGTGACGAAGGACGAGCAGGAGGAACTGATCCTGGTCGTGGAGCCGCAGCGCTCGCAATTGTCGACGCTACGCGATGGCGGAGGGCAGGGGCTGTTTCGCAAGATTCGCGACCGCTTGGCGAATGCATGTGACGTCGCGATCGCCGAGATCGTATTGGTTCAGCCCGGCTCCGTTCCCAAAACGTCGAGCGGCAAGATTCGCCGTGCCGAATGTCGACGAAGCTATCTCGAGGGCGAGCTCCAGATTTTGGCGCGGACAGGCGAGACGCGGGGAGCGATCGAGGTGCGACAGCGTGCGGCGACGTCGAGCGCGACGAGCGCCGACTCGCTGTTGCGGGACGCGATTTCACTGCTCCCCGCCGAGCAAAAGGAAGCGCTCGTCGCCCGTTTCCTCCTCTCTTCCGCGGCCAAGCTGTTGCGCATTCCGGAAAGCGACTTGCACGCGGACACGCAGGTGATGCGCAGTGGGCTCGATTCATTGCGCATCGTCGAGCTCAAACATGCGATCGATACGCTGCTCGGCGCCGACGTTCCGCTTTCCCTGCTATTTTCGGAGAAGACATTCGCGGAAGCGGCGCATGCGCTCTGCGCTGAACAGGGGGGCGAGGCGGCGCCGGCCGAGGCCGATGGCGCCGACGATTCCAGCCTGTCGCACACGCAACGCGCCATGTGGGTCGTCGATCGATTGGAATCGAACATCGCCTATAATCTGCACCTCGCGCTGGAAATCGGCGGGCGGTTGGATGTCGAGGCGCTGAAATCCTCCTTCGCCGGAGTCTTGGAGCGGCATCCGATTCTGCGCAGCGTCTACCGTCGGGACGGAGATAATTTGATTCGATCGGCGAAATTGCACAATACGGATGCGTGCTTCTCGATCATCGATGCGACCTCGAGGACGCGCGAGCACCTGCCGGAGGAGATGGGGGCGCAGGCCGCGCGTCCCTTCGACCTTTCCTCGGGCCCGCTGATGCGAGCGATATTGTATCGTCACGGCGATGATCGCGCGACATTGTTGTTCTGCGCGCATCACATCGCACTGGACCTGTGGTCGCTGCTGATCGTTCTGGACGAGATGCGGATCGCCTATGAGGTTGTTCGCTCTGGACGAAGAGCGGAACTACCAGCGCCGGCGTCGAACTACGGCGATTTCATCGCGTGGCAACGGCGCTATCTCGCGAGCGCAGCGGCCGAGACGGATTGGGCCTATTGGCGAGATCGGCTTTCGGGCGAGCTTCCGGTATTGGATCTTCCGTTGGATCGCCCCCGAACGTCCGAACCTTCCTATATCGGTTCGAGCGCGCTCGTTCGGCTCGAGGCGAAGCCGACGGCCGCTTTGCGGAATCTGGCGCGATCGAACGGCGCCACGCTGTTTTCCGTGTTGCTCGCGGCCTATAAGGTGGTTCTCTATCGCTATTCGCACCAGTCGGAGCTGGTCGTCGGGACGGCGAGCAGCGGCCGTAGCCAGGGCCGCTTCAAGGCCGTGGTCGGGAATTTCGTCAATCCCTTGGCTTTGCGGACCCGGATCACACCGGACAAGCGCTTCGTAGATTATTTGCGCGACGTTCACTGCGTCGTCGTCGAAGCGCTCGCGCATCAGGATTTTCCGTTCTCGGAGCTTGTCGAACGTCTGAAGCCGGAACGCGTCGCCGGCCAATGGCCAATTTTCCAGACGTGGTTCGCGCTTCAGCAGGCGCAGACGGACGTCGACGCCGGCTATGCAGAGCTCGCGCTCGGCGAAGCGAGCGGGCCGCTCGCCTGGGACGAGGTGACGATCTCCGGCTCTCCGATCGACGATCGGATCGAGCGTTTCGATCTCAAGCTGATGGCCGCCGAGTCCGGAGACGGGCTCGCGCTGTCCTTCCAATATCGACGAGACCTCTTCGACGATACGACCATCGCTCGCCTCGCCGGATGTTTCGAGACGCTGCTCGACGCGATCCTGGCCGCGCCGGATACGCGCATCGGCGAGCTTCCACTCCTCACGCCAGGGCAGTCTAGGCGGCAGGTCGAGCTGGCCCAATCGAGCGAATCGGGGCGCCCGAGCGAAGATTGGAACATCTGCCGGCTGGTCTCTGCGTGGGCGGAAAAGACGCCGCATGCGATCGCCGTCGTCGGCGACGGAAGCCACGTCACCTATTCCGAATTGGAGGCTCGGGCCAATTGGCTGGCGCATATCCTTCGCAGCAGGGGCGTAGATCGCAACGGGCCGGTCGGTGTCTGCGTCACGCGCTCGGCGGAGACAATCGTCGCGATCGTCGCGGTTCTGAAAGCCGGCGGCGCCTATATTCCACTCGACCCGGATCTTCCCCCGGCGCGTATAGACCGGATGCTCGCCGATGCGGGAGCACGCGCGCTGCTCTGCCGTCGGAACTGGTTCGAGCGGTCGAAGATCGAGTTCGAGGCCGCCGTATTTCTCGATGATTGTGAGGCGGAGGACGCCGCGCAGCCGAATGTCGCGCCGACGGTCGTCACGCATCCGCTCGATCTCGCTTATGTCATTTTCACCTCTGGCTCCTCCGGCTTGCCGAAAGGCGTCGCGATCGCCCATGAGAGCCTCGCCAATTACACGCATGCGCTTCTCTCGCGACTCGGCGATGAAAACGGTCTTCATTTCGCGCTGGTTTCGACGCTCGCCGCGGATCTCGGCCATTCCGTCGTCTTCCCGTCTTTGGCGAGCGGCGGCTGCCTGCATGTGCTGAGCTATGACGAGGCGACCGATCCTCGGGCGTTCTCGGCCTATCTCGCCGACAATCCGATCGATGTGCTGAAGATCGTGCCGTCCCATTATCGCGCGTTGCTGCCGCCGGTCGAAGGCCAGGATTCGCTGCCTCGCAAGGCGCTGATCTTCGGTGGCGAAGCCTTGCCGCCGCAATTGGCGAAGCGGCTTCTGGCGGCGGGATCGTCGTGTCGACTGTTCAACCACTATGGTCCGACGGAAACGACCGTCGGCGCGCTCATGCTGCCGATGAGCGGAGGGGCGCTGGATCGTGCCGGAGTCGCGAGCGCGCCGATCGGCAGGCCGATCGGCAATATGAGGGTTCATATACTCGGCCCAGATCTGATGCCGTCGCCGCCGGGGGCAAACGGAGAGATTTGTCTGAGCGGGCCGGGCGTCGCGCGTGGCTATATCGGCCGGCCCGATCTGACGGCGGAGCGTTTTATTCCAGATCCCTTCGGAGCTCCCGGCGATCGCTCGTATAGGACCGGCGACCTCGGCCGCATGGATGACGACGGCGTTGTGACCTTCCTGGGCCGCATCGATCAGCAGGTCAAGATTCGCGGCTATCGGATCGAGCTCGGCGAGATCGAGGCGCGCCTGCGCGAGCATCCCGAGGTGGGCCAGGCGGCGGCGGCGCCGTTTCGCGACGGATCCGGGCGCAGCCGGCTCGCGGCCTATGTCGTCGGCCGCGGGACGGAGCTTCCCGTTGACGCGTTGCGCGCTCATCTGCAAAGGACATTGCCGGATTACATGATCCCCTCGGCCTTCGTCCCGCTCGATGCGCTGCCGGTCACGTCGAACGGCAAGATCGATCGCAAGCGCCTCCCTGTCCCCACGGAAGAATTCGCGTCCGCGGGCGCCTATCGCGCGCCGCGTAACGACATCGAGGGCAAGCTCGCCGGCGTCTACGCCGATCTCCTCGGACTGGAGCGAGTCGGGATCGACGACAACTTCTTCGCTCTGGGTGGCGATTCGATCCTGAGCATTCAGGCCGCCAGTCGTGCTCACGCGATCGGTCTCGCCGTCACGCCGCGTCAGATTTTCCAATATCAGAGCATCGCAGAACTGGCGCCGGCGCTCGCACCGCAGCGAGGCGTCAACGCTTCCGTTTCCGACCGGTCCTTTTCCGACGCGAGCGTCGTCGCGGAGGAGTCCGCGACGTTGCTCGATCGTCGCGAGCTCGACGAAGCCGGCGTCCACGCGACGATGATCGAAAACGTCTATCCTTTGACGCCGCTGCAGGAAGGATTGCTGTTTCACACATTGTCCCGGCCCAATTCCGGCGTCTATGTGATGCAGCATCGCTATTGGATCGAAGGCGACGTAGATGTCGAGATTTTCCAGCGCGCATGGCAGGCGATCGTCGACGCCCATCCTATTTTTCGAACGTCGTTCGTCTGGGAGCATTCGACTTCCTCGAGGCAAATCGTTCATCGGCGCATCGCGCTTCCCTTCGATTATTGGGATTGGCGGATGCTGGACGGCGCAGAGCAGGAAGCTCGACTGAACGATATTCTGGCGCAGGAGCGATCGAATGGATTCGATCTTCGCCGCGCGCCGCTGGCTCGAATTCGGCTCTTCCAGCTGGCGGATCGCCGTTATCTGCTGGTTCGCAGCCATCACCACATCCTCTTCGACGCATGGTGCACGTCGCTCATTCTAAAGGAGCTTCGTTCGAACTATGAGGCTCTGATCGAAGGCGGCCTTCCACCAGAGCAGAAGCAGCGTGGCTTCCAGGACTATATCGATTGGCTGCAGAAGCAAGATTCCGCTGCCGCCGAGCCGTTCTGGCGAGATTATCTCGCAGGCTTCGACGAGCCGACGCCGTTCTTTGCGAGCCGCGCGAGCGGCGGCGGCGCGCCGGAGGCGGAAGCGGAAGCGGTCGACGATATCGTCGAGCTTCTTTCCGAAGAAGATACGGCGCAATTGAAGCAGCTCGCGCAGCGCTTTCGCGTGACTGTGAACAGTTTCGCGCAAGCGGCTGTCGCGCTGCTTCTCGCGCATTATACCAATCGCGCAGAGGTCGTGTTCGGCGTCACGGTTTCGGGGCGTCCCGCGGATCTTCCGCAGGTCGAGTCGATTCTCGGCCTATTCATCAATGGCCTACCGCTGCGCGTCGCAATCGACGCGAGCCAGTCATTGATGTCGTTCCTGCAAAATGTGCTCGAGCAAAACTACGCGATCAGGGATTATGAATATGTATCGCTCACGCAAGTCCAGGATTGGAGCGAGATCCGGCGCGGGACAGACCTGTTCCAATATCTGCTGACCTTCGAAAATGCGCCGGTCGATCCAGAGCTGCTGCAGGCCGGCGGACGCTGGCGGTTCACCGACTGCTGGCACCGCACCCACACCAACTATCCGATCACCTTCGTCGTCATTCCCGGAACGCGCCTCCATCTGCAGGTCACTTACGCCTGTGGCCGCATCGAGGCCGATGCGGCGAAGCGGCTTCTTCGCCACTATCGCCTCCTCCTCGAGGATATGATCCGTCATCCAGACGCGCGGCTCGGGGAGTTTAAATTGCTCGACGGCGACGAGCGGCGCCAGCTGCTCGAGGGCTGGAACGAGACTGGGCGTTTGTTTGCCGAACCACGCGACATTCTCGGGCGCTTCAGGGAGCAGGTCGGACGACGGCCCGATTCCATCGCTGCGCGTTGCGAGGGCGCGACATTGACCTATTCCGAGCTCGATCGGCGCTCGGAACATGTCGCCTTCGGCTTGATTGCCGAAGGCGTGAGGCCAGACGACATCGTCGCGCTGCTCGACGAGCGCGGTCTCGATTTTCTGGTGATGATCCTCGCCGTATTCAAAGCAGGCGCCGGCTATCTTCCCCTCGATCCGGCCTATCCCGACGGGCGCATCGCTCGAATTCTCGACGAGGCGAAGACCGCGTGGCTGCTCGTCGGGAAGACTTACGGCCAACGCGCCGAATGCGTGATCGCGGTCGCCGAGACATCCAGTCCGCGTGTGATGATGCGCGCGGCGCTGGAGGCGAATGGGGCCCGATGCGCTCGCTCGCTTCCGCGCGTGGAGCAAAGAAATCTCGCCTTCGTGATCTATACCTCGGGCTCCACCGGCAAGCCGAAAGGCGCCGTCGTCGAGCATGCGGGGATGTTCAACAATCTCATCACCAAGGAGGCGGCGCTCGGCCTCACCGCGGCCGACGCTATCGCGCAGACTGCGTCGCAATGTTTCGACATATCGGTCTGGCAATTCTTGACAGCGCTGGCTCTGGGGGCGCGGGTCGAGATTTTCCGTGACGATATTTCCCGCGATCCGCAGAGGCTGTCGGCGGCGATCGAGGCGAACGGCGTCACCATTCTCGAAACGGTGCCGTCGATGATTCGCGCATTGCTCGATGCGACCGAGACGGGGAGAGAGCTCGCCAGTCTACGATGGCTGATGCCGTGCGGCGAGGCGTTCGCGCCCGAGCTCTGCCGGCGCTTCATGCAGCGCTATCCGAATGTGCGTCTGTTGAACGCCTATGGTCCGGCCGAATGTTCTGACGATGTGTCCTATCATCCGATCGAGACGCCGCCGCAGGGCGACGATCTCAGCGTTCCCATCGGGCGGCCGGTGGACAACACGCGGCTCTATATTCTCGATCGGTGGCTCGAGCCGGCGCCGATCGGCGCGATCGGCGAAATATGCGTGGCGGGCGTCCAGGTCGGGCGCGGCTACTTGAACCGGCCCGACCTCACCGCCGCGGCCTTCGTCCCAGACCCGTTCGGCCTGGGTGGCGGCAGGATGTATCGCACGGGCGATCTCGGCCGTTATCGGGCGGACGGCGTCATCGAATTTCTCGGTCGTGCGGACCATCAGGTCAAGATCAGAGGCAATCGCATCGAGCTCGGCGAGATCGAGGCGCGCCTGCTGACGTGTCCCGACGTCCAGCAAGCCTGCGTCGTGACGCAGGAGGTCTCCAAAGGGGTCCACAGGCTCGTCGCCTATGTCGTGGTCGGGGCCGACGACTTCGCGTCGGAGACGATCCGCCGACATTTGCGGCATGCTCTCCCGGACTATATGACACCCGAGATATTCATGCGCCTCGACGCGTTGCCGCTTTCGGCAAATGGGAAAGTCGATCGCAAGGCGCTGCCGACGCCGCAACTCGACGCCGCATCGTCGCAGCGTTACGTCGCTCCCGCGGGGCCGACCCAAGAAACGATCGCGCAGATCTGGATGGAGATCCTGGAGGCGCCGCGCGTCGGCGCCAATGACAATTTCTTCGAGCTCGGCGGACATTCTTTGGTCGCCGCCCGCATCGTCTCCCGCATTCGCTCGGCTCTTTCCGTCGAAATTCCGCTCGGCCTGCTGCTCGAAACCGCCGACCTCGCCGAGCTGGCGGCGCGCGTCGACGAAGCTCGCGGTCATCCGTCGACGAGAGCGAAAGCGCGAACTCCATCGACAATCCGCGACGGCGTCATACCATTATCCAACGCCCAGAAAAGACTGTGGTTCATGCAGAAGATGGAGCCGACGAGCACTGCCTACCACTTCGCCCTCGCCGCCCACGTCGCTGGTCCTCTGGACGATGACTTGTTAGAACAGAGCATTAATGCGGTTATCGGACGTCACGAGTCGCTTCGCACAGTGTTCGTGGAGGCGGGAGAGGAGGCGCGGCAGGAGATTCTGCCGGCCTCGCCAGTGAGGCTAAGTCGCGAAGCCGTCGAGAGTAGCGCCGAAGATATGGCGGCGAGCGAACTGCGGAAACGGATCCACGAATTCGTCGCGATGCCGTTCGATCTGGAGTGCGGTCCGCTCGTCAGGGCCGCATCTTATCGAATTGCCGTGGGCGACGGCCTCGCGCGCAGGACCGGCGCGATCGCTCTCTGTTTCCATCACATAATTTTCGACGGTTGGTCGTTCGGCATTTTTCTGAGGGAGTTCGCGGCGCATTATTCCGCCCTTCGCGACGGCCGTGAGCGGGAGCTGCCCCTGCCTGCGGGGCAATACGCCGATTACACGGCGTGGAGCAACGAGCAGATGCGCGACGGCGGCCACGAGCGCCAGCTCGCCTATTGGACAGACCATTTGAAAGGCGCGCCCGCTGTCCTCGATCTGCCGACCGACCATCCGCGCAGCGACGCCGCCACCGGCGTCGCCGGCTCTCATGCGATCGATCTGAGCGAATTGCGGGCGCCGGTGGAGGCGTTCGGTCGACAACGTGCGGTCACGCCGTTCATGACGGTCCTGTCGGGTTTCGCCGTGCTGCTCGAATTTCTGAGCGGACGATCCGACATCGTCATCGGCGCGGATGTCGCCAATCGCCCGAGAAGCGAGTTCGAATCCTCGATCGGGTTCTTCGTCAATCAGGTCGCCCTCCGGCTGAGATTGGACGGCGTCCCGAGCTTCGACGAGCTCGTCGGTCGGGCGCGCGAGGTCACGCTCTCGGCCTACGATAATCAGAGCTTTCCGTTCGACAGGCTGGTCGAGGCGCTTCGTCCGCAACGGGATCGAACCCGCTCGCCGATCTTCCAGGTGAAATTGGCCTTTCACAACGTGCCGCTAGCGGAACTCGACATCGAGGATCTGCAATTCGAGCAGATTCCACTCGAAACGAACCATGTCGAACTGGACCTCGTGCTGCATATCTACGAGCGGCAGGGTTCTTTGCGTGTGGTGTTCGAATATCGGAGGGAATTGTTCGACGACGTCACGATCAAACGCTACGCCGTGCTCTTTCGCGCGCTGCTCGGCCGCGCGCTGGCGGAGCCGGATATTTCGCTCGGCGCATTGCTCGACATCGTCTCGGAAGCCGATCGAACCATTCGAGATGCGGCTCGATCGGAGCAGCTCGCGCAGCGCAGCGATCATTTGCGTGCGGCCAAGCGAAGAAGCTCGGCCGGCGCGTAGAGCGCCATTGGTGATTTTCGGATGTTTCGACCCTTTGAACGAGGCGAAGATGAGCGTGATCGGAAACACTTCTCCACTCGGCCAGATTCGACGACGCGGCGTCGCTCTTCAGGCGGAAAAGGTCACGCGGCGCGGAGTGCTCCTGGGCTCGGAGCGTTGCCCGCTGGTGATCGAAGCCCAGGTCGAGAAGCTGCGCCTCTCGGACTGGGCGGCTGATCGAGGCGAGGAACTGGAAGGGCTCGCGGCGCGACACGGCGCTGTGCTCCTTCGCGGATTCGTCATCGCGGATTTGGCCGATTTCGAAGATTGCGTCGCAAAGATCTGCGGCGGAGCGCTCGAATATCGTTTTCGCGCCTCGCCCCGCTCCGAGGTCGGCCGCCACGTCTATACGTCGACCAATTATCCGGCAGACGAGAGCATTTTCCTTCACAATGAGCATTCTTATTCGCCGATCTGCCCGAATTATCTGGTCCTCTATTGCGAAACGCCGGCGAGCGAGGGCGGGGAGACGCCGATCGGCGACAATCGCGAGATCACCGAGCGCATCGATCCGAGAGTGAGAGACCGATTCCTGCGTCGCGGCGTGCTTTACGTGCGCAATTATGGCGTGGGATTCGGATTGCCTTGGCCGACGGTGTTTCAAACAGATGACCGCGCCGAGGTCGAGCGCTACTGCGCGAGCGTCGGCGTCGAGTGGGAATGGAAGTCGAACGACAGATTATGCACGCGTCAGGTCGGGCCGGCGATGATTCGGCATCCGCGCACCAATGAACATGTCTGGTTCAATCACGCGACGTTTTTCCATGTGACGACGCTTCCCGCCCAAGTGAGAGATTCGGTTCTCGCGGAATTCGACGAGAGCGACCTTCCGACTCAGACGTACTACGGCGACGGAGCGTCGATCGAGGCCGAGGTTCTCGAACATTTGCGCGACGTCTATCGCGCGTCGACCCGCACCTTCGCTTGGCGCAGCGGCGACGTGCTGCTCGTGGACAATATTCTCACGGTGCATGGGCGAAGACCTTATTCTGGCTTCCGGCGCGTTCTGTTGGCCATGGCGCGGGCGTTCAGTCCATTGGATCACGCGATCGGCTCGGGAGCGGCGTGATGGAGAACGAACAGACGATCGGATATCGCTTGTCGCAACAGCAGGAACGGCTTTGGCGATCACTGCGGCGCAGCGGCGGCGAGGTCGTGCCTTTGCGGGCGCGTATCCGCTTGGATGGCGCCCTGGACATTGAACGGCTGCAGACCGTCTTCGATCGAATCGTGCGCCGGCACGAGGCGCTGCGCACGCGGATCGAGCTGTTGCCAGGGACGACGCAGCCGGTTCAGGTGATCGACGAGACAGGCGCGACATTAGGCCTGCGCGATCTCGAGGCTTTGTCGGGCGACGCCGCGGCCGAGCTCGCCGACATCGAAAGCGAGCGTCGATTCGAACACCTCGAAGGGGCGCCGCTGTACGCCGAGCTGGTTCGCTCGCATTTCGATCGGCACGATCTGCTGATCGCGGCGTCGCCGTTTTGCGCGGACGACGTGAGCTTACGCAATATCATGCGCGAGCTCGCCGCGGGCTACGGCGCGCCGAACAGCGGTCCGTCTTCGACGACGGAGCCCGTGCAATATGCCGACTATGCGGCCTGGCAGGAGGACCTTCTCGCAACGGGCTCCGCCTCCGCCGCAGAATATTGGCGCCGGCACGAGGCGTCGGCGTCGTCGCCCGCGCCTTTGGCCCTCGAGAATACGACAATCGGCGGCGGATTTGATCCGGCGATGGCGACGCGGCTTCTGTCGCCCACCCAGCTTCAGTCCGCCGACGCCGTTGCGCGACGATACAACCTCTCGATCGAGGCGATATTGCTGGCTTGCTGGGCGGCGCTGCTACATCGGCATTCGCGCTCGCTCGAAATCGATCTTCGGCTTGCCCGAGATGGTCGCAGCGAGCCAGTGGCGGATGCGGTCGGCTCCTATCGTCTTTGCCTGCCGTTGCGCGTGAGCGTGCAGCCGGGCGAAGCTTTCACAGATTTCGCCGAGAGGCTGCGCGGCGCACTGAGCGATCACTCGCATTGGCAGGATTACGCGCCGAATGTGGCCGGTTCGACCGGCTGGCCCGACCGCTCTTTCGGCTTCGGCTATGAGACGATCGACGGCCTGCTGCTTATGCGTGGCGTTTCGATGACGAGCGAGTCGAGCCGTTCCATTCCTGAGCCATTCGGTCTTCACCTTCGATGCCGCGCCGACAGCGACCGAGTCTCTGTCGAGCTCCATTATGATCGCTCGCTATACGCGCGGGTCGCCGTCGACCGACTTATCGCGCAATGGACGAGCTTGCTCGACGACGCTCTGAGCGCGCCCGAGACGCCGATCGAACGCCTGAACCTGCTCGGTGCGGACGAACGGCGCATTCTGGAGTCGCAATGGAGCGTTCCAGAGGCGGCGTATCGCGATGGAGGGCGTCTACACGACCTGTTCCAGTCGCAGCTCGCGAAGACGCCCGATGCGACGGCGGTCGTGTTCGGCGAACAGTCTCTGAGCTATTCGGAACTCGGCGCCAGAGCAGATCAGCTCGCGTATCGCTTGCGCGAATTCGGCGTCGGACCCGAGTCTGTCGTGGGCGTCTATCTCGAGCGTTCGATCGAGATGGTGGTCGCGCTCCTCGCCATCCTTGAGGCCGGCGGCGCCTATTTGCCGCTCGATCCAGAATATCCAGACGATCGAATCGCTTTTATGATCGATGACGCGCATCCATTGCTGGCGCTGACTCGCGAGGGGCTGCGAGAGCGGCTGACGAAATCCGTCGCCGTGCGTTGCCTGGACGCCGACTGGGCTTGGAGCGAGAGCCTGAGCGCGAGCGGCAACCTTCCGTCTGCGTATGTCGATCCGCAAAATCTCGCCTATGTGATCTACACCTCCGGCTCGACCGGAAAGCCGAAAGGCGTGGCGATCACTCACGAGACCGCCTGGCGATCGACGTCGGCGCGACTTCGATATTACCGAGAGCCGGTGCGCGGGTTCTTGCTGCTCTCGTCCTTCGCCTTCGACAGTTCGGTCGCGGGATTGTTCTGGACGCTCGGTGGAGGCGGCGTGCTTTGTCTGCCGACGGACGACGAACTCCAGGACGTCGCGGGTCTGGCGCGCCTCGTCGAGCGACGCAGCCTTTCGCATCTGCTTTGTCTGCCGTCGCTCTATGCTCTGCTGATCGAGCAGGAGCCCGCTTCCCTGCGCAGCCTGCGCGTGGCGATCGTCGCGGGAGAAACATGCCCGACGAGCGTGCCCTCGGCGCATCACGAGCGCCTCCCCGGCGCGCGTCTCCACAACGAATACGGCCCGACCGAAGGGACCGTATGGAGCACGGCGGCGGAACTCGTGGCTGGACAATCGGCGCTCCGGCCGGCGTCCATCGGCCGGCCGATCGAGGGGGTGCGCGCGCTTCTCCTGGACAACAAGCTGGAGCCGGCTCCGGTCGGCGTCGCCGGGGAGCTGTTCATCGGCGGCGGAGGGCTGGCGCGGGGCTATCTCGGGCGGCCGGGCCTCACGGCGGAGCGCTTCATTCCCGACCCGCTGGGCGGAAACGGCGAGCGGCTGTACCGAACAGGCGATCTGGCGCGTTATCGGGCGGACGGCGACATCGACTTCCTCGGGCGGATCGACCATCAGGTGAAAATCCGCGGCTTTCGCGTCGAGCTCGGCGAGATCGAGGCGCAGATATCGCGAATTGCGGGCGTGCGCGCCGCCGTCGTCGCGGCGCGTGAGGATGCGCCGGGCGACACGCGGCTCGTTGCGTATGTGGTGCGCGAGAAGCCTGGAGAGCCGGCGGAGCCGCATCTGCGGTCGGCGCTGGCGCAGCAGCTTCCCGATTACATGATTCCGTCGGCGTTCGTGTCCCTCGACTCGTTGCCGACGAATTCGAACGGCAAGATCGATCGCAAAGCTCTACCGGCGCCCGATCTCGCGAGGCAGGCCGAGCGCCGATATGTCGCGCCGCGGACGGCGGTCGAGGCGACCCTCTGCCGGGTTTGGGCGGAGGTTCTCGAACTCGAACGAGTTGGCGTCGAGGAT
The DNA here is from genome assembly GCF_056313885.1 of Methylosinus sp. DMC45. Taxonomy (NCBI): domain Bacteria; kingdom Pseudomonadati; phylum Pseudomonadota; class Alphaproteobacteria; order Hyphomicrobiales; family Methylocystaceae; genus Methylosinus; species Methylosinus sp. DMC45. The sequence goes on from NZ_JBQUZK010000061.1 coordinate 17,913, forward strand.
AATTTTTTCGAGCTCGGCGGTCATTCTCTGCTGGCGATGAAGCTGGTCGAACGCCTGCGTCGCCATGGAGTCAAGACCGACGCGCGGCGGCTGTTCGCCGAACCGACGCCGGCGAGACTGGCCGCCGCGGTGGGGAGCGGCGCGGAGATCGCGGCGCCGGCAAATCTCATCCCCGAGGGCTGCGATCGGATTGTTCCCGAGATGCTGTCGCTCGCGAGTCTGGAGCAGGCCGATATAGACCTCATCGTCGGCGGCGTGCCGGGCGGCGCATCGAATGTGCAAGACATCTATCCCTTGGGGCCGCTGCAGGAAGGGATCCTGTTTCACCATCTGTTTGCGACCCGAGGAGACCCCTATCTCGCCAACGCCCTATTGGCTTTCGACACGCGCTCTCGTCTCGATGCTTTCGTCACGTCGCTGCAAGCGGTGATTGCGAGGCACGACATCTTGCGCACGTCGATCGCCTGGGAAGGATTGGCGGAGCCGATGCAGGTCGTGTGGCGCAGAGCGCCGATGGAGATCGACGAGGCCTTTGTCGATCCTGGCGATGGCGACGTCGCAGAGCAATTGCGGATGCGCTTCGATCCGCGGCGCTATCGGATCGATCTCACGCGCGCGCCCCTTTTGCGTGGTTTCATTGCCGACGATCCCGACGAAGGCCGATGGCTGCTGTTGATCCTCGCGCATCATCTCGTGCTGGATCACGCGACGCTGGAAATATGCGTGCGGGAGGCGAGGGCGCATTTTCTCGGCGAGGCCGAACGCCTTCCCGCGCCGTCGCCGTACCGCGGGTTCATAGCGCAGGCGCGCCTCGGGGTGAGCCGCTCGGAGCACGAGGCCTTCTTCACCGCGATGCTCGGGGATGTGACCGAGCCGACGGCGCCTTTCGGCTTGATGGACGTCCAGGGCGATGGCTCCGACATAAGAGAAGCTCGTCTCGAGCTCGGTGCGACCTTGGCGCGGCGTGTTCGCGAACGGGCGCGGACGTTCGGCGTGAATGCGGCGAGCCTATGTCATCTCGCCTGGGCCTCGACACTGGCGCGCGCTTGCGGGCGCGACGACGTGGTGTTCGGGACGGTGCTGTTCGGGCGCATGCAGGGCGGCGCGGAGGCTGGCCTGGCGCTCGGATTATTCATCAACACGCTGCCGCTGCGCGTCCGCCTCAGCGGTGGAAGCGTAGCGGAGGCGCTGCGAGGCGTGCATGGATTGCTGACGGAAATGCTGAGGCACGAACATGCGTCTCTCGCCTTGGCGCAACGCTGCAGCGGCGTCGCGCCTCCGACGCCGCTGTTCTCGGCCTTGCTCAACTATCGTCACAGCGCCGCCTCGGAGGCCTCCGGCGGCCATATGGCGAGCTGGGAGGGGGTGACGACGATCTATGCCGAAGAGCGCACGAACTATCCGCTCACAATGTCGGTGGACGAGTTCAGAGATGGATTCCAGCTGACGGCGCAGACGCAGAGCGGGATCGATCCAGAGCGCGTCTGTCGTTTCCTGCGCGTGGCGCTGGAGCGGCTGGTCGATGCGCTCGAGACGACGCCGGATGCGGATATTCGGTCGATCGACGTTCTGCCTCGAAGCGAGGGGCGTCGCCTGCTGTTCGACTGGAACGCGACGGCGGCTGCTTACTCGGAGGGGCGCTGCATTCATCACCTGTTCGAAGAGCAGGCGGCGCGCACGCCGGACGCGGTCGCGGTCCGGTTCGCCGACGAGAGCCTTACCTATGGGCAATTGCGTCGTCGCGCCCGAGGGTTGGCGCGGGTTCTGAGCGAGAAGGGCGTCGGGCCCGACGTCATCGTCGGCGTCTGCATGGAGCGCTCCTCGGAAATGGTCGTGGCGCTGCTCGGCGTCCTCGCGGCTGGGGGCGCCTATCTACCTCTCGACCCGGACGATCCGACCGAGCGTCTGGCGCATATGATCGATGATGCGCGACCGAGGCTGGTTCTGACGCAAGAGCGCCTGCGCGCGCGCCTGCCCGGCGGTATCGGAACGCTGACGATCGAGCGGAATGCGACGTTCGACGAGGCCGTCGACGGCGGGCCGAGCGCGCATGTTCTGCCTCGCAATCTAGCGTATGTGATCTACACGTCCGGCTCCACGGGAAAGCCGAAGGGCGTCGCCGTCGAGCATGGCGGGGTCGTGAACCGTTTGGAATGGATGCAGGCGCGCTATGGTCTGTCGGCGTCGGACGTCGTTCTGCAGAAGACGCCGTGCGGATTCGACGTGTCGGTGTGGGAGTTTTTCTGGCCGCTCTGCGTCGGCGCGCGGCTCGCGCTGGCGCCTCCGGGCGCCCATCGCGATCCAGAAGCCTTGCAGGAGCTCATCGATCGAGAAGGCGTGACGACGGCGCATTTCGTGCCTTCGATGTTGCAGGCGTTCCTGGACGTCGGCGACCCTTCGGCCTGCGGCATGTTACGCCGCGTCATCTGCAGCGGCGAAGCGTTGTCCGCCGAGTTGCGGGATCGTTTCTACCGCGCCGGCGGCGGAGCCGAGCTGCATAATCTCTATGGTCCCACAGAGGCGTCGATCGATGTGACGGCTCATGCATGCCCTCGAGACGAAGCGGAGAAGCGCGTGCCGATCGGCCGCCCGATCTCGAATATGCGGATATTTCTGCTCGACGGGAATGTGGAGCCGGCGCCGGTCGGGGTGGCCGGCGAACTCTGCATCGGCGGCGTCGGTTTGGCGCGCGGCTATCTCGGCCGCGCCGGCCTGACGGCCGAGCGGTTCATCCCGGACCCGTTCGGCGGAGACGGGGAGAGGCTGTATCGCACAGGCGATCTGGCTCGCTATCGCGAGGATGGTGAGATCGAATATCTCGGCCGGATCGATCATCAGGTGAAGATCCGGGGCGTCCGCGTCGAGCTCGGCGAGGTCGAGGCGGCGCTCTGCCGAATTGCGGGCGTTCGCGCCGCGGTGACGGTCGTTCGGGAGGACAGTCCGGGCGACAAGCGTCTGGTCGCTTATGTTGTCGCCGAAGCGCAGGCCGATTTGGCGGTCGCGCAAATTCGCGCGTCGTTGGAGAAAGAGCTGCCCGACTATATGATCCCGTCGGCCGTCGTATGGTTGGACGCCTTGCCGCTCACCGCCAATGGCAAGGTCGACCGAAAAAAGCTTCCGCCGCCGTGCTGCGATCTGCAGACGCAGACCGGCCGCGTCGCGCCGCGATCCGTCGCCGAATGGATCATCCTGCGGGAGTTCAAAGACGTTCTGGGAACAGAATCGCTCGGCGTCGACGACGACTTCTTTCGTTCCGGCGGCAATTCCCTGTCGGGGGTCAGGCTCGTCGAACGCCTCCGCAGAAGCTTGAGCAGCGGTCTCCCGGTCAAGGCGATCTTCCAGGCGCCGACAGCCGCGCAGCTCGCGGACTGGATCTCGAGCGAAACGGATCGGGGTCGCTCTCCGCTGGTCCTCTTGCGGCGCGGCCCGGAGGGCGTTCCGCCTCTGTATTGCATCCATCCGAGCGGCGGAACGCTGATCCGTTATCGGGCTCTCGCGGATGCGCTCGGCTCGCGTTCGGTCTATGGAATTCAGTCGCGGACGCTGCTGGATCCGAGCTATCGAGCCGACTCGATCGACGATATGGCGACCGACTATGTCGAGCTCATTCGCCGTCATCGGCCGCATGGCCCGTATCTGCTGCTGGGTTGGAGCATGGGCGGCTTCATTGCGGCGGCCGTGGCCGCTCTCCTCGAAAAACAAGGGGAACGCGTCGCCTTCCTCGGGCTCTTGGACCCGCGCGCCGCCTCGGACGACATCCGACCGTCGGCGACGGCGCTGGATTATGTCGAGCAATTCACGGCGATGGAAGGGCGGACGGCGGATGAGGCGCTCGGCGCGTCCGAGCGCGAGCATCTCGTGCGGGTCTCGGGCGCAATGTCCGAGCGAGAGCGCTTCGCCTATGCGGCGCTGTGGGGAATGGAGCGAGGGCTATGGAGGGACGTCTCGACCGATCTGATCGACTTCCTCTATGCGGAGGCGAAGAACGCCAGCAGATTAATGCGCGACATGCGCATTCCGAGCGTTCGCGCTCCGCTGCATGTCTGGTGGGCCGAGCGGACCGCCGATGGCGAGAACGCGCAGCGCTTCGACTGGCGCGCGTCCTCGACCGGCTCCGCCGTGACGCACACGATCGATGTCGGCCATAACGAAATCGTCGACGACGCCGGCGTCATCGCGCAGATCGAGCGCCTCCTGCAAGCCGCGACAGAGCGCTCCGACGCAGAGCGAGTCCCAGCGTAGAAAATTGGGGATGCATTTCTTCGATAGCGAGCGGCGGGGGAGGTCTCGGTGGAAGCGGACGGCGCGTCGAAAGTCATGAGTGGGGTTTCGTCACTGAGCTTTTTGCGTCTCTTCGCCCCGTCGAAGCGCATGCTCGCTCTTTCTCTCGTCATCGGCTCGATCGCCGGCGCCGGCAACGCCACGCTGATGATGCTGATCAACCGATCGCTCCACGACGACGAGAAAGACACGACCTTCGCCGTCGCATTCTTCGGAGTCTGCGTTCTCGTCCTCGTCTCAGGCGCGTTGTCGATGACCTTGCTGTCGCGTCTGGCCCAGACCAATCTCTATACTCTCCGAATGCGCCTCAGCCGTCATATTCTTTCGGCGCCGTTCGAGACATTGCAGGCTCTGGGGCCGCACCGCTTGATGGCCGCCCTGACAGATGATGTCGGGGCGGTCGTCGAAGCGCTCGATGCGCTCCCAACGCTCTTCATCGCCAGCGCGACGCTCGTCACTGTCCTCTGCTACCTAGGCGCCCTGGCGCCGCAACTGCTGCTTCTCGTCTTGTCGTTCCTCATATTCGGGGTCCTCGGCTTCAGGCTTTTGCAAGGGCGGGCGATACGCTGGCTGCGACTGGCGCGAGAGGCCGACACGATTCTGTTCCGTCATTTTCGGTCGATAACCGAAGGGTTCAAAGAGCTGAAGATGGACGTGCGCCGAAGGCGCGCCTTTATCGACGATGAAATGAGACGAGCGGCCGAGACATTCAGAGAGAGGCGAAACAAGGCCCGGCTGATCTATGTATTCGCGAACCGCTGGGGCCAATCGCTCTATTTCGTCCTGATCGGCGTCATCTTGCTCGTGTTGCCGCACTATGCCGAGATTTCACGCGAAACCTCGACTGGGTTCACCCTCGCGATCCTTTTCCTCGGCGGCCCCGTGTCGACGATCCTCGACGCCGTTCCCGCCCTAGGCATGGGCGCGACGGCTTTGAGGAACATCGAAGCGCTGGGCTTGGGGGAGGGCGCCGAGCGGGATGCTCCCGCCGCGGCGGGCGCGGAGCGGCCGTCCACGCTGGAACTCGTCGCCATACGCCATCGATATCCCGGGACGGGAGACGACGCCGGTCATCGGATCGGGCCATTGAGCCTGAAAATCCAACCCGGCGAACTCGTCTTCCTGACCGGCGGAAACGGCGGGGGCAAGACCACCATGGCCCTCATCGTGCTCGGCCTGCTGACGCCAGACGCCGGAGAAATCAGATTGGCCGGCCGATCGGTCGGGAAGGACGATATCGATTCCTATCGACAAAATTTCGCGGCGGTGTTTGCCGACGCTCACGTCTTCGACACGCTGCTCGGCTATTCGAGCGAGGAGGCGTTGACGAAGGCCAGAGAATTTCTTCTCATTCTTCGGCTCGACCAGCAGGTGAAGGTCGAAGGCGGGCGCTTCTCGACCGTCGATCTGTCTCGCGGCCAACGCAAACGGCTGGCCTTGCTGTCGGCTTATCTCACCGATCGACCGTTCTTCCTGTTCGACGAGTGGGCGGCGGAACAGGATCCGGATTTTCGCGCGTATTTTTACGAAAGAATGCTGCCGGAGCTCAAGGCGCGGGGCAAGACGATTATCGTCATCACCCACGACGACCGCTATTTTCATTTGTCTGATCGCTTGTTGCGATTGACGAACGGACAATTGGAAGAAGTTCGGCCAGCGCTCGCGGCGTCGGCGTGACCTTCGAGGAACGATCGAACATGGCTGCAAAATCGACATTTGAAGCGGTCCGCGCAAGTCTGCTCGTTTTCGTCCTGCCGTCGTTCATCGCCGGCGGCGCGCCACTCGGCCGAGCCGACGACGTCGGCGCGCGCCAGAGCGTCGAAATTCGCAGAACGTCCTACGGTATTCCGCACATAAGAGCCGCCGATGAGAAGGCTCTCGGCTATGGGATGGGCTACGTCTACGCCGAGGACAATCTTTGCCTGCTCGCGGAGGAGATCGCCACCGTCAACGGAGTGCGGTCGAAATTTCTAGGAGGCGAGGGAACGGCGCCCGGAACCCTCACCAATCTCGAAAGTGACTTCTATTTTCGATGGCTGAACGATGACGCGACGATCGCCGACATTCTCGTGTCGCAACCGCCGGAAATCAGGATGCTGCTCTCCGGTTACGCGTCGGGCTATAATCGATATCTGCGCGACGTCGGAGCAGGCGGGCTGCCGTCCGCATGTCGCGACAAGGGCTGGGTGCGGCCGATTTCTGACGCCGACCTCTTGAAGAACATGCGTCGACTGGTCGTTCAAACCGGGCTCGGGCGTTTTGCGAAGGCCATCGTCACCGCGGCGCCTCCTGCGCGCAGCGACGCCGGCGGGTCTCGTTCCGGCGCGCTGATCGACGGGGGCGAAAGCTTCGCGTTCGATCGGGACGTCTTCCAGAGCAGTCATGGGAGCAATGCTCTCGCATTGGGAAAGGCTTCGACCCGCAACGGCAAGGGCCTGCTGCTCGCCAATCCGCACTATCCGTGGTCCGGCGCATTGCGGTTCTACCAGATGCATCTGACCATCCCCGGAAAGCTCGATGTGATGGGCGCGTCTCTGCCAGGATTGCCGATGATCAATATCGGCTTTTCGAAAGATTTGGCCTGGACGCACACCGTCGACGCCTCGAGCCATTTCATTTCTTACCAATTGCGGCTCGATCCCGCCGATCCGACGAGATATTTGGTGGACGGCGAATCCTTGCCGATGACGCGGACGCCGATCACCGTCGAGGTGCGCGACAAGGATGGGTCCGTTACGCAGCGATCGCACATGTTCTACCAATCGAAATTGGGGCCCGTCTTCGCATTTCCCGACAAGTTCCGCTGGGATGAAGGGCGAGCCTTCGTGATCGATGACGCAAATGTCCGCAACGACAGAGCGCTCCGCCAGTGGTACGCGATCAATCGCGCGACGTCGCTCGATGCGCTTCAGTCGAGCATCACGGAAATCCTCGGCATCCCCTGGGTCGATACGATCGCGGTCGATTCTGCTGGAACCGCCTTGTTTATGAACGTGTCGGCAATTCCCGACGTCGATGCTCGAAAGCTGTCGGATTGCAGCCCGAAAGGAGCGGATATGGCCGCAGCCGTCGAGTTCCCGATTCTCGACGGAACGAGGAGAGAGTGCGAGCGGAGCCGGGCCACGGGCGCAGCGCAGGACGGGCTGGTTCCCGGAGCGAGCTTGCCGATTCTCGAGCGCGACGACTTCGTGATCAATTCCAACGACAGCGCCTGGCTCGCCAATCCGGCGCGTCCGCTGACCGGGTTTTCGCCGCTCGTCAGTCGGGAGAAAATCGAGCTCGGCGCTAGAGCTCGATCCACGCTCGATTGGTTGCGGGGCCGGCTGCAGAGCGCCGCATCTCGGGACGCCGGATTGGAGGCGCGCGACCTGCAGCGTTTTCTCATGCGCAATCATGTGTATGTCGCCTCGTTGATCTTGGACGATCTTCTGACGCTCTGTCCGGATCGGACGCCGACGGTAGCATCGAGCGCCGGCGACGAGGATTTCGCGATCGCCTGCGAGAAATTGCGCGCTTGGAATAGAACGGCGGATCTCGACGCGAATATCGGCTATGTCTATTTTGAAGGATTTATGGAGCGGGCTCGAAAGATCGCGAACGCTTGGCGAATTGCCTTCGATCCCTTACAGCCGCTCGACACGCCCCGCGGATTGAGTGTCGACGTTCCAGACATTGCGGAGAAATTGAAGGCGGCGCTGGTCGCCGCGGTGCAGGAGGCGACCAGCGCAGGGTTCTCGCCCGACATGTCATGGGGGGATATTCAAGTGGCGTCGAGACGCAGCCGAGTCATCCCGATTCACGGAGGCAGCGGCGCGTTGGGCGTATATAATGTCATTCGCAGCACCCCGTCTGGAAGCAGCAGACGCGAGGTGATTTCAGGATCGAGCTACGTTCAGGTCGTCGCCTTCGAGCCGAACGGGCCGCGAGCCGAGACCTTGCTCGCCTTTTCGGAATCGTTCGATCCGGATTCGCCTTATTCCGCCGATCAGACGGAATTGTTCTCTAGAAAAGAATGGGTGCGGGTTCCGTTTTTGGACAGCGAGATCGAAGCGGATCTGAATCGTCGTCAGAGGCTCCGCTTCTGAAAAAGCTTGGTCGGCGATCTGACGTTTTAGTCGGCCGTCGATCACGCGCGGGTTCGGATGGGGTCATCGCGGCTTCGCGATGCGGGACATAGGCGCTCATGGCTTTTCAAAAAATCGACCAAGAATTCGGCAAGGGCGTCCGCCTGTCGACGAATATCGGGAACGGCGCTGGACTCGAATAACGTGCCCCGCAATAGGGGACCAAGGGCAAAAAGGCCTCTCACGGATTTTCCTCGAGCGTCGCATAGGGCTGCGTTTTCGTCGCATGAGACGCCGCGACCTAGACTATCGGGACGCAGCAGGCCCTTTTTCATCAGATCCGCGAGAAGAGGATCGGACGTTCGCGCGACGTCGCATTGTCCAGGCGTACAATTGACGACCCGGGCGAAACGGCGCTTTTCCAATCCCTGCCGTCCGCGCGAGCGGATCGACACGGCGGCGCACGCGCCGTCGATCTCGACGTTGTCGATGAATGCCGCACGCACCTGCAATAGACCGGCGGCGGTCTGAGTCGAGATCGCCTCGGCGGCCGTTTCCGGCATTCGGTGGCGATGCACCTCCCAAAAGGGCAGGGCGTGTCGTATCAATCGCCGCTTGTCGACGATCGGCAGCGCCCCCCACAGGAGATTGGCGACGGGACGTAGACCGTCGATCACCGTGCGCCAATCGCCGTCGTGTCGATCGATCGCCGTTCGGAGAGAGGCGAGCATAGCGCTCGCGCCTCGCGACGCGTCTTCGATGTCGATCGCCGGTGGGCAGGGACAGGAGGCGCCTCGCGGGCGAGGAAGCAGGCCATGTCGGGAAATAGCGGTGATGGGGCCGCGATGCCCGTGGCGTCTCAGGCGAAGGACGACGTCGACCATGGTGAGGCCGGCGCCGATGACGAGAATTGGACCGGTCGGGTCGAGGCCGGCGGTGACATCGGCCGACCATGGATCGTTCACGTAAGCCGACCCTCGGCCTCGAACCGGCCAGGAGGCCGCCGGCGGACTGTTTCCGGTCGCGAGAACGACGGCGGCAGCGACGAGCGTTCGTCCGTCGCTCAGTCGGATATGAAATTCGCCATCGAGACGATCTAGGGCTACGACCCTAGCGCGATGGTGAAGAAGCTCGCCGTCGCCATTGGTCGTCGCCTCCCTGGCCGCCGCCTCCACGGTCTCGGCGACATAGCAGCCGAACAGTCGGCGCGGCATGTAGCTGTCCGCGGACGCGGTCGTCGCTTCCGGCCAGCCGGCCGAAGCTCCGCGCCGCCTCGCCCAGTCGAGGAAGTGATCGGGCCGGTCAGACCAGAAGCTCATGCCGCCGGCCGGCACGTTCAAGAGATGGTAGTCCTCGGCGTCGCCGTATGCGAGGCCGAATCCCAAGCGTGGACGATCTTCGATCACATGGATATCTGCGGACGGCGAGCGGAGCAATCGGGCGGCGATCGCGGCGCCGCTGAACCCGCCGCCGATGATCGCGATCTTCGGTCTGGGCGCCGACGCTTCAGACATGCTCGCGTTCCCAGCCCAAGTCCCTTCCGAGGAACTCGTACAGCGCCTCGTTGTAAGGTCTGAAAAACTCGGACAACTCGCGGCGGAGCCTTTCGGGCATCGCGGCCGCGGGACCGGCGTTGCGCTCGTCGATGACGAGCGGATCGACCATGGGAAGCTCGAGGAAGCGGTATACCTCTTTCGCGGTCTTCACAGGGTCGGAAAAGAGTTCCGCCGCGTCGACGATGTGAATACGTTGTTTTTCGAAATGCTGAAACAGCAGGCGGAGGAACGGAAGGTAGATGCTCTGTTGCAGATATCCTTGCTCGCTTCCGCTGAAGGCGTTCGGTCCGCCGCCTCCGGCGTGAATCGACTCGCGCTCGATTTTCACGCTCGTCTCGAAATCCGGCAGGAACCGCCACAGCGGATCCGAGAACAGATGGCCGTTCTTCATTCGATCCCACCGCCATTGCGAGAAGGCGCGCTCCACGGGATCTCGAAGCACGACCACCACGCGGCCGTCCGGGCAAATCGCCTTCGCGACGAAAATCCACAGCAGGTTCGGCGCGATCGGATTGCAGCAGCCGGTGATGGCCGGGCCGAAGCGCTGTTCGACGCGACGGCGCTCGCGCCAGCTCGGAAATTGCGCTTCTATGTATTTCATGCGCGGCAGCTGGGAGATCTCCTTGGCGAGCGGGAGAACCACATTCGGGTGCTGCAAAATGTAGGACGAGAGCAGCGAGGTTCCCGACCGAACCGCGCCCGTGGACAAGAATGCGGGCCGCATGCGTGGGTGGCCGATGAACGTCCTCAGCAGAACGCGCCATCTCGGCGGTTTGATGAAATAGAAATCTCTGAACTGGTGTTTGAGAGCGAATTCAAACCGCCTCAATCGAGAGTGAGGAGAAAATTGTTGTCTGAAGTCTTCGTATGGCGCTTGCAGCTTGTGAACTTTTCTCGGGTCTACGGCGGATGAGGCCGCGGTCGTTGGTGGCGCTGGATTCTGCTGCATGCCGATTTGCCTTTGATCGCTGTCTGCGGGGCTCGTCCGTTCGACGCTCAGGGCGTCGCGGCTCGTTCGGCCTTCATTGGCGCCGGCGTCCTAGGACCGAAGGCCGGGCGCAGGACCGACCGGATGCGCTCGGCCCAAAAGCGAGGGTCGCCTTCCGCCTCGATGCGGAGGTCGTATCTCTCGGGCGGAACGAAGAGACGGTTGGTGTCCTCGAATCGGCCTTCACGAATGCGATCCACCCAAATAACGAAATCGGCTCCGAACGCGGCGCGCGTCTCCGGCGTCGGGCATATGAAATCGGCGATCGCTACGCCTCCCGCTTCGACGACCCGATCGCACAGCCATCCCATTCGGCGCGCATGCTCGATCCGGTCCCCCAGCGAAAATCCCAAGTCTTTGGATATATTTGCGCGGATGTCGTCGGCGTTGAAGACGACGGCCGTCAAAAGCGGCGCGAGCGCGCGCGTAAGGGTGGATTTTCCTGCGCCCGGCAAGCCCATGACCAAAATCTTTTTGCGCATGGCGCGCTCTCCCCTTCGCGTGCGTTGGTCGAATAGAGAAGCGTCGCCCGCGGCGCACGAAATCGCTGCGCGGCTCTGTCGAGCGACCGGTCGATGCGTCTTTTCTCGCTAAGACGTTCGAGCGTAGAGAAAGACGCCAAAAAAATCGGATTTGAAAAACCAAACGTGCTACGGCCGATCATCGCTTACGCACGACCATTCACATTCCGATGTCGAGCGCAGACCGGATCGTCCGCAAGACAGCCGGATATTCGAAGTGGAGTGTGTTTTGTAATGGTCGGATTCCGGGCCGGCGTCGTTCATCGCGCATAATTTTTGGATCGATTCAAAACGGGCTATTGACTCCAAAGACCGACGAACGCACAGTTTCGGTACAGCTTATTCGCGCAAAGCATCCGGCGATTCATGAAGAACGAGCAACCCGAGCGAGGATTTTTGACGAGCGCTTTCGTCGCGCTTGTTCTCGCATGCGTGTTCGTCCTGCAAGGTGTCGCTTCCGTGGTCTCGCACGAGAGGGATGGACTCTCCGGGTTCGGCTCTCAAACAGCGGCCTATGTCGAGGCCGGACGGTGCGGAGCGGACATGGTGGGCGACCAAAGCGCGCCGGCTCCGCACCATGATCATTCTCAGTGCTGCATACTGTGCTCGCCGAGCGTGGACGGCGGGCTGATCCGTTTCGCGGCGGCCCTTTTCGACATCATCGTCTTTTCGACACACGACAGTGTCGCTGTCGGATGGCGTTTTCTGGACGAGGTCGCCGCGCCAGCGAGCGGGTTCTCGAGTTCGTGGTCTTCCCGGGCGCCTCCCTTTTTCTCCTGACCGACCAAAACGCGGTGTCTAGCGCCGCATTTCTATTCCCGGTCCCGACGGCCTGCTGAGCCGTCTCAGGAGATTCGATATGCTTCGTCCAGCTTTATTGCGCGGGATTTCCGCCGGCGCGTTCGTGTTCGCGTTCATGAATTTTCCGGCTCGTGCGCAGGAGGCCTTGCCCACGATCGACGTCGGCGCCGACCGGGGCGCCGCGTCCCTGGGCGCGTCCAGCGCCAGTGGGGGCGATCGCGATCCCCGGACGCCGAGCTATGTGGTTCACGACGCGTCCTCTGCGACAAAGATCGACATCCCGCTTATGCAATTGCCTGCGTCGGTGCAGGTCATTCCGCGGGCGGTTATCGAGGATCAGAAGGTGACGCGCGTCGAGGAGGCGCTCGAAAATGTCAGCGGCGTGCGGCCGAACCAATCGATCGGCAGCGGAACGGGCTTCCTCATCCGCGGCTTCTCCGACAGCCGCAAGATGTTCCGCAACGGGTTGCTCGCCACATCCCCATCGACATTCCGGACCGAATTCGATTCCAGCAATATCGAGCGGATCGAGGTGCTCAAGGGACCGGCTGCGATGCTGTTCGGGCGCATGGAGCCCGGAGGTCTCATCAATGTCGTCACCAAGCGGCCATCCGACATTGCTTATCATTCGATCGAGCAGCGCTTCGGTTCCTATGATCATTATCGCACGGTTTGGGACGCCACCGGTCCCATCTACCAGAACAACAATTCACTATTGTACCGCTTCTCCGGGGCATATGAGAACAGCGGGTCTTTCCGTGACTTCCAGCACGGCGAGCGGATCGTGCTCAATCCGAGCGTCACGGCGCGGATTTCGCCCGACACGGAGTTCACCGCCGATTTCGAATATCTCGAGGAGAATTACCTCGCCGATTACGGACTTCCGGCGTTGGGCAACCGGCCTGCGCCCATTCCCATCAACCGCTCCTTCGCCGATCCGAACGATCCGAAGGACAATATGCGCAAGTTCTACGTCGGCTCCGAGCTCACCCACCGCCTCAATGAAAATTGGACGTTCCGTAACCGCTTCCTCGCGGCTTTCCTGCACGGCCACGATGATTTTCTGAACCCGGCGCCGGCGTTTGGAACCACCGCCCTGCAGCCGAGCGGCGTCCTGCGACGCAATGTTTTCGGTCAAGCGTCCGACGCGGAGGTCTACACGACCAATCTGGATCTGCTCGGCAAGTTCGACATATTGGGAACTCACCACGAGACGCTCGTGGGCTTCGACTATCTGCGCTCCAGCACCGCGTACAATACCTGGGGCAATTCCAATACGCCGAACCCGGCGTACGACATCAACATCTACTTTCCTTGGCCGAGCTACGGCATTCCTCGCGGGGCGTTCGACGCGGCGGTCTACAATAGGCCGCAGATCACGCGAGACCACAGCGTCTTCCACGAGGAGCAGAAAGGGGTCTATTTCCAGGACCACATCACGTTTCTGGACAAGCTCCACATTATCGGCGGCGGCAGATATGATTGGTCGGAGGTCGGGCGCGGTCGTGGCGCGAGCTTCGACGCCGCGCAGGCCAATCTGATTTACGCCAGTCCGAGTGTGCTGCGGCGGGACGACGCTTTCAGTCCGCGCGTCGGAGTGCTGTATCAGGCTTTCCCTTGGATCAGCGTCTATGGCAGCTGGACCAATTCGTTCGGCTCCAATAATGGCGTGGACGCGAATAACCGGCCGCTGCCTCCGCAGGAGGGCACGCAGTTCGAGGTGGGCGTCAAGACCGAGCTGTTCGACAGCCGATTGACCACGACTCTGGCCTTCTACAATCTGACCAAGAAGAATCTGCCGACGCCGGATCTGAGCACTCCAGATCCCAATGACAGCATCGCGATCGGCCAGCAGCGCAGCAAGGGCGTGGAACTCGACACGGTCGGAAAGATTACCGACAGTCTCAACGCCATCGGCAGCTTCACCTATATGGACGCCCGCGTCATAAAGGATAATAACTTGAACGCTCAGGGCGTTCCGCTCTATCTGGGGCATCGTCTGCCGAATGTTCCGCGTTATTCCGGCAGCCTGTGGCTCAAATGGGACGTCAAAGAGTTCGTCGAGCTGGACGGCGCCTTTTTCGGCCTCGGCGCTTATGTCGTCGGAAGTCGTCAGGGCGATCGAACGAGCTCGTTCCAGCTTCCGGGCTATGTGCGCCTCGATGCGCTCGCCGGCTATCGTTGGAATGTCGGGCCGACAAAGGTCACGGCGCAACTCAATGTTCGGAACCTGACGAACACGAGATACTACGAGTCGACCGACCCTGAATCCAATGTCGATCCGCGCTACGGCATTTATCCGGGCGCGCCCTTCTCGGCGATCGGATCGATCAAGGTCGAATTCTAACTAGCGGAGGAGCCCATGAGCGGCGTCGACTTGGCTCTGCGCGCCGCGGCAGGTTGCGATATGGAACTGGCGCAAGGTCTGGCTGAAGGGATATCTTTGGCTGGACCTAGCGGTCGGCCTGCTTTTGTGGCTGATCGGGATCACGGGCTCGGCCCTCGTCTTCTTGCAGGAGATCGACGAGGCGCTCGATCCGCAACTGCGGATCGTCGCTGCGCCGCCGCAGGGACGAGCGGCCGGCGACGGCTTCGTCCAATGGCGATGGCCAATGCACATCGGTTATGTCTTTGGCTGGCCCGGCCGTATCATGGTTATTCTATTCGGTCTGGGCTGGCCGCCCCTGCTCGCAACCGGAGTTCTTCGCTGGCTCCTGAAGCGCCGAGCTCACGAATTCGCGCGCACGAAGCGAAGGAGCCATTTTAAAATCTATTGAAATCGATTGCATGGTCACGCGCCGCCGATCGCGGCGCCGCATTTTTCGAGGCGCGCCGACGCACGAGCGACGTCGGAGCAGCCTACCGAGCGGCGGCGCTCTGAGAGCCGTCGATCGAAACAAGGCTCTCGATGAGGGAAGCGACATGCGCGAGCTGCGACATTGCACCGGATGGGTTGGAGACACGCCGACGCCAACGCACGCCGCACGATCTTCGTGCGGTTGCCGGGGCGGAAAATGAGCTCGGATCCGACCGCCGACGTGCCGTTTCGCGTCGAAGATGAGGCGCGCGCCGCCGGCGAGTCCGAACGCCGCCGCCTCGCTCGGAAGGCTGCGATTGCGCTGCTGTTGATCGTCGGGTTCGCCTGGGCCGTCTCGAGGTCGTCGAACGGCGTCCAATCCGCTCACGACAAGGCGCCCCCGCCCGTTCCGGTCGGAGTGGCGACAGCGACGAAAGGCGACTTCCAGATTACTCTCGCGGCGCTCGGAACGGTCAAACCCCTCGCCACCGTGTCCGTGAAGACGCAAATTTCCGGCCGGCTGACGCAAATCGGTTTCGAAGAAGGGCAGATGGTCAAGGAGGGCGACTTCCTCGCGGAAATCGATCCTCGGCCCTATCGACATGCATTGCGTCAGGCGCAAGGGCAGCTCATGCGCGATCGCGCGCTGCTCGAAAACGCGCGCCTCGATCGCGAGCGATATCAGCGGTTGGTCAAGCAGAATTCGATCTCTCGTCAGCAGCTCGACACGCAAGAGTCGCTCGTGCGTCAATATGAGGGCGCGGTGGAGATCGACGAAGGAAATGTCGCGAACGCTGCGCTCAATCTGGATTACTGCCGCATCACGGCTCCGGTGGCCGGCCGCGTCGGTCTGCGCCAGGTCGATTTGGGGAATTATGTGCAGGCGGGCGGCGAGGGGATCGTCGTCCTCACGAAATTGCAACCGATCACCGTGGTTTTCCCCTTAGCCGAAGATCATCTGCCGAAGGTTTTGAAGCAGATCGAGGCGGATAGGAAACTTCCCGTCGCTGTGTATGATCGCTCCGGCAGGAAGCTGATCGCACGAGGGGCGCTCGTGAGTCTCGACGCGCAGGTCGACACTGCGACGGGCACAGTGAAATTCAAGGCGGAGCTCGACAACCGCGACTCGGCGCTCTTTCCCAATCAATTCGTCAATGTGCGTCTGCTCGTCGATACGCTTCGCCAGGTCACGGTCGTTCCGAGCGAAGGCGTGCAATATGGCCCGAATGGCGCATTCGCCTTCGTCCTCTCCGATGAGGAGACGGCGATCGCAAGACAGATAGAGCTCGGACCGGCGGAAGGGGGGACCACTGTGGTTCTATCCGGCCTCGCGCCCGGCGAGCGCCTCGTGGTCGCCGGCGCCGATCGCCTGCGCGACGGCGCCAAAGTGAAGGCGATGGAAGAATGAATCCGTCGGCGTTTTTCATTCGGCGGCCGGTTGCGACCACGTTGACGATGGTCGCCCTGACGCTGTGTGGAGCGATCGGCTTCGCCTTTCTTCCCGTCTCCGCGCTACCCGCGGTCGATTATCCGATCATCGAAGTCAGGACCTTCTATCCGGGAGCCAGTCCCGAGGTGATGACGAGCGCCGTCACCGCTCCGCTCGAGCGGCAGCTCGGTCAGATGCCCGGCCTCGAGCAGATGAGCTCGACGAGCTCCAGCGGGGCGTCGGTCATCACGCTTCGTTTTTCTCTCGACATTCCGCTCGACGTCGCCGAGCAGGAAGCGCAAGCGGCGATCAACGCCGCTCAGAGCCTGCTGCCGAACGATCTGCCGGCGCCGCCGGCCTATGCGAAGATCAATCCGGGCGACGCGCCGATCCTGACGCTCGCCGTCACCTCCAGAACCTTGCCGCTCGAACGCATCCAGGAAATCGCCGACGTACGTCTCGCGCAGAAGATCTCGCAAGTGCCTGGGGTCGGATTCGTCGAGATCGGCGGCGGCAAGCGTCCAGCCATCAGGATCGGAGTCAATCCTGACGCTGCTTCGGCCTATGGCATCGACCTCGACGACCTGCGCGCGACGATCGGCGGCGCCAATGTCGACATGCCGAAAGGAAGTTTCGAGGGACAAAAGCGCGCTTATGCGATCAACGCTAATGATCAACTGAAAAGCGTCGAGGATTACGAGCGAATCATCGTCGCCTTTCGTAACGGAGCGCCTGTGCGCCTGTCAGACGTCGCGACGATCGTCGAGGGCGCGGAAAACGAATATGTCTCCGCTTGGTCGGATACGACGCCCGCCATCATTCTCGACATTCGTCGACAACCCGGCGCCAATGTCATCGCTGTCGTGGACGCCATCCAGTCGTTGTTGTCGAGCCTGAAGGCTGGCCTACCGCCCGGCGCCGACGTCGCGGTGCTGACGGATCGTACGGCGTCGATCCGCGCGTCGGTCCGCGGCGTCGAATGCGATCTCCTTCTAGCAATGGCGCTCGTCGTTCTGGTGATCTTCCTATTCCTGCGGGACGGCCGCGCGACGCTGATTCCGAGCCTCTCGGCGCCGCTCTCCTTGGTCGGCGCTTTCGCCGGCATGTTTCTGCTCGGCTTCAGCGTCAATAATCTGACGCTGCTCGCGCTGACGATCGCGACCGGCTTCGTGGTCGATGATTCGATCGTCATGATCGAGAATATCGCCCGCCATGTCGAAGAGGGGCGATCGCCGTTCGACGCGGCGCTCATCGGCTCGCGGCAGATCGGCTTCACCATTCTCTCATTGACGGTTTCGTTGATCGCCGTGCTGATCCCGCTCCTCTTCATGGGCGACGTGATCGGTCGCTTGTTCCGAGAATTCGCCGTCACCCTCGCGTTGACGATTGTCGTCTCGGCCGGCGTGTCTCTCAGCCTGGCGCCGATGCTCTGCGCGCGACTCTTGCGGCGGAGCGCCAGCGACGGAGCCGATTCGTTCGAGCGCAGGCCTGGTCGAGCGTTCGACGCCGTCGTTCGATTTTACGCCCTGCTCCTCGATCGCGTGCTCGAACGACAGGGCCTTGCGCTCCTGGCCACGGGGGCGACGCTCATCGTCGCCGTTATTCTCTACGTCGTCATCCCGAAAGGCTTCTTTCCGGTTCAAGACACGGGAGTCCTTTACGGCGTCTCCGTCGCGCCGGGAGACGTCTCCTTCGCCGCGATGGCCGAGCGCCAGCAGGCGCTCGCGAGGATCATTCTCGCGGATCCGGACGTCGCCGGCCTGTCGTCCTTCGTCGGCGTCGACGGCGTGAATATGGCATTGAATTCGGGACGCTTTCTAATCAATTTGAAGCCGCATGAACGCCGCGTGGCGAGCGCCGCCGACATTGCGCGGCGCATTGCGGCGCGATGCGATGGAGCCGCCGGAGCGGCGCTCTACCTACAGCCAATTCAGGATCTCTCCATCGACGCCGCCGTTGGCCGCGCGCAATTCCGCTTCGTCTCCGAGTCCGCCGATCCTCGCTCGTTGGGGCGTTACGTCGCTGCGCTGATCGAGCGTTTGCGGCGTCAGCCAGAGCTCGACAATGTGAGCAGCGCCTCGCAAGCTGCAGGGATCGGCGCCTACCTCGAGGTCGATCGCGACACCGCTGCGCGCTTCGGCGTCACATCGGCGACGATCGACAATGCGCTCTACGACGCCTTCGGGCAGCGGATCGTTTCGACGATCTTCAGCCAGTCCAATCAGCGGCGCGTCATATTGACGGCCGATCCTTCATTCGCGCGGGCGCCGGATGCGCTCGCTCGACTTTACCTCCCATCGTCTATCGCGCGCGGCGGTCAGGCGCCCTTGTCGGCGATCGCGCGCGTCGAGATAAAGCCTGCGCCTTTGCAGATCGAACATTTCGGTCCGTTTCCCGCGGCTTCGATCTCCTTCGATCCGCGTCCGGGCGTCGCGCTCGACGAAGCCGTGCGAGCCGTCCGCCGAGCCGAACGGGAGGTCGCGTCGACCTCCGACGTCCGCACGCATTTTCAAGGCGCCGCGCTCGCCTTCGAAGCCTCGCTCGACAGTGAGCCGTTGCTCATTCTCGCAGCGCTCGTCTGCGTCTATATCGTGCTCGGCGTCCTCTACGAGAGCTTCATTCATCCGATCACTATAATTTCGACCTTGCCCTCGGCCGGCGTCGGCGCGCTGCTCGCCTTGATGCTCACAGGTCACGAGCTCGGCGTCATCGGCGTCATCGGCATCGTCCTGCTGATCGGAATCGTCAAGAAAAACGCGATCATGATGATCGATTTCGCGCTCGCCGCCCAGCGCGACCAGGGCCTCGACCCGCATGCCGCGATCCGCCGCGCCTGCCTCCTGCGCTTGCGGCCGATCCTGATGACGACATTCGTGGCGATGTTCGGCGCTCTGCCTTTGATGTTCGGCTCCGGGGCAGGGGCCGAGCTGAGACAGCCACTCGGGGTCGCCATCGTCGGCGGGCTCGCCGTGAGCCAGATCCTCACACTATTCACCACCCCGGTCGTCTATCTGGCTTTCGAGCGCTTGGCGAACCGGTGGGGAGGCGGCGTCTCCGTGCGGAGGCGAGGGGCCGTCTACGAGGCGGCGGGCGGATGAATATCTCCGCCCCCTTCGTCGCGCGGCCTGTCGCGACGGCGCTGCTCACCATCGCCGTCGCGCTCGCGGGCGTATTGGCCGTTCTCCATCTGCCTGCGGCGCCCATGCCGGAGTTCGACTACCCGGCGATCAGCGTGAGGGCGCAAATGCCGGGCGCCAGCCCCGAAATCATGGCGACGACTGTGGCCGCGCCGCTCGAGCGACGGCTCGGAATGATCGCCGACATCTCGGAAATACGTTCATTCAGCAGCTCCGGCTCGTCCACCATCGCTCTCACATTCGGCATTGGCCGCAACATAAACGGCGCCGCGCGCGACGTGCAGGCGGCGGTTGCCGCCGCGCGTGCCGATCTTCCGAGCTCGTTGCGATCGAACCCGCTTATTTTCAAATCGAACTCGGCCTTCTGGCCGATCACATACCTGTCTTTGACCTCGACGACGATGAGCCTCGATCGGGTCTATGACGTCGCTTCGACGTTGCTACAGCCGCTGCTCGCCTCGATCCAGGGAGTAGGGGAGGTCGTCGTTCTCGGCTCCTCACCTCTCGCGGTGCGCGTCGAAATCGACCCGGACGCCCTATCGAAATACGGCGTCGAATTGGAGAGCGTTCGCGCAGCGCTGGCCGCCGCCAACGCCAACAGTCCGAAAGGCGTCATCGAGAGCGACGGCCGAAGATTTCAGATCTACGCGAATGACCGCGTGAGCAACGCCGTCGAGCTGCGCGATCTCATCATCGCCTATCGCGAAGGTCAGACGATCAGATTGTCCGAAGTCGCCGAGGTGATCGACTCGGTCGAGGACTTCCGTCCGTTCGCGATCACCGGCCGACAGCCTTCCGTCCTGATCCGCGTGTATCGAACATCGGGCGCCAATGTCGTCGAGACCGTCGATCGCATCAAGGCGAGGCTCGAGCAGATCAGATCTGCGTTGCCGCCGGCGATCGCCATTGATATGGCGTCGGACCGCACGGCCACCATTCGCGCCTCACTGCGCGATCTCGAGCACAGTCTCGTCATCGGCGCCATTCTCGTCACGCTCGTGGTGCTCGCCTTTCTTCGCAGCCTTCGCGCGACATTTCCGCCGGCCATCGCGGCGATCGTCTCGCTGCTCGGGACGGGCACCGTCATGTATGTGATGCGCTACAGCTTGGACAGCGTGTCGCTCATGGCGCTGATCATCGCTGTCGGCCTGGTCATCGACGATTCCGTGATTGTCCTCGAAAACATATCGCGCCACTTCGAGGAGGGAACGCCGCTGTTGCGCGCTGTTCTGAGAGGCGTCCGCGAAGTCGGATTCACCGTCGTCGCAATCAGTCTCTCGCTCGTCGCGATCTTTATTCCGTTTCTGTTCATGGGCGGCCTCATGGGGCGCGTGCTCGCCGAATTCGCCGTGACGCTCTCGGCGGCGGTCCTGATTTCACTCGTCGTCTCTCTCACGACGACGCCGATGCTCTGCTCGATTGTGCTTTCACGAAAGCAGCCGGGGCGCGTGGGCGTGGCCTTCGAAGCGATCTTTCAGCGTGTGCTGGCGCGCTACGACAAGACGCTGGATTTCGCCCTTCGTCATTCGCGGTGGACGCTAGCGGCGTTTTTCGCGACTCTCGGCCTGAACGTCTATCTCTACGCCATCGCCCCCAAAGGGCTGCTGCCACAACAGGACCCGGGCCGGCTCTACGGCGCCTTGCTCGCGGACCAGAATATTTCCGTCGCCGAGATGCGACGAATGTTGGAACGCGCCGCGGAACTTATTTCCGCCGATCCGTCCGTGGCCAGTTTCGCCGCCGTAATCGAGGACGGCGCAAGGCGCAACAGCGCCGAGCTCTATGTCGAGCTGAAGCCGCGACCGACGCGCGACGAGAGCTGTCAGGATGTCAACGCGAGACTGACCGAGGCTGTCGGCAAGATAGCCGGCGCCACATTGCGCCTCGTCGCTCCGCAGGATATCGCCGCCTTTTCCGCGCCGGCCAACAGAGGCGGAGAATATCATTACGACTTGCGCGGCGAC
Source organism: Methylosinus sp. DMC45 (assembly GCF_056313885.1). Classification (NCBI taxonomy): domain Bacteria; kingdom Pseudomonadati; phylum Pseudomonadota; class Alphaproteobacteria; order Hyphomicrobiales; family Methylocystaceae; genus Methylosinus; species Methylosinus sp. DMC45. The sequence continues at coordinate 39,451 of NZ_JBQUZK010000061.1, forward strand.
GATCTCGCGGAGCTTCGGGCATGGGCGCTTCGTTTGACAGCAGCCATCGCCCGCGCGCCGGAGATCCGCGATGCGGATGTCGATCCCCGGCCGCACGCGCTCGAGACCATTGTGACAATCGACAGGGACAAAGCCGAGCGTCTGGGGATCGACATGAGGCAAGTCGACAATGTGCTCTACGACGCTTTCGGCCAACGGCAAGTCTCGACCATCTACGGACCTCTGAACCAATATCATATCGTGATGGAGGCGGCGCCGCGCTTTCGGGAAAGTCCAGACATTCTGAACAGGATCTATGTCAGCCCCGCACGGGGCCTCGTCGGCGGCGTGCAATTCACCAATGCGCCGATCGGAACGGTCTCTGCGGAGCAGAATGGGGCCGCAGACCCAGGAAGCGCTTCCGCGACGGCCGACGCGGCGCGCAATCAGCGCTCCAACGCAATTGCCAATCGAACGGGTGGCGCTGTGTCTACGGGCGCCGCGGTCAGCACACAGATCGACAGGATGATTCCGTTTTCTTCGATCGCGCGCTTCGAGCAGAAAGCGGCGCCTCTCGTCGTCGCCCATGTCGGCGGCTCGGCCGCGGTGTCGATTTCGTTTAATCTGGCGCCGAAAGTCGCGCTCGGCGACGCTGTTGCGGCGATCGAGCGAACGGCGGCCGAGATTCATATGCCGGGCTCGATTCAATCCAGTTTCTCTGGAGCCGCTGCGGCTTTCCAGAAGGTGATTGTGCAGGAGTGGATTCTGGTCATCGTCGCGGTCGCCGCGATCTATGTAATTCTGGGCATCCTCTATGAGAGCTTCATCCATCCGGTGACGGTTCTGTCGACTTTGCCGTCGGCCGGCTTGGGCGCGATTCTGACGCTGATGGCGTTGCGCATAGAGTTTACCGTGGTCGCCTTCATTGGCGTGATCTTGTTGACAGGAATCGTCAAAAAGAATGCGATCATGATGATCGATGTAGCGATCCGAGCGCAACGCGAATACGGCTTGCCGACGCGGAACGCCATTCACCAAGCATGCCTATTACGTTTCAGGCCTATCATGATGACGACGGTCGCGACGATTTTCGGGGCCGCGCCGCTCGCCGTCGGCGGGGGCGATGGCGCCGAATTTCGGCAGCCGCTCGGGATAGCCGTCATCGGTGGGCTCATCGTCAGCCAGGCGCTGACGCTCTATACGAGTCCGGTGGTCTATCTGTATCTCGATCGGCTGGTTCGGCGTGGAACACGTCGGAGCGACGAAGCAGCCGGCGTTCCGGTGAGCGAGGCCGGACAATGACGGATGCACGCTTTTTCTGCTGCGAGCGCCAAAGCGATCGTCACCTTCTCGACCGAATATCTACGGTCGATCTTGCACACGTCATAGTCTGCGCGAGATAATGCATGCGGTCGAATACATTCTCAGAATTATTCGAGAGCGGATGCCGTGCGTTTCGCTATCGCAGGCCCGTGGAATGCGACGGGAGCTCCTTGCAAGCTTTCTAGTTGTATCGGCGTTGATGTTGCAAGCGTTCGCGCCGTCGATCGCCAGCGTCTATTTTTCGCGAGATAAAATCTGTTCCGCCATCGGAGGCGCGTCGGTCGAGGATAGCCGTAAGGCGCCGGCGTCCAGTCATCGAGATTGCGACGTCTGCCTCGTCTGTCATGGCGATTGGCGCAGTCCCCCATTGGAGGGGGCGCAGCATGCCGGCAATACGATCACGCCTGAATGGCGCATGGCGCGTGCGTGTCGGTCGGTCGAGAAAGCTTCGATTTCGTCCTGCGATCGACGTGCTCATCGAGCGCGCGCTCCGCCGATATCTCCCTGACGTTTCCGCTCCATGACCCCGGAAGCTTTTCCATAGGTGTGACGGAACTCTGCCGGGCTGTTCGAAGCACGTCGCCGTAACGGGCGATGAGGGAGATTTTTCATGCCTCAGATTCAGATCACGTCCGGCCTCGAGCCGAAAAAATCTGCATTGGACGACTCTACGATCGGCGGGAATCCGGCATTCACCAGCGCTTCGCTCGCGGTCTCTCTCTCGTATGGAGGGAGCGATGTCGTCGTCTGAAAAGCTCATCGTCGATCTGTTCAGAAGCCATAATCGGGAGCTGAACGGTTTCGCCCGCCGTCGAGTCGGTCCGCAAGAGGCCGAAGATATCGTGCAGGACGCCTATCTGCATCTGCTCCAGGAGGACAGGCTCGCCTCGCTACAACATCCGCGCGCTTATCTCTTTCGCGTCGCCTCCAATCTGACCGTGGATTTGAAGCGCAAGACGCGGCTCCGCTCGCAATACGTCATCGAGGACGGGGAGATCGAAAGGTCGAGCTCGTTCGAAACAAATTCGGAATCGGGCGCGGAAGGCGTCATGGATGTCATTCGACTCCAAATCTGCCTCGGCAGGCTGTCGCCGCTTTGTCGGGCGATTTTTCTGCTCAGTCGTCTCGACGGGCTGAGCTATCCCGAGATCGCCATCCGTCTCGGCGTGTCTGTACGTACCGTAAACCGAAATATGACAAAGGCGTCGGATTATCTCTGCAGACATCTCGGTCGCGGAGGATGACCAGATATGACGCAGAGGTCTGTGACGCCGGGACCTTTCCGATCGGTCGGCAGAGTTCCGACCGAAGCCTGGATTCGTCGAGGTCCTTGTCGAAAAAACACCTGCCCTCCGGGGCTTGGGGCGAGATCGTCGAGTTGCAGACAACGGGATTTGCACCGGTAAACTCAGGCTCGGGAGGGTTACGCAGCGAGCTCAGGAATCGAGCTTTGCGCCAATCGCAAGAATCAGGTCTTGCGGGTCCCCGCAACCAGACCTTGCGGAATCCAAAATAGAATTACGGCGCAGGAGCATCCTTCTGCGCCCCCGTCCCAAGCTTTCGGCGTCGCTAGCGCGCTCCCCGCAGATCGATCAACGGCGATGCGATGCGCCGAACGATTTGGAGGCTCACCACACGCTCAAATCTGCGGTGAGCGCATCGATATGCAGGCGGCCCAGCATGTCTTGGAATGTCACGCTATCGTCGAAGAGCGTGTTCAAAACCTCGCTCGACACATCCGACCAAAAACCGCGCTCTTGGGCCCCAAACGCCCGCTCACGATCGCCGAGCCTGCCGATGCGCAGCTCGCGAGGCGCGCTATTCCGAGGACCGGAGCGCGGCGGATTTCGGCGCCTCGGCCGAATCGCGTCGCGCATGAAAGCGGCGGGCTCCTCGCTTTTTCCACCAGATATAGACGCCCGTCGCCGACAGCGCCGTGAGCGCAAGGCCGAGCGCGCAAACGAAGAGCCTGTAAGGCAGGCCGAATATGCGCGCCATATGCAGCGCGTAGAGCCAGCTCTCGATCGTGTTGCCGATATGCTCGCCCGTGGGCTCGGACGCCTCGATCAAATGGCCGTCGTCGCCGTCGAGCATCACCGACGTTCCGCCGCCTTTGGGCGAGCGCTCGAAGAGATCCCGGCTGCCGCGGACCTCGTAAATATAGGCGTTCGCCTCTTCCAGATAGGACAGCGCCAAGGCTTTGCCGATCGCGAAGCCGCGAATGGCCGATTGCTCGGCGATGAGCCGCTCGCCGGTCTGCTGCGCCGCGCGCCAGTCGAGCATGGGCGGCTGGTAGGCGCGTTTCGGCAAGGCCAGATAGAGATCGAGCGACGAGTGGAAGTCGAACAGAGACCGCATCACCGGCTCATAGACGAAGGGCCGCAAGTTCATCATCACGCTCGACCAGGCGAAGACGAACAGCGCCGCCCATAGCCAGAGGCCGCCCGCGCGGTGGAGATCGAAATTCAGGCGATAGAAGCCGGCGTTGCGCTTGAAGAGCCAAGCCGGCTTCCAGCGCCGCAGAAAGAATTTCGTCGTGGGCGGAAAGGTCAGATAGAAGGCCACGAAGCAATCGAGCGTCCAGATCGTCGCGACGATCCCCAATATCAGCTGGCCGGCGACGCCCAGCATGAGGCGCCAGTGCAGATCGTAGATGAAGGGCATGAGATTGACGAGGCCTTCGGAGAGATCGGCGCGCCTGCGTCGGCCGAGCTCCGCGCCGGTCCATGGATCCACGAAGAATTCCGTGAAGCCGAGATCATATGGCGCCTGCGTCTGCGGATTCTGCCGCGGGACGAAGGAGATCGAGACTTGATCGGGCTCCGCATAGGTGACGGAGACCACGCGGCCCTGCGGGACTTGCGCCTCGGCGCGTGACGCCAGAGCCGCGAGTCCGAGCGGCGGCGCATCGATCCGCGGCGTCGCGAAGAGCTGGGGCGCGAAGACGCGCTCCAGCTCCGTGTTGAAGGCGAGCAGACTGCCGGTCAGGCCGACGACGACGAGAAACGCCGCCATGGCCAGCCCGGCCCAGCGATGCAGGAAAACGAAAAAGCCGCGCAAGCCTCTTCCTCCCTTTTCGAGAGCCGGACAGCGCTCGTCACCACTGAAAATTCACCGACCCGATAAAGGTGCGCGGCGCGGCGTAATAGGCGGATTGGACGCGATCGCTATATTCGAAATACCGTGCGTCCGTCAGATTTTTGATATTGAGCTGAAACTTGATTTTATGTCCGTCGATCACGGTACGATAGGCGCCCATCGCGTCCAGCTTGACATAGCCGGGCAGCTTCCAGGTATTGGCGTCATTGCCCCAGCGATCGTCCGAGGCGTAGACGCCGCCTCCGAACTCCCACCCCTCCGGCGCGCCCGGCGCCGTGTCCCATTTCGCCCAGATATTTCCGACATGGGGCGCGACGCTGTTGAAGCGCTTGCCGGCGGCGCCATTGCCGAGGTCGTCGACGATCTTCGCGGAATCGAACGTATAGCTAGCGATGACGCTCAGATTCTCGGTCAGGTTTCCGGCCACATCGACCTCGATACCTCGACTGGCGACCGTGCCGGCGGCGCGGCTGAAGTTTGGATTGGCGGGATCCGGCTCCAGAACATTCGTCTTGGTGATGTCGAACAAGGAGACGCTCGTCGTGATCCTCCCATCGAGCCACAGCTTCTTGATCCCGGCCTCCCATTGCAGGGCTTCTTCCGGCGGGTAGATGGTCCCGGCGCTCGATACGCCATTATTCGTGCCGAACGACCGGACATAGCTGCCGAATATCGATGTCTCTTCGTCGAGCTTGAACAGGACGCCGACGCGCGGCGATAGCTTGGGCTTATCGGGGAAGTGGTCCAGCGGATAGGCGGTGCAAGCCGGGAAGCATGGCGCGTCCGCCTCGCCATATACGTGCGAATAATTGGCCTCGGCCTTGTCCCAGCGGCCGCCGAGCAGGACGTGAATGCGATCGTCCCAGAAAGAGATCTGGTCCTGCGCATAGACGCCGAAGTCTCGCTCGCGGGATCGAAACAACGCATTACCTCGTCCCGTATCGGCGAGATAATGTAAATAGCCGGTCAAATTGCCATAGGTCGGCGCATATACGTTCAGCGGCAATGTCGGCGTCCCGGAGGCGTCGATGCCGAATGAATCGTCTTGGTAGGAATACCAGTCGACCCCGATCAAGGGCTTGTGCTTGATAGGCCCCGTCTGGACTTCTCCCGTCAAATCGAGGTTGGTCGCGACAATGCGTCGCTGATAGCTGTAATTGCTGAAATTCCTCGCGACATTGACGCCGTCGAACCCGCCATAGGCAAAGAAGCCGGTTTGATTTTCATCATTCGTGACGAAATGGAAGCGATTGGTGATCTTCCATTTGTCGTCGAATTTGTAGGTCCAGTCGTAGCCGACGACGGTTCGATGCACGACATAGGGAAAGTCGCTCCAGAGGGCCGGGTCGCCGATCGAGAACCGCCTCGACAGATTCAGCGGACGATCGTTGAAGCCCGGAATGACCACGGGCCGACCATTGTCGTCGAAAAGCGTGTTGACGGGAATTTTGCCGAGTCCGTCCGGCTGCGCTTGCTTCTTCTGATAGTGCTCGACCTGAGTGTTGAACTCGAAGTTCTGCGTCGGCCGAAAGGTCAAAAAGAGCGCCGCCGCGCCATTGTCATGGTGTTCGAAATCGGTGAAGGAGTCGCCGTGATCATATGCGCCCATGACTCGATAGAGCAGCGTTTTTTCCTCATTCAACGGGCCGGTTATATCCACCGTGGTGCGCGACAATCCCCAGCTGCCGAACCTCGTCTCCGCCTCCGCCTTGAATTCCTCCTGTGGGCGCTTGGTCACGACATTGACGAATCCGCCGGGCTCGAGGCGCCCATAGAGCACGGAGGCCGGCCCTTTGACGATTTCGACCCGATCGGTGAAAGCGATCTCCTCCCCGCCGATGAGCTTCTGGAGCCTCAGGCCATTGCGCCAGGTCGAGTTCATGCCGAAGCCGCGAATGAGATAGGCGTCATAATATGTGCCGGGCGACGATTGCACGCCGCTGACATTCTTGACCGCCTCCATCGTGTTCAGCGCCTGCTCGTCGACGATCACCTCATGTGGGACGATCTGCACCGCCACCGGGGTGTCGAGGAGAGGTGCGTCGGTTTTGGTGGCGGTGAAAGCCGAGGAGCGAGCGTAGCCGGTCTCCTTGTCGCCAGGACGAAAGGCGTCGCGGGCGGGACCCGGCTTGGCTTCCCCGGCGACATCGATCGTCGGGAGCGCCTCCTGCGCGAGCGCGGCGACGGACGGAAGCATGAGGACCAATGCGGAAACGCCCCGCAAGAGGATCGAGTCTTTCATAGCTGAATTTCTCCTGGCGCGACGACATTGGCCGCGCGAAAGCCGAAAGGAAGGAAGATGCGGCGGAGCCGCTGCTCGGGCTCAGGAGAAAAGGGGCGGCGCGCGAGGCGACCAGGAGCTCGCCCAACCGCTCGGCCGGCCGCTGCGCTTGTCGACCGGGGGCCTAACGCCGCCGCGCGGCGCGTCGAAAGCCGCGGGCCCGGCGAGAGAGGCATGGAGGAGGTCGAACGCCGGCGGCGCCGCATCGCAATTGCGGTCGCAGGCTCCAAAGAGCAGACAACAGGGCGGCTCGTCGTGGCCGGGAGCGCGCCGATGAGCGTCCGGCTTCTGCGCGACACAAGCGACGGAAGGCGTCGATGCGCCGAACTCCGTCGTCATCGAATGCGGCGACCTGCCGCCGCCGATCGCGGCGAAGGCCTGGAGGGCGAAACAGAGCGCCGCCAAGCTCATGAAAAGCCAACGGAGCCTTCTCGCCAATCCCTTCGGGTGAGTTTCAGCCGCCGTCATGGCGCCGAGCCTCCGCATCTCGATTTGTCGCCGCCGATCGATTCCGGCAAAATACGTATCGACCCTCCCCTTAGTCTCACATATCGAGCGGAGGCGACGAAGAAAGGCTCACTGTATCTTCCGAGCAACAGAGCGCCGGTCGACCGACAGCGCCCGCCATTGATTTATCGTAAAGTTTTCGTCAGATCGATGTGGCTTCGGCCTCGGCGTCCCGGGCCGGCCGCGAGCTGCAGCGTGACCACAACCGATCGGCTATGCTCACGCTATAGATTCTCTGCTCGGGAGCGAATTCGGATCGATCGCGAGATCAGAAGGCGCTCTTCGAGAAAATTTTCCCCATAAGAAGGGTGAGGTCATGCGTATTCTCCTCGTCGAGGACGAGCCGGAGATGGGGCGTCTGATCGCCTCGCTCGTCGCGGAAGCCCAATTCATCGTCGATCGCAGCGGCTCGCTCGAGGAGACGATCGAAGCCGCGACGCGGGCCGACTATGGCCTCATCCTTCTCGACCGGCGCCTCCCGGACGGCGACGGCCTGTCGATCGTCCCCGATCTGCGCAAGCTGCGGCCCGGCGTGCGGATCATAATTTTGACGGCGCTGGACTCGCTGGACGACACGATCTGCGGGCTCGACGCGGGCGCGGACGACTATCTCTCCAAGCCGTTTCGCGGCCCGGAGCTGATGGCGCGGATCCGGGCCTGCATGAGGCGCCCGGGCGCCGAGCCGCAGCCATCGCTCTCCGTCGCCGGCCTCGCGCTCGATCTCGCCAGCCGCGAGGTCACGATCGGCGGCCGCCCCGTCGGCCTGCATCGGCGCGAGCTCGCGCTGCTCGAAGCGCTGATGCGGCGCGCCGATCGCGTCGTGGCGCGCGAAGCCTTGCTGGACGAGGTTTACGGCCTCTACGCCGAGGTCCAGCCGCATACGCTCGACACGCTCGTCTGGCGATTGCGCAAGCGGCTCGAATCGCTGGGCGCCGGCGTCACGATTCATCTCGCGCGCGGCATCGGCTATATGCTGACGGAAGCCGCGCGATGAGCGAAGGCCCTTCGCTGGCGCTGCGGGTGGCGACCTATCTCCTGGCCGCGCAGCTCGTCGCGGTGGGCGGTGGGTGGATTTGCGCGCTCGTCCTCGGCCTGTTCGGGCTCGAGGATTTTGCGACCTCCCTCGATGAGATCGCCTATCCGCGCACGCGCGAGCTGATCATGGCTTCTCTCACGCGCGACGCGGACGGGGCGCTGCGAGTGGAGCCCACGTCGGCGCTGCGCGCCGAATTGGCGCGGAACCCGAAATTGAAATATGCGGTGTTCGAGCCCGAGGAGATGCGCCCGGCGCGCGGCTCCGCGCCAGAGCTCGTGACCGCCTTGACGAGCCTGCGCTCGCTTCATCCGAGCTGGATCCATTTCTCGCTCGATCCGCATCCGCGCAGCCGGCCGACCGGCTATCTGCAATCGCGCGAGACGCCCTATGGCGCGGTGTCGGTCGGCGTTCACGGCTTCGCGTTTCGCTGGCCGGACATATTCGTGTCCATGTTCTACGACGCCAAATGGATGAGCGCCTATTTCGGCCCCGCCATTCTCTTTTCCATTGTCACGAGCTGGTTCGCCGTGCGCCACGGGCTCGCGCCGCTGCGCGACATGGCCGCCGAAGCCGCGCGGATCGACGTGGACACCCTCGAGCAGCGGCTTCCCGACGCGAAGACGCCCGCGGAAGTTCGGCCGCTGGTCGTCGCCTTCAATCAGGCGCTGGAGCGCCTCGACGCGGGAGCCGCGCGGCTGCGCCGCTTCACCGCCAACGCCGCTCATGAATTGCGCACGCCCGTCGCGATTTTGACCGCGCGCCTCGACGCGCCGAAGCAGCCGAGCTTTCTCGTCGATCTGCAAGGCGACGCGCACCGCATTCGCAACATCGTCGAGCAATTGTTGGCGACGACCCGCCTTTCGGACAGCCCTGCGCGCACGGATGAAGCGGTCGATCTCGTGGCCTCGAGCCGGCGCGTGGCGGCCGATGCGCTGCTGCTCGCCGTTCAGAGAGGTCGTCAAATCGAATTCGAGGCGCCCGATTCCGCGGTCTTTGTCCGCGGAAATCGCGCGGCCATCGAATCCGTTCTGTCCAATCTCGTCGACAATGCGCTGCGCGCCGAGCCCGAAGGCGGATCTGTGATCGTCCGTGTCGGCGCCGACGCCGGCGACGGCGCCGTGGTCGCGGTCATCGACCATGGCGAGGGAATCGCCGAAGCGGATCGCGAGCTCATTTTCGAGCCGTTCTGGCGCAAGAGCGAGGCGCCGCCGGGAACGGGCCTCGGCTTGGCGATTGCAAAAGAGGTGATGACGCGCCTCGGCGGCCGAATCATGGTCGGCGACACCGAAGGAGGAGGCGCGACATTCGAGCTCGCTTTTCGGCGGCCGCCGCGAGATCGAGACGGAGCCAATTGCGAGCCTGCGCCCCGAAATTCGGGCGATGGCGAATGGCCGGCGAAAAAGCCGCTCCCGCGATGAGGTCGGGCTTCATTCCGTCTCTGGCGCGCAAGCCGCGTCGATGATGGACGCCGCCGCGTCGATTTCCGCTTCCTCGACGATGAGCGGAGGAAATAGGCCGATGAACGATCCCATGGCGCGGGTGAGGAGCCCGCGCTCGGCCAGCGTCGCGCGCATCGGCTCCGCCTCTCCCGAGCACGCCAAGCCTTGCAGAAGGCCGATGCCGCCCAGCGTCGCAAACGCGCCGCGGCGCTTGTAGAACAGTTCCGTGAGCCGGTCTTCGAGGCGCCAGCCGCGATTCTGCACCCGTTCCAGAAAGCCGGGCGCCGCGAGCGCGCTCATCAAGGCGCGCCCGCTGACGAGCGTCTCCCGATCGACGAGGCGCGGCCGGTCCGGCGCCCCGCGCGCCAATTTTTGTGTGACGACCAGCGCCGCCAATGGCGGGGCGTTTCCCGGGCGATGAAGGGCGACCATCACATCCGGGGTCACGCCCGTCCATTCATGCGCCCACATCATGCCGGAGCGGCCGAAGCCGCTCGAGCTTTCGTCATAAGCGAGGACGAGCCCATATTCGTCCGCGGTCTCGCGCAGACGCGTGAGCAGCGCTCCCGGAACAATCTCGAAACCCGCTTTCGTCCTCACGGGAGCGACGAGAATTCCCGCCGTTCGATTGTCGATCGCCGCGGCCAATGCGCCCGGATCATCGGTTTGGAGCAGCACGACCTCGCCATCGGCTTCCAAGCCCGGGGGCAGGCCTCCAGTTCCATCCGCGGCGCCGGCGCAGACGATGAGCCGTCGCCGCTTCGGGCGACCGACGATCCGATGGCGCCGCCGCATCGTCTCGACCGCATAGCGCCAAGCCTCCGCCTCGGACTGAAACAAGAAGACGTGATCGCCGAACGACAGCGGCTCGATTTGAGCGCAGAGAGCGTCGGAGAGCGCGTCCGCCTCCAAAGGCTCGTCCAGTTCCGGCGATCCGGCGAAATCCTCCGGCGCGGCGCCCGAAAAGTCGAGCGGCGGCGGCGCCGCGGCCGCCTCGCCGCCGATCACGGATTCGATTTGGCCATTGGGCTCGGTGGCCGGATCAGACGATGCGCCGGACATGTTCCGCTGCTCGAAGGCGAGGCGACGCCTCGGGGGAGGCGCCGTGCACGGCGCCCGGCTCCTGCGCCAAATCGGCAAGCAAGGATGGAGCCAGACGCCGCATCGCCCGGCAGCGGCCCGCGCGCCGCAGGCGGGCTTGCGCCGCCAGCGTCGCCGCACCAAAGTGCGGCGAAAGGGAAGCTGCGTCATGTCCAATCGTCACCTTGCTATCATCGCCGCGGCCGTCGCCATGGTCGGCTCCCTCGGGCTCGCGCGCGCGGAGCCGGTCGGCTCGGTAGTCGCGGCGCGTGGGGAGGCGGCGCTGGAGCGCGCCGACGGGCGTTCGCCGGCGGAGGCGGGCGCGGCCGTCCTGCTGAATGATCGCGCCACGACCGGCGAGGCCTCCCGGCTCGACCTCCGGCTCGGCGCGGCGACTCGCCTGCGGCTCGGCGCCAATGCGTCGCTGAAGGTCGACAAATTCATCGGAAAATTGTCCGCGAGGACCACTCTGGAAGAGGGGGCGGTTGTGATCGACCGCGCTGCCGGGGCCGAAAAAAGCTTCGACCTCGAGACGCCCTACGGGCTTTTGTCGGCGCGCGGCACGGTGTTTTTCGCCGGCCCCAGCCGAGGGGTTTTCGGCGTTTTCGTCCAGAAAGGCGCCGTCGACGTCGTCACCCGGTCGGGCTCCGTGCGGCTGACGGCGGGAGAAGGCGTCGATTTCCCGCCGCCGCGCGTGGTCGTCCTTCCCGGACTGCTCGAAGCTGAGCCCTCGGCGCCCGGCCCGGTGACGAAATGGGGGGCGAAGCGCATCGAGGAGGCGTTGGACTCTGTCCGCTGACGCGGCGCGTCATTCGCTGGCGAGCGTGAAGATCATCGTGTCCTCCGGCAGGCCTTTGAGACGCAGCGCGCCGAGCGGGACCAGATCGCGCCGCGCCGCCGCCGCCGCGCCCGGTCCGATGCAGATTTGCGACTCGAGCTGCTTGCTCGCCTGCTCCAGCCGCGCCGCGACGATCACCGCGTCGCCATAGGCGGTGTAGTTCAATCGGCGCGCGCCGCCGACATCGCCGACGATGGCCGGCCCCGTCTCGACGCCGACCCGCGTGCGCCCGAAGCCGGCCTGCGCCGCCAGCGGCTCCCGGCGGAAGCTCTCCGAAAATTCGACGATGGCCGCGGCGCAGTCGAGGGCGGCGTCGACATGATCGGCGCGCTCCAGCGGCACATTGAAAAAGGCGTGAATGGCGTCGCCGGTCACGCCGTCCACCATGCCGCCGTGATCGGTGACGATGCGCTCCAGCCCGCCGAGATAGACGTCGAGCAGAGCGATGAGGTCGCGCGGCGCGAGACGTTGCGTCATGGGGGTGAAATTCTCGATATCGGTGAAGAGCGCCGTGACGATGCGCATCTCGCCCTCGCGCCGCAGCCGCTCCGGGTGGGCGATGATCTCGCGCACCACATCGGCAGAAAGATATTGCTCGAACTTGCGCGAGATGAACGCCTTCATCCGGCGCGTGCGGGCGAAGGACGCCGCCGCGGCCATATTGCCGGAGAGCAGGACGATGAGCGGCGGGCCGGCGGGATCGAGGACGACATTCTGAACGATCAGCGCCGAGGCGGCGACGGCGATCCAGAGCACGGACAAGGCCGCCTGCAGGGCGAAGGCCGCCGAGGGGCCGACCCGCGCGGCGCCGGCGGCCGCGACGCCGGCGAGGACGAGGGCCGCGCCGATTTCCCCCGAGAGCGCGCGCCCCGGACGCAGCGGGACCATTCCAGCGCGGAGCTGCTCCGCCGCTTCGGCATGAATCTGAACGCTGGGGGTCAGCGGGCCGAGCGGAGTGGGGCGCAGCGCTCCGGCCTGCGGCGCGCTGGCGCCCACGATGACCAATTGTCCCGCGAAGCGCTCGGACGCCACGCGCCCTTCGAGAAGCTCGGCGGCGGAGATCGTGCGCTGCGCCCAATGGGCGGGATCGGACCATCGCAGGCGCAGCGCGCCGCCTTCGCCGAGCTGCATGCTGCGCGCTCCCGTCTCCAGCCGACCGTCCTCGACAGAGAGCATGGCGACATTTTCGGCGACGCGCGTCGCCTCCAGCGCGAGGCCGGGAATGAGCCGATCGCCGACCGAGAATAGCAGCGGCGCCCTGCGCACCACCCCGCCCTCCTCGCCGAACAGCGACGACACGCCGAGACCGAGCGCCGCCGCCGCCAACGGCTCGTGAGGCGCCAGCGCGCCGGGGATCGGCCGCGCCCACCGCGCGCCGGCCGGTTCCTCGAGCCGCACGAAATTGAACGCGGCGGGCGGCGCGGCGCCGCCCGCCAGCGCCGCCAGAATCGTCTGGCCGCGCTCGAGCGTCTCGCCGAATTCATGATCTGGATCGGGCGCCTGCGCGAGAATCGGCGCGAGTGCTTCGCGCAATTTCGGATCGGACGCGCCCTCGATGCGAGCCCGCAGGGACTGCCGATCCGATCCGTCGAAGAAAATATCGAAAGCGAGCGCCGCGGGACGCCCGTCGAGAATGCGCGCCGCGAGCCGCGCCATATCCTCGCGCGGGAGCGGCCAGCCGCCGGCGCGGGCGACGCTCGCCGCGTCGATATCGACGACCAGCACGCCGCCGCGCCCGGCCTCGCGCGGGGCGATCCGCTGAATCGCGTCGATCGCCCGCTCGCGCAGCATGCCCGCGACGCCGTGAAAATCCGCCGCCCAGAGCGCGGCGAAGAGCAGCGCGCCGACGCCGCCGACGGCGGCCGGCGCCGTGAGGAGGCGTATGAGCTGACGACGCCGGTCGATCATGAATGCGATACGAGCCTTCGGCGCCGACTGCGGAAGAGAGCGCGCGCCGACGCCTTTTGCTACGGCGCCGGCGAAAAGGTCAATCCAGCGGCGCCGAGCAGGTCGTCGCGGCCGCCTTCACGCCGCCGCGCCACAGCATTTCTTGTATTTTTTGCCCGAGCCGCAAGAGCAAGGGTCATTGCGTCCCGGTCTCGGCTGCCGGATGACCGGCGCGCTCTTGCGGCCCTCGCCCTCGACGAAATACCAGCGCTGATCGGCCTCGTCGAAGCGAAACAGGGATTTTTCGCGATGGGTGAGACGCAGGCCTTCCGAAATATAATGCGCGGTGAATTCCACATGGCCAGTGGCGTCGCCGGGCTGACCCGCCTCCGTCGCTTCTATGTCGAGGCCGAGCCATTGCGATTTTTTGGACCAGTCGGTCGCCGCCGCGCGGTGGAAGCTCGCCCGCCGCTCCGGCGCGAGAGTGGCCTCCAGATAATCGATGCGGCCGAGAACATAGGCCGTGTAGCGCGAGCGCATCAGCGCCTCGGCTGTCGGCGCGGGCGTCGCCCCTTCGACATGAGGACCGCAGCAAGCGGAAAGAGACGCCGGCTCGGCGTCCTGGGCGCGGCAGGGACAGGGCTGATCGGTCATTGGAGGACGGCTCGTTCGTTTGCGTTGGCGCGTTCCGATCGGCGAAATTCGCGTCCCGAAATTCGCGTTCGAAGAGAGAATCGAGAGCGCTATTCGATGGTTCGGATAGCGCTCTGGAAGCGGAATCTGCGAGCAGTAAGCAGCCTGTGTCTCGAGGTTCAACTCTTTTTTTCAGCGCCCGCAATCCCGGCGCCATAGCGTCACGAAAAGCCGGTCTGTTGCATTTTCGTCCCGACGCCCTATATCTCCCTCATCGAGTTTCGGCCGAACGAACGAGCTTTCCCGCCTTTTGGCGCGTCGGCGTGCGACTTTCCTCCAAGAGCTTCGATCTCATGCGACCGCGAGACCGCGGCCGTCAGACCTCCTCTCGAGGGAAAGGAAGACGCATGCAAACCGGCGTCGTGAAGTGGTTCAACGCGCAAAAGGGCTTCGGCTTCGTGCATATCGGCGTGGTGGAGCGCGCAGGGCTTCGCGGCCTCGCGGAAGGCCAGAAGATTTCCCACGAGACCGTCATCGACAAGCGCAGCGGCAAATCTTCGGCCGACCAGCTGCAGGTCGCCTGACGCCAGAATTCTCGACCAAGAGGAGAAGGCCGTGGCGAAAGCCGAACTTGGCGCGAAGCGCCGATGCCTGAGCTGTGGCGCCGCGTTTTTCGATCTCAATCGCGAGCCGATCGCTTGTCCGAAATGCGCCGCGATCTTCCAAGTCGTGGAGCTGCCGCGCTCGATTCCGCGGAGGGGCGCTCCGCCGTATCGCTCCATGCCGAGCGAGTCGCGCATCGGCGACCAGCCTTCGAGCGAGGAAGTCTCGTCGACGGAGGAAGCGGAAGCGGAGATCGACGCCGAGGAGGCGGACGAAGAAGAAGCGGAAGCCGACGACAGCGTCCCGCCGCCGATCGACGACGACGATAAGATCGAGGAGATCGACGATCTCCTCTAGAGTCCTCGAGCCCCCTCCCCTCCTCCGCTTTCTCGGGCAGATTCGGCGCTCCATCGAAGGCTCGCGGAACGTCGCCGCCCCTCTCCCACGCAGACGCAGATCACTAGCGGGATCTGCGCGAAGCAAATAATAGTGTTCCGACCAAGCTCGTTTCGGCGGCTCCCGCCTTCCGACGAGCGGATGGCTCGACGAGACCCGATCGAGCGCGTATCTCTCGCCCACTCTCTGCATCGCCCACTCGCCAGGCAAGCTGACCCGTGACCTTTCTGAACGCCCGCGCCCCGCTCGCCAAAGCCTTGGCGGAGCGCAATTACAATTCGCCCACGCCGGTCCAGGCTGCGGTTCTGTCCGCCGATGCGCAAGGCGGCGACATTCTCGTTTCCGCTCAGACCGGATCGGGAAAGACGGTCGCCTATGGCTTGGCCATCGCCTCGACGCTTCTGGGAGAGGCCGATCGTCTGCCGGAGCCGCGCGCGCCCCTCGCGCTCGTCGTCGCGCCGACGCGCGAGCTCGCCTTGCAGGTGGAGCGCGAGCTGGGGTGGCTCTACGAGCATGCGGGGGCGCGAATCGTCGCTTGCGTCGGCGGCATGGATGCGCGCCTCGAGCGCCGCAAATTGACCGAGGGCGCCCATATAGTGGTGGGAACGCCCGGACGTCTTCGCGATCACATAGAGCGCGGCGGGCTGGACACGGCCCACATCGTCGCGGCCATTCTCGACGAAGCCGACGAAATGCTCGATCTCGGCTTTCGCGAGGATCTCGAGTTCATTCTCGAGGCCACGCCGCAGGATCGGCGCACGCTGCTCTTCTCCGCCACAATGCCGAAAGGCATCGCCGCTCTGGCCAAGCGCTATCAGCGCGACGCGCGGCGGATCGACGTGGCGCGCGGGGAGCGCGGCCATGTCGACATCGACTATCGCGCGGTTCGCGTCGCGCCGAAGGAGATAGAGCTCGCGACCGTCAATCTCTTGCGCTATTTCGAGGCGCCGACGGCGATCGTGTTCTGCAACACGCGCGAGTCCGTGCGTCATCTGCACGCGACCTTGCTCGAGCGCGGATTTGCGGCCGTGCTCCTCTCGGGCGAGCTCGGCCAGCACGAGCGCAACCATTCCATGCAGGCGCTTCGCGACGGGCGCGCGCGCGTCTGCGTCGCTACCGACGTCGCGGCGCGCGGCATCGATCTGCCAAATCTCGACCTCGTCATTCACGCCGATCTTCCGCATGACGCGGAGGCTCTGCAGCACCGCAGCGGGCGGACCGGCCGCGCCGGGCGCAAAGGCGTCAGCGCGCTGCTGATTCCTTCGGCGCGGCGCCATCGCGCCGAGCGGCTGCTGCGCGACGCCGGCGTTCACGCATTTTGGAGCGGACCGCCCTCCGCCGAGGAGATCGACGAGCTGGATCGCAAGCGCATGATGCGCGATCCGCTGCTGCTGGAGCCGCCGAGCGAGGAGGATTTCGAGGCGGCGAAGCTGCTTCTCGCGGAGCGATCGCCCGAGCAGCTCGGCGCCATGCTCGTTCGGCTCTACCGTGCGCGGCTTCCCGCGACCGAGGCCGTCATCGACCCCGGGCAGGAGCCCGCGCGTCGGGAGCCCCGCGAATCTCGGGAACCCAGGGAGTCTCGGGAGCCGCGAGAGCCCCGCCCCTCCCGGGCGGTAGGCACGCGGCCCGCCAAGGAGCCGCGCCCGTCCCGCTTGCCCGGCGGCGCCGTCTGGTTTCGTCTCGACATCGGCCGCGCGAAGAACGCCGATCCGAAATGGCTGCTGCCCATGCTCTGCCGCAAGGGAAATCTCACGCGGCAAGACATTGGCGCGATCCAGATTTTCGAGCATGAGACGCAGGTCGAGATCGCCGAGCCGGCGGCTGCGCAATTCATCGTGGACATGCGCCGGCCCGGCGGCGACAATATTCGCGTGGATCGCCTCGACGGCTATTCCGAGCCGAGACAGGTCAAGCCGCCGCGGAGAGACTCGCCGCCGAAGCACAAGCAGAAGCCGCGGCGGGAAAAGCAGCCGCGAGGCTGACCACGCCTGCGCGCCGCGGGCAGAAATCAAGCCGATCATGCAGATGATCTCCTCATTGTCGCGCGGGTGAGCCGCGCCTCGTCGCCAGAGTCCCCGCAAGGGTCGGCGACGGCTTCCGCCGCGAGCCGCTGAGCGCGCGCATCGATGGAGCGGGAGCGGGCGTCGCGCGAGGCTCGTCGTCACTTCAATTCGATGACGTCTTCCTCTGATCCATCGATACGATGGTAGAATCGCACGAGGTCGGCGAACGAATCCGCCCGCATTTTTCGCATGACCTGACCACGTCGCATCTTTATCGTCACCTCGCTGAGGCCGAGCTGCGCCGCGATCTGCTTGTTCAAGAGTCCCGATACGGCGAGCTTCATCACCTCCTTCTCGCCGTCGGACAGGCTCGCGTATCGCCGACGCAGCTCGGTCTGCACGCGCTCCGCTCGCCGGCGCGCCAGATCGCGCGCGAGGCCACTTTGTATCGCATCGACCAAGTCTTGCTCACGAAACGGCTTGGTCAAGAAATCGACGGCGCCGGCTTTCATCGCTTTGACGGACATCGGCACGTCGCCATGCGCGGTGATGAAAATGATCGACATCCTTATTCCCGACCTCGTCAGCTCTTCCTGAAACTCGAGGCCGCTCACGCCGGGCATGCGCACATCGAGCACGAGACAGGACGACGCATCCGGCCTTTCGCTCTGTGAGAATTCCTTCGGCGACGCGAAGGTCGCGGCGCGCAGCCCGATGGACGCCAGCAGATCCTCGAGAGACTCTCGAATCGACTGGTCGTCATCCACGACATAGACGATCGGCGACTCTGCTTCTCGCGTATCGGCGGCCATATTCACGCGCCCTTCTTCTTCCGTCCCGGCAGGAGGAAATGAAATTCGGCGCCTCCCTCCGCGTTGGCGGCGGCCCAAATCCGACCGCCATGCGCTTCGACGATCGAGCGGCTGATCGCGAGGCCAATGCCGGTTCCATCCGCTTTCGTCGTGTAAAAGGCTTCGAAAATCGTCTCGAGCCGATCCGGCGCGACGCCATGGCCGGAATCGCTGACGATGAGCTCGACGCGCTTTTCGTCCGCGAGCCGCGCCTCTATCGACACGCGCGGCTCAGCGCGCGCTCGTGCGACGGAGTCTATGGCGTTCAGCATGATGTTCAACAGCACCAGCTCTATTTGAACCGCCTCGGCGTAGATTTCGAGCGCGGCGCCCGCGAAAATCACCGTCACCGCGACATTGTTGCGCTGCAGCTCGGCCTCGCTCAGCGCGAGGACCTGATCGACAACGGACATCACATCGATCCAACTCGCATTTAGCTTCGGCAGCTTGTAGAGATTCCGAACACGGGCCACGATCCCGCTGGTGCGATTGGCGTCGCCGATCATCCGTTCCACCGCCTGCCGCGCCTTCGGCAGGTTGGGAGGGTCGCACGCCAGCCAGTTCAAGCACGCGTTTCCACTCGCAATAATCCCGGTGAGGGGCTGATTGACCTCATGCGCGATCGAGGCTGTCGTCTCGCTCAAGGAATTGACCCGCGCGAGCCGGATCAGCTGGGCGCGCGCCGCCTGCTCGGCGCTGGTCGCCTCCGCGCTCTTCAACGCGAGATAAGTGGTCGCCGCAATCGCGCTGACGCTCAAAGCGCAATTGACCACGCCCGGCCCATAGGCGCCCGCATGGCTCAGCATGAAGCTCGCCAATGTCAGAGCAATGCAGCCGAACGAAACGGCGAGCACGCCGCGTTTCGGAAGAAACCCGGTCGCGATCAGGACGACGACGACATAAAGGACAGCGACGGCGATTTCGAAGTCCGTCACCGTATCCCCGACAAAAATCGCAGCCGCCAGAGCGAGCATGGACGCCCAGCGCATGACGGCTCCACGCTTGCCGCGCATGAAGCCTGCTGTCCCGGCCAATCGAGCAATCTCCCTGCTATGGCGCCGATTTCGCGATCGAGCTTAGATCATCTCGGCCGTGACGTGAACGCCCGATCGCGCGAGGCGTTCGTCCTGCGCCGCATCTCTGCTCATCGGCACCGGACGACATATTGCCTCGCATAGGTCGGAGGCGCCTCCGGCCAGGATGCGCGCTGCGCGTCGGCGAGCTCGAAGCGGTCGGAGCAGATTTCTGCCGCCAGCCGGCGCGCAAAGGCGTCGAGGCGCTCTCGCCGAGCCGATGCGACGTCGAGCAGGAGATCGGAAGCGCTGAGCCGCAAGACATGTGTGTCGGCGCCGATCGTCTCATGCGAAAACCAGATATCGCCGTCGCCACGCGGAATCGCGGGCTCCGGGGCGCCGGTCACGACCGTGCAGAAGAAGCAGAGACCTCGTAGAACAGCATCCATTGTCGCCTCGATCTGTCGAGCGCCGCCCAGCGTCAGAGCGACGCCGCGGCCGCGTGCGATTTGGCTTCTCGACGGTTCCACCAGCCGCCGCCCAACGCCTGAAACAGCGCCACCGTATCGGCGAAGCGCGAGGCCCGCGCGTCGACGAGCGCCGTCGTCGTGTCGAGATAGGCGCGCTGCGCCTCTATCACGATCGGAACATTGACCAAGCCCTGCTCGAGCTGGCGCTGGATCAGCTCGACATTTCGCCTGGCCGAGCTCTCCGCCGCAGTCGCCGCCGCGATCGCCTGGCTGTCCGACCGTAGCGCGGACAAGGCGTCGGCGACGTTCTGGAACGCCGCCAGCACGACGCTGCGATATTGCGCGAAGGAACGGCTGGCGCCCTCTTCCGCGGCGCGCTGCTTATAGGCGAGCGTTCCCGCGTCGAAAACCTTCTGCGCCAAATGACTGCCGACCTGCCATATGGCCCCGCTCGGCGACAGATCCGGCGCATTGGACGATGTTTTGCCGATATTCGCCGACAAGGTGATCTGCGGCAGCCGATCGGCGATCGCCGCGCCGATCTGCGCATTCGCTTCGTGAAGCGAGGCTTCCGCCGCCCGAACGTCCGGCCGCTGGCGTATCAGATCGCCGGGAACGCTCAATGGCAGAGCGCGAGGAAGACCGAAGGCGGCGAGCCGAAATGTCGGAGACGGCGGATCGGCGGGAAAGCGGCCGGTCAGAAAAGCGAGGAGATGACGCTGGGTGGCGAGCGACTGCACGAGCGGCGGCAGCGCCAGACGCGATTGCGCGAGCGCGGTCTCCTGCGTCATGACGTCGGACGAGGCGATATGCCCGATCTCGAATTGTCGCCGCAAAATGCTCAAGAGCTTCGTCTGCAAGGCGATGACGTGATTGGTGGCGTCGATCTGTCCGCGCAGCCGCGCCTCTTCGATCGCCGCGAGGGCGACATTGGAGGCGAGCGTCAGATAGGCGCCTTCTCGCTGGAACGCCTGCAATTCGACCTCTGCGTCCGCGGATTCGATTTGCCGCCGCGTTCCGCCCCAGATGTCCGGCGCGAAGGACACGCTCACCTGCCGCGTGACCACGCTGTATCGCGACGGTCCCGTCGAGGTTTCTCCCGTGCTCGGGTCGACGGTCGGCGCGACGGCGATCTTTTGCCGATTTGCGTCGAGCATCGCGTCCACCGACGGGAACAGCGCGCCCCGTTGCGCGAGCGCATTGGCGCGCGCGACGCGCACGGCGGCTTCGGCGGCGGTCAGATCCGAATTATGCGCGATCGCCTCGCGCACCAGCTGGTTCAAGCCCTCCGAGCGCAGCAGCTCCCACCATTGGGCGGGGATTTCGGCGCCGCTCACGAGCTTCAATCCGTCAAGCGGAGCCGATCCGGCGCGATCGTCATGCGCCGTCGGCAAGAAGCTCGAGACGGAAGGCGCGCTCGGCGGCTGAAAGTCGGGACCGACTGCGCATCCCGACAAGAACATCAGGATCGACGATCCGAGCGAGAGACGGCACAGGCGCGTGGTCACGATCGTCCAATGGCTGAATTCGAGATTTGAAGGGCTCATTGGACGACGTGCTCGCTTGCTTCCGGCTCCCGCCGCGGCGCGCGCCGAAGCGCCCGCTGCTCGAGGAGAAAATAGAAGACGGGAATGATGAACAGCGTGAGCAATGTCGCCGTCAGAAGGCCGCCGGCGACGACTGTGCCGACCCCGCGCTGCACATCGCTGCCCACGCCTGTCGCGACCGCCGCCGGCAACATCCCGACCGTGGCCACCGTCGCTGTCATCAGCACCGGCCGCAGCCGCTCCTCGGCGCCCGCCGCCACGGCTTCGCGCAGCGGCAGCCCGCTCAGCCGAGCGCGATTGAGATTGGCGACCATTACGACGCCATTCATGATCGCCACGCCGAACAGAGCGATGAAGCCGACGCTCGATGCGACATTCAGCGTCGTGCCGGTCGCATGGATCGCGACGAGCCCGCCGAGCGTCGCGAGCGGCACGATGCCGAGCACGAGCAGAGCTTGGCGGAGAACGCCGAATCCAGGATAGAGCAGAACGATCATCAGGCCGATCACGAGTCCCATCATGGCGATGAGCCGCCGCTCCGCGCGGCGTTGGTTCTCGAATTGCCCGCCCCATTCGACCTGATATTTGCGAGGATCGAAGCTCACCTTCTTGCTCACGCCCGCTCGAGCGTCCTCCAGCAGGGACGAGAGATCGCGATCGCGATAATTGAGCTTGACGGTCAGATGCCGACGATTCATCTCGCGCGTGATCGTGCTCTCGCCGGCCTGCAGCGTGATCTTCGCAATTTGCGACAATGGTATGAGAGCGCCGTCGCTCGACGTCAGCGTGAGATCGCCGAGCGCCTCCGGGCTGCCGCGCGCCGCTGCCGAGAAGCGGACCGTGGCGTCGTATCGACGTTCTCCGATGAATATCTGGCTCACGGGAGCGCCGCCGATTCCCTTTTCGATCAGATCTGCGATGTCGGACACATTGATCCCGTAGCGCGCCGTCGCCTCGCGATCGACCTTGATCGCGATCTGCGGAAGCGGCGGCTCCTGATCGATCGCGACATCGGCGGAGCCCGGAGTCGCTCGGAGGACATCGACGATTTCGCGCGCGATTCTGCGCAGCTCGCCAAAATCGTCGCCATATATCTTGACGACGAGCTGGCTGTGCGCGCCGGAGATCTTGTCATTGACGCCGTCGATCATCGGCTGGCTGAAGCCGACGTCGAATCCGCTCAGCTCCTTATAGCGCGCGGACATGCGCGATATCAGCTGCTGCTTGGTGTCGCCCGACTCCCAGGAGTCATAGGGCCGGAGCCCGACGCTGGCTTCGATATGCGACGGCGTCCAAGGATCGGTGCCGTCGTCATTGCGTCCCAATTGCGTCACGACATAAGACACTTCGGGAAATTCCAACGTCGCGCGGCGCAGATCGGCCGCCATTTCCGTCGCCTTGCGGAGCGACAGGCCGGCGGGCATCTGAACCTGTAGCCAGATGGAGCCTTCATCGAGCTCCGGCAGAAACTCCCGGCCCACTGTCGCGCCGAGAACGATCACCGCGACGGCCGCGACCGCTGCGCCGCAAAGCGCGATCGTCGGCCGATCGAGAAGGCGATCGAGCGCGCGCCGATATCGCGACTCGAGCCATGCGATCGCAGGATTGTGAAAGAGCCGCGTCGGCCGCCGATAAGCTACGAAGGCCAATCCGGGAACGATGACGAGGGCGAAGGTCAGCGCGCCGAATTGGGCGTAGCCGACCGCGAAGACCATCGGAGTGAAGAGCTTCGCCTCGACGCGCTGGAACGCGAACAGCGGCAGATAGGTGACGATGATGACCAGAGTGGCGAAGAAGATCGGCCTGGCGACCTGCGTCGCGGTCTCGCGCATGTCCAGCGGCGTGAGCGGCTCATCGGGCTTCGCCTCGCGGCGTCGCAGGACCGCTTCCGCCATGACGATCGAGGCGTCGACGATAATTCCGAAGTCGATCGCGCCGAGCGACAGAAGATTGGCCGGCACTCTGGTGAGATTCATCAGCGAGAAGGCCGCCAGCATGGCGAAGGGAACCGTCATGCCGACGATCAGCGCGCCGCGCGGGCTGCCCAGAAAGAGGATCAGAATGATGAGAACGAGCCCGATCCCCTCGAACACGGTTCGCGACACTTTCTCGACAGTCGCGTCGACGAGACCAGAACGATCGAGATAGGGCGCGATCCGCACGTCCGACGCTTCGAGCGTCGCATTCAGCTCGTCGACTTTCGCATGCACTCCTTCGAGAACGTGAGACGGATTTTCGCCGCGAAGCAGCAGGACAATGCCGGAAATGGCGTCATTTCTCTGGTCCTTGCCGAGAATGCCGCGACGCTCCTGATTGCTCAGCTTCAATTTTCCGAGATCATGGACGAAGATCGGCGATCCGCCACGCTGAGCGACGACGATGTTCCCCATATCCTCGAGCGTTTGAACGAGACCGACGCCGCGAATGACGTAATCGAGCTCGCCGCGCGTCAGCACGCTTCCGCCGGAATTCGAGCTGTTGGACTCGATCGCGTCAGTGACGTTCTTGAGCGACACATTGAAGCGCATGAGCTGCGCGGGATCGAGCTCGAGCTGAAATTGCGTCGTGACGCCGCCGAAATTGGAGACGTCCGCCACGCCGGCGACCTGCTTGAGCGCAGGAATGATCGTCCATCGCTGCAGCTCGGAGAGCTCGCGCAGGCCTTTCGTGCTCGATTCGAGCGTGTAGCGATAGATTTCGCCGATCGGCGAGGTCAGAGGATCGAGGCCCGGCGAAACGCCATCGGGCAGAGTGACGTTCTGCAACCGCTCCGAGATGCGTTGGCGCGCCCAATAGTCCTCGACGCCGTCCCTGAAGACGAGCGTGATCAAGGACAGCCCGAATGTGCTCTTGGAGCGCATCATGAGCAGCCCGGGCGTACCATTCAATTCTCGCTCGAGCGGAACGGTGATCTGCTGCTCGACTTCCTCCGCCGCGAGCCCGGGCGCCTGTGTGATGACCTGTGACGTCACATCGGCGATATCGGGATAAGCCTCGAGCGCGAGCTGGGTCCAGGAATAATAGCCGAAGATCGCCACGGCGATCGCGACCACCCAGACGAGCAGGCGTCGATCGAGAGCGAGCTCGACCAGGCGATCAATCATCGAGAAGCACTCCGCCTTTCACGATGACGCGATCGCCGACCCGAAGGCCGGATCGAATGACCGCCTGGCCATCTCTCTCGAAGCGAAGGTCGACGGATCGCGCTTCGAACGCCCAAGGCTCGACCTCGACCCAAGCTTGGGTCGCGTCGTCCTTCAGCAGAAGGGCGCTGGTGGGAACGACCGGCGCCGCCTCCTTCGGCGAAAAGAAGGTGACGGTGCCGAACATGCCGGGCTTCAGCTTCATGCGCGGATTGTCGAAGGCGATGCGGACCTTGGTGCGGCGCGTGTCGGTGTCGAGCGAATCGCTGACGAAGGAAACCGCTCCCTCGAATGTTTCGCCCGGATATGCAGCCAGCGAGACCTCGATCTTCTGCCCCTCCGAGACACGCGTCGTGTCCTTCTCCGGCAGATTTGCGGTGACGAAAATCTGGTTCAGATTCGCGATCGTCAGAAATGACGCGGTGGTGTCGTTCCAATAGGCGCCCGCTGCGACGGAGAGCTCGAGCACGCTTCCCGAAATCGGCGCCCGAACGACGATGATGCGCGACTTGTCGGATGTCTCTGGATCGACGCCGACTTGCCGCAGCCGCGCATCGGCGCGGCGAAACTCCGCATTCGCGGTGATGAGATCGGCGTCGGCTTGCTGAATATCCTTGAGCGCGACGCCGCCGCCGACGCCGAGAGAATGGAGCCGCTTCTGGTTCTTGGCGGCGAGATCGAGCAGGACCTTGCCGCGATCGTAATCGGCGTAGGCGGTGTAGAGATCGGGAGAATCCATCACGAGGAGAGGCTGCCCGCGCTCCACTCTTTCGCCGAGACGTATCTTCAGCTCGGTCACGCGCCCCGCCAGCGGCGGCAGAACCTTCATGAGCCGCGCGGGATCGGCCTCGACAACGGCCGGGATCATCAGATCATGCGCGATCTCCTTTTGCGCCACGGCGTCGACCGTCAATTGGCGGCGCAGAGGCGATCCTTCCGGGACACGGATGCGGTCGCCTTCCTTTATGAAGGCCGCCGTTGTCGCCGCGGGGGCGGAAGATGCGGCGCGATGCGTCGCGCGATAGAGGATCGCGCTCGCGCCGATGAGGATCAGCGCGACAGCCGCGCCGGCATAAAGACGAAAGCGCGGTTGCGACGCAAAAGCGCGCGCGCCGGGAGAGCGCGAAGCGGGCGGCGCTCGAAATTCTTCCCCATGCATCGAATAGCTTCCTTTGAAGCGCCACGCTGTCGCCATTAGAGGCGCCGCGCTACGCCTATTACGCGGCGAGCAGCGTGAGCGCGAGCCGAGCAATCGGATGGCGCGACGATACGAAAGTCTATCGCGCTTCGACTTTGTCGCTCATTGACAAAAAGGAATGGCGGCGCGGACGAAGACGTCCTTTCGGCGAAAAGACGTATTTCGCGCGGCTCCGCAGGAGGTTTCTCGTCAGCGGACGGCTTCTCGGACTCGTTTCCAGCGCGATTCTGACGCCGTTTCTTGCGATTCTTCTTCTCGCTGGCTGTGAAAATTCGGCGACATACATGATCTTCGGCGCACGCCGCGAGCGTTCGTCGAGCGTTTCTCATCCCTCGGATTTTAGATCAAGGGCGCGACGGCCCAGATCTCACGGCTTCGACGGGAATGTCGGGGGCCCGGCGTCCGACGCCCACGCCACGAATGTTTTACGAAGAGCGCTCCCCGGCAATTTCCATGTGAGGCGATTTTTCGGTTTTCCGTTCCTGCGCGCGGGGAGCAGGCAGGCTCTTTCCTAAATATGACTGATTTGATAGAAAATGCGAAACGGCCGCCGTTGGAGAGGCATCGCATGACGACCCTTACGCTGACTGTCAATGGGCGTGTCTATGACATAGACGCCGCGCCGGACACTCCGCTGCTCTGGGCCATCCGCGAGAACATCGGCCTCACGGGCACGAAATATGGCTGCGGCATCGCCCAATGCGGCGCTTGCACCATTCATGTAGACGGCGAGGCGGTGCGCGCTTGCAGCGTGCAGGTCGGCGATGTCGTGGGCAAAAAGATCACCACCATAGAGGGGCTCGGCCGCGAGGGCGCTCTGCACCGCCTGCAAGAGGCGTGGATCGCGCATGACGTGCCGCAATGCGGCTATTGCCAGAGCGGGCTGCTGATGGCCGCCGCGGCTCTGCTGCGCGAGAATCCGCATCCGACCGACAAGGACATAGACGAGGCGATCACCAATATCTGCCGCTGCGGCACGTTCCAGCAGGCGCGCGACGCCATTCACGCCGCCGCGAAGGCCTGAGGGGAGAAAAAACATGACTCGATCTCTCTCTGTCGGCCGGCGCGGCTTCATCATCGGCGGCGCATCGCTCGGCGCGGGGCTGGCGCTCGGCCTCGACATTCCCGGCGCCCCCAAGGGCGCTCTCGCGGCGGAAGGCGCGCCGGAGGTCAACGCCTGGGTGGTGGTGAAGCCGGACGATACGGTCGTCATTCGCATCGCCCGCTCGGAGATGGGCCAGGGCTCGCTCACCGGCCTCGCGCAGCTCGTGGCCGAGGAGCTCGAATGCGACTGGTCCAAGGTCACGACCGAATATCCGACGCCGGGCCAGAGCGTGGCGCGCAATCGCGTATGGGGCGATTTCTCCACCGGCGGCAGCCGGGGCATCCGTGGCTCGCATGATTATGTCCGCAAGGGCGGCGCAACGGCGCGCGAGATGCTGATCCAGGCTGCGGCCGACGAATGGAAGGTCCCCGCCGCAGAGTGCAGGGCGCAAAACAGCATCATTGCTCACGCCGCCTCCGGCCGCTCCACGAGCTTCGGCAAGGTCGCCGCGGCGGCCGCGCTGCTGAAGCCGCCGGCCGACCCGCCGCTGAAAGACCCGAAGGATTGGAAAATCGCCGGCAAGGGCCTGCCGCGGCTGGACACGGCCGACAAGACCAATGGCAAGATGGTCTACGGCATAGATTTGAAGCTGCCGAACATGCTGAATGCGGCGATCGCCGATTGCCCTGTTTTCGGCGGCCGGCTGAAGAGTTTCGACGAAGCGAAGATCGCCGGGCTGCCTGGCGTCGTGAAGGCCGTTCCGGTGGGCGACACGGCGGTGGCCGTGGTGGCGGACACATGGTGGCGCGCCAAGACGGCGCTGGACGCTCTGCCGATCGTCTGGGACGAGGGGCCGAACGCTTCGGCCTCCAGCGCGGCGACGGCCGCTTGGCTCGCCGAGGGGCTGGACTTCGCAGAGGCCGCCGTGGTCGGCAATCGCAACGGCGACGCGAATGCGGCGATCGCCGGCGCGACCAAGGTGATAGAGGCGGTCTATTCCTATCCGCATCAAAATCACGCGCAGATGGAGCCGCTGAACGCCACGGCGCTCTATACGCCGCAGCGCTGCGAGGTTTGGACCGGTACGCAGAACGGCGAGGCCGCCTTCGCCGCCGTGGTTGCCGCCTCGGGCCTACCGCCGGAAAAATGCGAGGTTCACAAGATAATGCTCGGCGGCGGCTTCGGCCGGCGCGGCTTCACCGATTACGTCACCCAAGCGGTGCTTCTCGCCAAGCAGTTTCCCGGCCGGCCGGTGAAGCTCTTGTGGTCGCGCGAGGAGGATATGGCGCATGGCAAATATCATCCCGTGACGCAATGCCGGCTCGTCGGCGGGCTCGACGCGCAGAATAATCTCATCGGCCTGCATATTCGCTTGTCCGGCCAGTCGATCCTGGCGAGCGTGCGGCCCGAGGCGATCAAGGACGGCGTCGATCCGGCGGCTTTCCAAGGGCTCGCGCCAAGTGGCGACGCGCAGATCGGTTATGACGTCCCTCACCTGCTCGTCGAGCATTCGATGCGCAATCCGCCGGTGCCGCCGGGTTTCTGGCGCGGCGTCAACATCAATCATAACGCCATCTATCTCGAGAGCTTCATCGACGAGCTCGCCCATGCCGCCGGCGCCGAGCCTCTGGCCTTCCGCCGCGCGCTGATGAAGAACCATCCCAAGCAGCTCGCCGTGCTCGACGCCGTGGCGGAGCGCATCGGCTGGAGCGCGCCAGCCCCCGCCGGCGTGCATCGGGGGATCGCCTCCTTCATGGGCTATGGCAGCTATGTCGCGGCAGCGACGGAAATCTCCGTGCAGGATGGCGACAAGATCAAGATCCATCGCATCGTCGCGGCGACGGATACGGGCTATGCCGTCAATCCGGCGCAGATCGAGCGGCAGGTCGCGGGCTCCTTCGTCTACGGCCTCTCGGCGCTCTTCTATGGAGCCATTACGGTGAAGAACGGCCGCGTCGAGCAGAGCAATTTCGACAATTATGATTCCATGCGCATCAAGGACATGCCGAAAGTGGAGACGATCGTCATGCCGAGCGGCGGCTTTTGGGGCGGCGTCGGCGAGCCGACGATCTGCGTCGCCGCGCCCGCCGTGCTCAACGCGTTTTTCGCGGCGACGGGAAGGCGAATTCGCAGCGTCCCGCTGAAGACCACCAATGTCGCATTTGCATAGAGCGCTCTCCGAGCCGGGCGCATCGGCAGGTCGGCGAGAATACGATCGAAGAACCTAGATTTTCTCCGATCCGATCGGATCGGAGGATGCGCGCTCACGGCGGCGCAATGCGTCGAGATCGTCCGGCGTATCGACATCGAGAATTACGCCGTCTCCGTCGGCTTCCACCTCCACGACATTCGGGGTCGCGCGCAAAAGAGCGCGCGCGCCGATATCGCCGCGCAATTCCAAAATACGCGGGAACAGCGCGCGTCCGACGAGGACCGGATTGCCGCGTCTGCCGCCACGCAGCGGGACGACCGCGGGAGCGTGCGTCTCCTCGAAGGTTCCAATCAGAAGATCGAGGACGGCGGAAGAGACATTGGGCATATCGCCGAGCAGGATCAGCGCGCCCTGCGCATCACGCGCCTGCGCAATTCCCACGCGCAGAGTCGACGCCATGCCCTCGGCATGATCCAAATTATGGACGAGCGTCACGGACCGGCCGGCGAGCGCCGCTGAGACGCGCTCGTGGTCCCAGCCCGTGACGACGATAGTCTCGCCGGCGCGTGAGCCGAGCGCGGCGTCGACAGCGCGTCGGAGCAGCGGACTTCCGCCAAAGTCCTCGAGCAATTTGTTACGTCCATCCGCCGAAAAGCGCGCGCCACGACCGGCGGCGAGAACAATCGCCGCGATCATGCGGTCATCTGCGCTTCGTTGCGCAGCGGCTTGCGCTTGCGTTCGAAGATCAGTTCTCCGAGCACGGAAACGGCGATCTCGGCGGGGCCGAGCGCGCCTATGTCGAGGCCGACCGGCGCCCTTATGCGCGCCAGAGCGTCACGCTTCGCGCCTTTGGCGAAAAGCCTCTCGACCCGCCGCGCATGGGTCCTGCGCGATCCGAGCGCGCCGACGTAATAGCAATCCGAGGCCAGCGCCAGCAGAAGCGCCGAATCGTCGATTTTCGGATCATGGGTCAGCACGACGAGCGCCGTGGAAGCGTCCAGGCCAATCTCCGGCAATGCTTCATCCGGCCAGCGCAAATCCAAATGAACGCCGGGGAAGCGATCCGGCGCGGCGTAGGCGTCCCGCGGATCGACGATGACCGGCTCGATTCCCGTGAGCCGCGCCATGGGCGCGAGAAATTGCGCGATATGCACCGCCCCGATGACGATGAGGCGCGGCGCCGGCTCGCGCCATTCGACGAACCAGCGGCGGCCATCATGCAACGTCACCCCGCGCACGGCGTAGAGCGGATCGCTCATGCCCGGCAGATTCGGATCGCCGCCATCGAGAGGGATCGCGATCGCATGGGGTCTTCGGGCGGCAGTCCAGCGATTGGAGATCGCGAGCACATCCGCCGCGGCGGCGCCGACGGCTTGCACCAGCACGGCGATGCGTCCGCCGCAGGAGAGGCCGACGCGCCAAGCGGTTTCGTCGGCGACGCCGAACTCCAAAATGCGCGGCGTCCCATCCGCTATGACGTCGAGCGCCGCGGAGATGACGTCGCTTTCCACGCAGCCCGCCGAGACCGAGCCCCGAAAGCTGCCAGTGTCGTCGACGACGAGATGCGAACCGACCGGCCGCGGAGCGGAGCCGAACGTCTCGATCACCGTCGCAATAGCGACGCCGCGCCCCTCCCGACGCCAGCGTTCCGCCTCCAGCAATATTTCCGCGTCGTCCGAAGCCATTCCCGCTTCCCTCGAAAGCCCGGCGGGCCCGCGCCGATCTCCGACATTATATGCCATATTTGTTGGCGACACTCGATCTCCGGTCGTGTCGGAGTTGCGCCCTCTTTACGGCGAGGTACGATCCGCATCGTCGACTCGAGATTTCCAGGCGACCAATGTCACGAGCAAATAAGGAACTGCCGTCGGGAGAGACATCGTTTTCGTAACAGTTCCGCTATTGTATGTTTGAGGTGGCTGGAATTTATTTTTCGATGCGATAGCATGATCGCCCTTCGGTTCGCTTTCGACAGCGCCTCATAGCCACGCATAGTCCTCGAGACGAGCGACCGTGTCGCCAATTCAAAAGGAGCCATCATGGAAGTTCGACGTCTCGGCGCGTCCGGCCTGCGGGTCCCGGCGCTCTCTTTTGGCACCGCGACATTTGGCGGCGCCGGCGACTTTTTCAAAGCCTGGGGCTCCACCGACTCTGCCGGCGCCGCGCGTCTCGTCGATATCTGTCTGGACCACGGCGTCGCAATGTTCGACAGCGCCGACGTCTATTCGGATGGTTTGGCGGAGGAGATCCTCGGCCATGCGATCGCCGGCAAGCGTAACCGCGTGCTGATCTCGACCAAAGTGACCTTCCCAACCGGCGAGGGAGCCAATGACTTCGGCTCTTCGCGTGTCCACCTCATAGAGGCCGTGGACGCCGCGCTCCGGCGTCTTGCCGTCGACCACATCGATCTGCTCCAATTGCATGGACAGGACTACAACACGCCGGTGGAAGAGACGCTCGCCACCCTCGATCAACTCGTTCGCGACGGAAAGGTCCGATATGTCGGCGCGTCCAATTTCTCTGGCTGGCACCTAATGAAGTCTCTCGCTGTCGCCGATCGCTACGGCTATCCGCGGCATGTCGCGCATCAGGTCTATTATTCTCTCCTCAATCGCGATTATGAATGGGATTTGCTGGATCTCGGTCGTGACCAAGGCGTCGGCGCCGTCGTCTGGAGCCCGCTCGGATGGGGAAAGCTGACCGGCAAGATCCGCCGCCGTCAGCCCGCCAAGCCCGGCACACGCGCTCACGACATAGCGGGCACTGGTCCCCATTTCGATGAGGAACGCCTGTTTCGAATCGTCGACGCGTTGGAGAGGATCGCGCAGGAGACCGGCAAGACGATCCCGCAGATCGCCTTGAACTGGTTGCTCCAGCGCGACACGGTCGCCAATGTCATCATCGGCGCACGCAATGAGGAGCAGCTTATCGAAAATGTCGGCGCGGTGGGCTGGCGGCTGAACGAAGCGCAAATTGCGGCTCTCGACGCCGCAAGCGATCAGCCGCCTGTCTATCCCGCTTGGCATCAGCGGGGGTTCCCCATGCTGCACGAATCCGGTGGCGCCTCGCGAGGCTGATGAACATGTTCGCCGCAGCGAGACGGCTCCCCGACGCGGTCGGGTCGGCTGCTCGCGTGAGCCTTCCGATATTTCTCCGCTTGGTCTGCCTTGGATCGTTGAGGAAGCGATCATATCCCATGGAATGTCCTCAAAGCCGCCATTACGCGCTCGTGTATCGGCTGCGTGGGCTCGGGCGGCTCGAACGCGCGCCCGGTAATCCGCTGGTGAGCATCGACATAGGTCAGTGCGGTTTTCCAGATCAGCTCTGAGGGTATTGCAGGGACATCGTCCTTGTACGGATCGCATCGCGCGGCGACCCAGCTCCGAATTACGTCCTTGTCGAAACTTTCCGGCGACTGGCCGGCGGCAAGACGCTGCGGATAGGTGGCTGCCTGCCAGTAGCGGCTGGAGTCGGGGGTGTGGATTTCGTCGGCGATGCGTAAGGTTCCCCTGGAATCGACGCCGAACTCGTATTTTGTGTCGGCGAGGATCAGGCCGCGCTCGGCGGCCAACCGTTGGCCACGCGCAAACAGGGCGAGGGCGACTTCACTCATCTGCCGCCACTGGGCTTCGGTCAGCAGCCGGCGCGCGAGGATTTCGCCTGCCGTAAGAGGCTCGTCATGAGCGCCGTCGACTGCCTTGCTCGTTGGCGTGATGATCGGCGTCTCGAGCGCCTGATTGTCGGCGAGGCCGTCGGGCAGCCGCTGCCCGTACATCTGCCGGCGACCGGCCCGATACATTGTCAGGATCGAGGTGCTTGTCGTGCCCGCCAAGTAGCCACGCACGACGATCTCCACCGGCAGAATCTCGAGCCGATGGCCGACGATGATGTTCGGGTCGGGGTAGTCCAGTATATGGTTTGGGCAGATGTCGGCGGTCTGCTCGAAGGCCCAGCGGGTGACGCCATTCAGCACCTGCCCCTTGAACGGGATGTGGCATAGCACCCGGTCGAAGGCCGACAGGCGGTCGGAGGTAACGAGGATGCGCCGCCCGTCCGGCAGGTCGTAATTGTCGCGCACCTTGCCGCGATAGAGGCCGGGCAGGCCGGGGTCGATCGCATTCTGCAGCACCTGATGGGCGCTGGCCTTCAGTTTGGTTTCGTCGATAACTGACATTCTCGTCTCCGAGGAGGTCACGAAGCTTGTCCACGATGACCACACGTCACATGAATTCGGCTTCTGAATGCGCTCGATAAGCGGATCGCGCTACCTGGTTTCTGCATCGGATCCGAAGAGATTTCGGATATTCATCGCTTCCTTGTAACGCTCTCGGGAGCGTTCGAGAAAGACCCGAGGCGGGTGCTGATGCTTCCCGAAAACGGCGCTTCATCCGGCGGCCATCAGCGATGCAGAGCAGCATTGCCGAGGACATGTTGGACACGTTCCGTTGTGGAAGGCAGAGCCCACAATCTCATGCCGCATCTTCGACGCCTCTCTTCTGCTCGAAGGTGATGAAGCTGAGCGCCGCAAGCACCCAGACGCCGATGGCGCCGTAGAGCATGACGTCTCCGAAGCCGCCGGCCAGCGCGGCAGGACCGATCACCTTTGACGCTCCCATGGCGGACTGATCGATGGCCGAGACATTTCCGGCGACGATCTGCTCGGCGACGCGTCGAAGCTGCGCCGCATCGAATGCTCCAGACGCTGCGCTCAGCCGTTTCTGAACGCCCTCCAGCAAGACGAAGCCCATCAGCGCGATGTTGATGGCGAGCGAGATCATCCGGGCGCTCATATCGATGCCGGACGCCATGCCGGCTCTGTCGCTCGATACTGATCCGGTCGTGGTGTTGGTGACCGGCGTGTTGGTGGCCCCGAGGCCGATCCCGGCCAGCAACGCGCCGATCAACGTCGTCGTCAAGGCCGGCGAACCGCCGCTTGTTCCAGTCTTCATGATGAAAAAGCCGAAGCCTATCACGAACAGTCCCGTCGGGATGACGACGCCAGCGCCAAGGCGCAGCGAAAGGCGTTCGGCGAATGGCGGGACAACGAGCGTCGGCAAGGTGTAGGCGAGAAGCGCCAGACCTGCCGTTAGTCCATCGAGCCCGAGTCCTGCCTGAAACCAGATCGGCAGATAGATCATGAAAGGCCAGAAGCTGAAATTCATGCCTATCGAGCCGAACAGCGCTCCGCAAAAGGGCCGAATTCGGAACACCGAGAAATCGAACATTGGATGCAGCGCGATCTGCTCTACAATGATGAAGGCGATGAGGCTGAGAGCCGCTGTGGCGACGATCGTCAGCGCGAGCGGACTGGCGAAGCCGAGTTCGCTGCCCTGGGTGATGACGTAAGCGACGCAAAATACGGCCAGTGACAAGGTCGCGACGCCGGCGAGATCCAGCCGCCGGGCCTTCGGGTCTTTCGATTCCCGGACAGCGCGCCAAGCCAGAACGACCGTCGGCGCTGCGATGAAGCCGTGGATCAGAAACACCCAGGCCCAGCCCAAGAGGGCGGCGATCCCGGCGCCGATCACCGGGCCGAAGCCGAGGCCAAACCCAGTAACGATGCCCCACCAGCCGAATGCCCGGGCTCGATCGGCAGCGGTGCTGAACTGATGCGAGAGCACTGCGATCCCACAAATCAGCATGGCGCCGCCGCTCGCGCCTTGGAGCGCTCGCCCGACGATGAGGATCGTCATGTCGGGGGCGAGGCCGCATAGGAGGGACGCGCCGCCGAACGCAACGATGGCGACGATGAGGAGACGCTTGCGCCCGAAGCGATCCGCCAAAGCGCCGGCTGCCATCAGGACGGTCGCCACGGCGATGGTGTAGGCGTTCATGGTCCATTGGAGCTGCTGGAAATCGGCGTGAAGGACTTCCTCCAGCGTCGGCAGGATCGCCGGCACGCTCGATATTTCGAAGCCGAACATCGAAGCCGACAGGCAAATGGCGGCCAAGGCAAGGTTGCCTTGCCGCGAGGAAGCAAAGGACATGATCGGACCTTTCAGCGCCGAGATCACTCGGCGTCTCGCGAGCCGCCGCTCACTCACAACGGCGAAGGTCGTGGTGACGCGGCTGTCTCGCGTGCGACGGTTGTCGATGGAGCCGATGGTAGGCGAAATTCGACGATACAAAAATGATATGACGTGCTATTTCAGAGACAACAAATCTGGATGATCGAAATGGCGTCCCTCGATGTCGAGTCGGTCCAGGCTTTCGTGGCCATCGCCGACCTGCAAAGTTTCACGCGAGCAGCCGAGGCCCTCGGCACCACACAAGGCGCGATCAGCGTCAAGCTGCGGCGCCTGGAAGAGCGGATCGGCCAACGACTGATCGAGCGCACGCCGCGCCACGTCCGGCTCTCCGCTCACGGCGCCGTCTTTCTCGACCGGGCTCGTGACTTTCTCGTCGCGCACGAAGCCGCGTTGTCGGCGCTCGCTTCCACGACCCTGCGCCGCTTCGGGCTCGGCATTGCCGCCCATGTGGCCGGACCGGAGCTTCCGACTCTTCTGGCGCAACTCAACGCACATGATCCGGGTCTGCGCATCGAAGTCCGTCTCGAAAATTCGCGCGCTCTGCTCGACGCTTTCGATCGCGGAGAACTGGACGCCTGCATCATTCGGCGCGAGGACGACAGACGCGACGGCGAGGTCCTCGGCCCTGAACATTTCGGATGGTTCGCCGCGCCGAATTTCGAGCATCGGCAGGGCGAGCCTTTGCGGCTGGCCGCCCTGTCTCCATCCTGTGGAGTGCGCGATGTCGCGACTCGCGCCCTCGACGAGGCGGGCGTCGCTTGGACGGAAGTGTTTCTCGGCGGCGGCTCGTCGGCGGTGGCGGCCGCGGTCTCCGCCGGGCTTGCCCTGGCCATTTTTTCCTGTCGCCTCGCTCCCCCCGGCGCCATCGAAATCGGCGAGCGCTTGGGGTTGCCGCGCCTGCCCTCGTCCGAGATCGTGCTGCACTCGACGCTCACCGATCCCAAATCGCGCGCCGCATTGCGCACACTCGCCGCCGCGTTCCGTGAGCATCGCGCGACGGGCAGATAGCCGGCGCGAGACAAGCACTGCCCAGGCCGGAAAACGGCAGTGTGGGCATGCTCCGGCAGGCGTGGCGGCTTCGAAATGGCTCGAGGTGGATTCGACAACCGCTCCCGCCAACCTACGCGGAAATTTCCGGGCCAGGCGGGCCGCCATCGTCGCATTGCATTTTCGATACGACGCCCTCGAGGATTTTCGCGATTTGAATGACGCCCTCCTCCATCGCTGCGCTGTCAAAGGCCGCGAATCCCATGACCAGACCGCTCGGGCCCGCGACCGATTGCCGGTAAT
This sequence comes from Methylosinus sp. DMC45, assembly GCF_056313885.1. Taxonomy (NCBI): domain Bacteria; kingdom Pseudomonadati; phylum Pseudomonadota; class Alphaproteobacteria; order Hyphomicrobiales; family Methylocystaceae; genus Methylosinus; species Methylosinus sp. DMC45. The sequence continues at coordinate 75,293 of NZ_JBQUZK010000061.1, forward strand.
CCGAAATCGGCCGCGTCTCTATCCCACCTTGCGCGAGGGTTGCGGCGATGCGGCGATCGTCCACGCGGAACTGCAACAGGGCGGCGGCGTCGAGCCCGGTCGCAATCTGTGGCATGGCGAGGAGACCGGATAGACGCGACCTAGCCAGATGCTCCATCATCGCCGCGCGCTCGGCATAGAGCGATCGCATCTCCCGGATATGGCGCGCCAGATGCCCGTCCGCGATGAATTCGTGCAACAGGAGCTGCGGCAATAGCGACGCGTGACGACTGCACAAGGACAGCGCGGTCGTGAATGCTTCGACCAGCCTATCGGGAACGATCAGATAAGCGAGCCGCAACGAAGGAAACAGCAGCTTGCTGAAGGTTCCCGCATAGATCACGCGATCGTCGTCGTCCAGGCTCTTGAGCGGAGCGAGCGGGAGACTGCCGTAGCGAAACTCTCCATCGTAATCGTCTTCGATCACGATCGCTTTGGCCGCTCGGGCCCAGCGAAGCAGCTCGAGGCGTCGGTGGAGCGCCATCGGCATGCCGAGAGGCGTGTGATGCGCGGGCGTTACATAGACGAGGCGAGCGTGCGGCGCGGCGCGCACCGCGTTCGCGACATCTAACCCTTCACTGTCGACGGGCACGCCGACGATGTCGGCGCCCGCAGCGGCGAAGATGCGGCGTGCGCCCATATAGCCCGGATCTTCGATCCAGACTTCATCGCCGGGATCGAGCAGCAGCCGCGCGCAAAGATCGAACCCTTGCTGCGCGCTCGAGAGAAGCACCACGTGCTCGGAACGGCAGGAAACGCCCATGGAGCGCCGCAAATGGTCAGCGATAGCTCGACGAAGCGGCGGGTATCCCGCCGGGTCGCAGCTCAGCAGTTGCGCGCGCTGAAGCAAACCAGCTCTGCGCGCCGCAATTCGGTTCCAAATCCTCAAGGGAAACGCGGCGACGTCGGGCTGGTTCGGACGGAACGGGCGCGGAGGGAACGGCAGTTCACGCAGCGGAAAAGGCGACTGCGCAAGAAGCTCGCCGCGCCGTGACAGAATGCCCGCGCTCGCTTCCTTCTTCCTCATTGGAGCCGAGCGGGAGCTCACGGGAAGCGCCTCCGCCACGAAGGTCCCTTTGCCGACTTTGCCGACCAAATAACCTTCGGCGGCGAGCTGCGCGAAAGCATTGAGAACGACGCCGCGCGAAACATGATGCTGGCGCGCGAATTCGCGGCTTGCGGGTAGTCTGGTTCCGGGAGAAAGCCGTCCGCTCAGGATCGCGTCGCGAATTTCCCCATAGAGCCAGCGCAGAAGCGGCGTCCCTGCCGTTGCTGGCGCGATAGCAAATTCGGTCTCTTCGGCCCGGCGCACGGCGAGCTCCTAAATTGGCCCTGTATTTATGTTCTAAATGGCGCTTTACGCAAGGCCATTGTCCAGATCAGTTTGCGAGGAGCCGCGTCGACGTCAGGGCCTCGACGTCGAGGCGCAAAGACATCGGCTTGTTTCGTCCTGGCGATCCAAGACCGGGTTGGAAGGAGAAAAACGATGCATGAATCGCTGACGTGCCCCTGAAAAATTCCACCAGCATCGATTAGAGTCCGGCCGATTGCAGGACGGACACGATGAAAAAGAAACGGTTCACGGAAGAGCAGATCATCGGGATTTTGCGGGAGCAGGAAGCCGGCGCGAAGGCGGCGGACCTCGCGCGCAAATACGCGGTTTCGGAGACGACGCTCTACAATTGGAAGGCCAAATTCGGCGGGATGGACGTTTCCGAGGCCAAGCGGCTGAAGGCGCTGGAGGAGGAAAACGCGCGTCTGAAGAAGCTCTTGGCCGATCAGCTGCTCGATGCGGCGGCGATGCGTGAGCTTCTGGGAAAAAAATGGTAGGGCCCGCCGTCAAGCGCGAAGCCGTCGCGCATCTTCAGGCCGTCATGGGCCTGTCGGAACGTCGGGCCTGCCGGATCGTCGCGATCGATCGCAAGACGGCGCGCTACACGTCGACGCGCCCGGCCGACGCCGAGCTTCGCGCCGAGCTGCGCGGTCTCGCCAATGCGCGCCGGCGCTTCGGCTACCGTCGGCTGTTCGTCTTGCTTCGTCAGCGGGGCGAGCGCTCGGGTAAGAACCGCATCTATCGGCTCTACCGCGAGGAAGGGCTGACGGTGAGAAAGCGCCGCGCGCGCCGCCGCGCCGTGGGAACACGGGCGCCGACTCTTGTCGAGGCGAAGCCGAATGCCCGCTGGTCTCTCGACTTCGTGCACGACCAGCTCGCCAGCGGCCGGCGGATCCGCATCCTGAACATCGTCGACGACGTGACGCGCGAATGCCTGGCGGCGATCCCGGACACGTCGATCTCCGGCAAACGGGTGGCGCGCGAGCTGTCGGCGCTGATCGAAAGGCGCGGCAAGCCCGGCATGATCGTTTCCGACAATGGGACGGAGTTCACCTCGAA
>NZ_JBQUZK010000062.1:0-72274 GCF_056313885.1 Methylosinus sp. DMC45
CAATTCCAGAGACGCTTCTTCGTCCCGACGAACCAGCCAGGTTGGCCAACTCCCCAAAAGACGAAGAAACGACTTCGTTCGCCGCTCGTTGGCAGCGCCGCCGTCGATGAACGCCTTATAGGACCGCCCCTCCCGGACTGTCAACGACCGTTTTGGAGATTTTTCACGAAACCGTCGTCGAGATCGTCAACCCTCGGCTTTCCCGGGGTTTCGGCGGTGGATAACTTCAGCGCCGCAATTGGGCCATAATGCGCAGGCTTCGTTTTGCGGTCCCTGGGAGCCGTTCCCGGGCCGTCCATCGAAGCGCCCCGCGTCTCAATCGTTTATCGCACCCGAAAACGGATCGGCCGCCACTCTATGCCCCTCGATGCGAATAGGCGCCTCGTTTCCGCTCTGGCGGAGGTCGACTGGACCGATATCGGCGATCAGCCGGCCATAGAGGCCGACGGCCGGCGCCATTCCCCTCTCGACCGCCGGCGCGTCTCCATTCGTTGGCTCGCCGGCACGGTGCTCACCGGCCTGTCCGGCGCCCTGCTCATCAGCTCGGCGGCCTATACGGCGCTCGATCATCAGTCGCGCTTCGCCGAGGCGCCGACCCGGGCGCAGCTCGGCCGCAAGGACGAGAAGGACAGTCAGGTCGTCAATCCCAAGAAGGGCGACCGCATCGTGCGCTCGGTGGACATTGTCGCCGCCAAGCAGACCTTCAAGACGACGACCACCTCGCGCGCCGGCGAGAAAGAAGTGATGCGCACGCGCGCCTATACGCATGTGGCGACGACGCTGACGCTCGCGCCGACCAGCTTCGCGGAAGAGGTTCCGTCGTTCAATCCGCTGAAGCTGCTGGCGGATTCCCGCAACGCCGCCGATAGCGCGGCGGAGCCGGACATTGCGCCGGACGACGCCGAGGTCTCCTTCGTCACCAGGGACTTCGCGGTCGGCGAGCCGGAGCGGCAGAGCGCCGCTCTGTCGCTCGAGGAGTGTCAGGCGCAGGTGGCCGAGCAGGCCAAATCGCAGATCGCCTCCGGCGCCAAGCCCGCCCTGCCCTTGCCCGGCCAATTGCTGCTGTCGCGCACCAGCCGCGCCTCGCTCGATCCGCAGGCGCTCGCCTATGCGGCGGCGGGAACGCCCTCTGTCACGGCGCCCTTCTCGGCCATCGAGGTGCGCATGGTGCCGGAGAATGTCACGATAGCGCCGCGCTCGGCGGGACCGCAGCCGACGCAGATGGACGAAAAGCTCATCGTGCTGCGCCGCGGGGAGACTCTGGTCGACGCGCTTCTCGCCAATGGCGTGCCAAAGGCGAGCATAGGAGCGGTGGCGGCGGCTTTCGGCGCCAAGCGCGTCGAGACGGCGGCGCGCGAGGGCCAGAAGGTCAAGCTGCTCTTCGCGGATTTCGACGGCTCCGGCGCCAATCTCCAGCTCGCCCGCATCTCGATCTATACGGATGATCGGCTGGATACGATGGTGGCGGCGACCGATCGCGGAACCTTCCTGCAGGTGACCGCCCCCGCCAATCTGGCCAAGGTCGGTCGCCGCGGCTCCGCCAATGTGGAAGAGGATGGCGGCGACGCAGACGACGATCCGGGCGGAATGCGGCTCTACGATTCGCTCTACGAGACCGCGCTGAAGCAGGATATTCCTCGGCCGATCATCAATGATCTCGTGCGCATATTCGCCAATGATCTCGATCTGCAGCGCGGCGTGAACGGCGGCGATTCGCTGGACGTTCTCTATGACGAGAACGAGGAGGGCTCGGGACGCGAGGCGCTGCTCTACGCCTCCATCACCACGCGCAACGAGACCTTGCGCTATTACCGCTATCAGACGGCCGACGACGGGCTCGTCGATTATTATGACGAGAGCGGCCGCTCGAGCCGCAAATTTCTCGTGCGCAAGCCGATCGCCGCGGGCGAGACGCGCTCCGGCTTCGGCATGCGCCGCCATCCGATCCTCGGCTATTACAAGATGCACACGGGCGTCGATTGGGCGGCGCCCATCGGCACGCCCATTCTGGCCGCCGGCAATGGCGTGGTGGTGGAGGCCGGCTGGCACAGCGGCTATGGCCGCCGCGTGGAGATCCAGCACGCCAATGGCTATTCGACCGCCTATAATCATATGTCCGGCTTCGCGCGCGGCATTCGCGAGGGAATGCGCATAAAGCAGGGCCAGATCGTCGGATTTTTGGGCTCGTCCGGCCTCTCGACCGGTCCGCACCTCCATTACGAGGTCATGGTCAACGGCCATTTCGTCGATCCGATGCGCGTCAAGCTGGCGCGCACGCGCGAGTTCGACGGCAAGCTGCTCGCCGACTTCAAGCGCGAGCGCGACCGCATCGATCAGCTGATGGCGAAGGCGCCGAACAACCCCCATGTCGCCACGCGACAGGGGCGGTGAGGCTCCGAACTCTCATGTCGAGGCCTCGCCGCCGCGTCGCCAAAAGGCCGCGGCGAGCGCGCCGAGCACGATGACCGCCAGGATCAGGAACAGCGCCGATTGCTTGAACCAGGCGATGGCCGGCACGGCGACCGCCATGGCGAGGCCGAGCACGGCGATGTCGAAGGACACCTGAATTCCGGCGACGAATGTGCCGAGCGCCAGCAGCAGCAGAAGAGCGAGCCCGGTCGCCGGCGCATTGAGGAAGCTGTTCACGCTCGGCCAGAGCACGATGTTCATGGCGACGAGAAAGGCCGCCCAATGCAGCGCCTGCGTGCGCGCGAGAATGAAGCGCGCCTGGCGGTCCGGCGCCTGCCGCCAGCCTATGGCGACGCAGGCGACGCCGATCGCCACGCCGAGAAACTCCCAATAGCCGTAGAGCGGCTGCTGGGCGAGGCTGGTGTAGGCGACGCCGAAAATGGCGAGGCCGAGCACGATGAGATAGGGCGCCTTGCGCTTCAGCCAAGCGCCCGCCCGCGCCGCGACGGCCTGCTCTCCGAATTCCGGCGCGACGCTATAGTCGTTCATCTTTATCCCCTGCCCTTGGAGGCATGCCGCTCGAAGGCGGACATGCCGCGCCCCCGCCTTCTCGAAGGCGCGCGAATGGGTTCCTGCGCGTCAACGCACGGGAATGCGGACGCGCCGACGGAACAGGCTGCGATGGGTCGTCGGACCACGCACATGGCTGCGCGGGCGCTGCACGCGCGGCGTATGGGACGGGCGCACGAATTGCCGCTCCTGCGCTTCCGCCTCGGACGGAGCGACGACGGCGGCGAGCGGCGCGGCCGCCAGCGCCGCCAGAAGACCGGCGGCGAAAGCGCGACGGGAGAAATTTTCGTCCTTGTTTTCCACTGTGGTCGTCATCTCGTCTCTCCAATTCGTCCGAAAACGCTCGCAGGGAATTAGCGCTCGGCGCGCTTTCGACAATTGCGAGACGTTTTCCCGGGACGGCGGCGCTCTACCTTTTTCTCGCGAGCGCATCGCTCGAGAAAATTGACGAAAAAGCGGGGCGAGCATGGGAGAGCGAGCGGCCGATACGGCGGCGGTCATCGTCATCGCATTCGTGATGCTGGCGGCCTTCTCGATCGGCCAGTCGGTGCTGGAGCCGGTCGTCTTCGCGCTCTTCATCATCGCGCTCATCTGGCCGTTGCAGCAATGGCTGCAGACGTTGACGCCGCGGCCGGTGGCGCTCGTCCTCAGCATCGTCGTCGCGCTCGCGGTCATGATCGCTCTGTCCTCGCTGATCGTGTGGAGCGGCGGCGAGATCGTCGATTGGTTCATCCGCAATATCGAGCGCGTGAAGGCCTCCTTCGAGAACGCGACAAAATGGCTGGAGGCGCATGATATTTTCGTCGCCTCGCTGATCACCGAGCATTTCAACGCCGCCTGGGTGCTGGCGCTGCTGCGGGCGGCGGCGACCCGCGTCAACATATTCGTCGGCTTCGCGCTGGTGGTGCTGATCTATGTGATCATGGGCCTCGCCGAGGCCGGCGGATTCGAGAAGAAGCTCGCCGCCTCACGCAGCGAGGCGACGGCGCGCTCTCTGCTGCAGGCCGGCGCGCGCATCGCCGAAAAGCTGCGCCGCTACATGCTGGTGCGCACAGTGGCGAGCCTCGTCACCGGCGCGGTGGTCTTCCTCTTCGCGCTGGCGATCGGCCTCGATCTCGCCGCGGCCTGGGGCGTCTTGACCTTCGCCTTGAATTACCTGCCCTACATAGGCCCGGCGGCGGCGACGCTGCTGCCCGCGCTCTTCGCCTATGCGCAATTCGATTCCGGCCAGATGGCGCTGGTCGTGCTCGGCGTGCTGAGCATTATTCAGCTCGTCATCGGCAGCGGGCTGGAGCCGGCCTTCTCCGGCTCGGCGCTCGCAATGTCGCCGACGGTCGTCGTCTTCTCCGTCCTGCTGTGGACGTTTCTCTGGGGCCTGCCGGGCGCCTTCATCGGCGTGCCGATCGCCATCGCCTTTCTGACGCTGTGCGATCAATTCCCCTCGAGCCGCTGGGTCGCGGCGCTGCTCTCCGACAAAGGGCCGCGCGACGAGGGCTGAGGCTCAATCGACCGCCGGCTGCGGCGGAAAGGGGAAATCGGCGAAGCCCTGCTCGACCGAGGCGCGCCGGAGCTTCGCGAGACTGTCCTGCGCCTCCTTCTCCGTGTCGAAGCCCGGGCAGGTCAGCGCCCCGAAGCGGAAGCGATGCGAGGCCTCGAGACTCTGGCGATAGGCGTTCACCGTGGCGCCGTCCCAAAAATCGGCCTCGCGCACCTGATCGTGAACGACGACCTTGGTCCCGCCCAGCAGGCCATGGGTGAAGCAATAGCCATAATTAGCCTCGGCGGCGGAAGTCGTCGCCGCCAGAGCGGCCAGCGCGGCGAGCAATATCCTCATCGGGTGATCCTTCGCGAAAAGGCGGGAGATTTAAACTCGAGCAAGAATGCATGATTTGATCCGGGACGACAAGCGCCGCGTCCCGAGCGCCGTATCCCGCCCGACCGACTTACGACAGATCGAGCATGGCCCGCACATCGGCCGGCGTCACGCCCTCGGCCCGCAAATCCCGCAATGGCTTGGAGAGCCGGCTCTTGGCGAGCTTGCGGCCGTCCTCGTCCAGCACCAGCGCATGGTGGCGGTAGGCCGGCGCCGGCAGGCCGAGCAGTTCCTGCAGCAGCCGATGAATCCGGGTCGCCTCATAGAGGTCCCTGCCCCGCACCACATCGGTGACGCCCTGCAGCGCATCGTCGACGGCGACGGCGATGTGATAGCTCGTCCCTATGTCCTTGCGCGCCAGCACGACGTCGCCCCACTCCTGCGGCGCGGCGACGATCTCCTTCCCATGCTCGCGCCACGAGACCTCGCCGCCGACCAGCGCCGCCGCCTTCGCCATATCGAGCCGCAGATTGGCGCCGGCGCGCGCGAGCCTCTTGCCGCGGCAGGTTCCGGGATAGAGCGGCGCGCCGTCGAGATCGCGCCCCCGGCTCGCGCCGGCGATATCGGCGCGCGAGCAGACGCAAGGATAGAGCAGCCCCAGCGTGTCGAGCTTTGCGAGCGCCGCGGCGTAATCGTCCAAATGCTCGGATTGGCGGCGGACCGGCTCCTCCCAGGACAGGCCGAGCCAGGCCAAATCCTCATGGATCGCGGCCTCGAGCTCCGGCCGCGCCCGCCCCTGGTCGATATCCTCTATCCGCAGCAGGAAGCGGCCGCCCTCACGCTGCGCGAGATCGAAGCCGAGAAGCGCCGAATAGGCGTGGCCGAGATGGAGATAGCCATTGGGCGACGGCGCGAAGCGAAAGACTTTTCTCATGTCCTCGCGCATCGCGTCGCCTCGCTCAGCCGACCTTTCCGGCGAGCTCGGCCTTTTCCCGCACAATGTCCCGCGCGGCGGCGAAGGCGGCCTCTATGTCGAGATCGGTGGTGTCGAGCCGCACGGCGTCATCGGCGATTTTCAGCGGCGCCGAGCTGCGGCCGCTGTCGCGCTCGTCGCGGCGGCGGATATCCTCGAGAATATGCGCGTAATCGACGCGCTCGCCGCGCGAGGCGAGCTCCAGCGCGCGGCGCTGCGCGCGCTTCTCGGCGCTGGCGGTGACGAAGATTTTCACCGCGGCGTCGGGGCAAATCACCGTGCCTATGTCGCGCCCGTCCAGCACCGCGCCTTCCGAGCGCGCGGCGAAGCTGCGCTGCGCCTCGATGAGCGCCGCGCGCACCTGCGGAATGGCGGCGACGACGGAGGAAGCCTCGCCCAATTCGCGCGAGCGCAGCCGCGCCTCGTCGAAATCGCAGAGCGCGAGGCCGCGCGCCGCCTCCACCGCCGCGCGAATATCGTCGAGCGCGCGCCCGTCGTCGAGCAGCGCGCAGGCGGTGGCGCGATAGAGCAGGCCGGTGTCGAGATGCGGCAGGCCGAATTGCGCCGCGAGCCGGCGCGCCAGCGTGCCTTTTCCCGAGGCCGCCGGCCCGTCTATGGCGATGACAAGTCCCCGTTCAGGCAAAGCGAGCCCCCAGCCCTTCCATCAGGGCGCGAAAATTCGGAAAGCTCGTGGCGATCATGCGATCGTCGTCCACCACCGCGGGCGCGTCGGCGCCGAGCCCCATGACGAGAAAGCTCATCGCGATGCGATGGTCGAGATGCGTCTCGACATTTCCCCCGCCTTTCACGCGTCCGGCCCCGCCGCGCACGATGAGATCGTCGCCGACGATCTCGCAATCGACGCCATTGGCCTTCAGCCCGGCGGCGATCGCCTCGAGACGATCGGACTCCTTCACCCGCAGCTCGGAGAGCCCGCGCATGCGCGTCTCGCCCTCGGCGAAGGCGGCCGCCACGGCGAGGATCGGATATTCGTCGATCATCGACGGCGCGCGCGCCGCCGGCACGTCGACGCCCGTGAGGCGCGAGGCGGTCACGCGAATATCGGCGACCTCCTCGCCGCCCTCCTCTCGGACGTTCTCGAGCGCGATCCTCGCGCCCATCTCGGCGAGCGTGGCGAGGAGCCCGCAGCGCAGCGGATTGGTCATCACCCCTTCCACCACGATCTCGGAGCCCTCGGCGATCAGCGCCGCCACAATGGGAAAGGCCGCGGAGGACGGGTCCGCCGGCACGCGCACCAGGCTCGGGCGCAGCTCGGGCCGTCCCTCCAGCGTCACCTTGCGCCCATGCGCGCCATAAGGCTCGCTGACGACGCGGGCACCGAAATGGATGAGCATTTTTTCCGTATGGTCGCGCGAGGCCTCGCTCTCGATGACCACAGTGCGGCCCGGCGAGTTGAGCCCGGCCAGCAGCACGGCGGATTTGATCTGCGCCGAGGCGACCGGGGTCTTGTATTCGATCGGCAGAGGCTCGGCGGTTCCCTGCAGCAGAATCGGGCAGCGCCCGCCCTCCGCCTGCTCCAGCACGCGGGCGCCCTGCAGGACCAGCGGATCGAGAATGCGGCGCATCGGCCGCTTGCGCAGCGAGGCGTCGCCGTCGAAGCGCGCTTTGATCGGATGGCCGCCGACGACGCCCATCATCAGCCGCGAGCCCGTGCCGGCATTGCCGAAATCGAGCGTCTCGCGCGGCTCCAGCAGCGAGCCGAGGCCCGGCCCGCGCACGCTCCAGCTCCCCGGCCCGAGCCGCTCGACGCGCGCGCCGAGCTTGCGGCAGGCTTCGCCCGTGCGCAGCACGTCATCGCCCTCCAGCAGCCCCTCGACGCGCGTCTCGCCCACCGCCAGCGTCCCCAGGATCAGCGAGCGATGCGAGACGGATTTGTCGCCGGGCGGCCGGCAGCGTCCAGTAAGGCCGCTGGCGCGGAGCGCGCGGAGCGGCGAGGGGGAATGTTCGGCGTCGGTGTGCAATCTGGCTCGATCTCCCGCCGCGGCGCCGTTTCCCATGGCCCGCGCGGCATCGGCATATACAACGCGCGCCGCCGCGTCACAAATGCCGCGCGCAGACGCGAGCGCGGGGGGGCGAGAGTGGCGCCTTGGGGTTCCGAATTCAGGCTCCGAACGCAGCTCGACGAGCAGACGCCTCTCCAGCGTCATGGCCGCGCTCGTCGCGGCCATCCACGCCGCGACGACGCAGGAAAGCTGAAGAATATGTGCGGAACGACGCCGGGTCGTCTTTCTACGTGTGTCGCATGCCCCGGCGTGGATGCCCGCGACGAGCGCGGGCATGACGCGGCTGCATAGGAATTGTTGAGCGGGATTCGGGCCATGCGCGGAACGGGAAAGTCGTGCCGGGAGCGGACGTTGACGATTATTCAGTAAGAGGATGCCTTTGCTTGGCAGTTACGAGGCTCTCAGGAATAGAACGCGAACTGATCAAGCGTGAGCAACGCCTGCAGTGCCCGTGACTCTGTATAGTGTTCGGCTTTTGCACGCCCGTGCCCAACTGCGTTTCTGGCTACACTCGATTGATTCGATTCAACATCAAAATCCGCATAGGTGTAGTGTTTTAGATAGTGAGCAAACTCGACGGGGAAGAACAGCGTGTCCTTTCCTCCCGCCATCTTAGTGGCGGTGTCCACAGTGAATTCCAAAAGCTTACTGATTTTACGAGTATGCTGTCCGGTCGAAGCGAAATAGGCCTCAGCGATTATACCCTCAATCTCGGTCAGCACCACTTTCAGACAGGCCACCCAGTCACCTTCTTTATAGGCCTTCACGCCAGAGCGAAGGATGGCTTCCTTTTCCTTGAAATGAGGCCTGGACATCCAACGGTCGAACATCCGATCCAGGCGCTCGCAAGTGAACTTTTTTGCAAGCTCGGCCTCTGCCTCAAGCAGTGGAAAACCGGCCTCGCAGGCATTGCTCAGAGTTTTGAAGTCCCCAGTCATTATCTCGATGAAAGGAAACCAACCTGCGGCAACGACGCGCTTAAAGGTCGCCTCATTTGCCAGAACTGAATAGAGGTCGGCGTAGCGCATCTGTCGACATAACGTGCCAAGATCGCGTTTTGCATCCTCAATGTTGAGGTGACCTCCAGGGTTAAAGTCGAAAAATAGACCGAACCGAAACCCTTCACGGAAAAGGACGATTATTCGGTCCTCCGTCGCGATGTCTACCAACGGAAACCACATACCGGTGACGTCAGCGATATCACTCTCAAAGAGTACAGTCCCAGAGGATGCGTTTCGTTTCAGACGAGTCTCATTCATGATCGCTGCGGCGTCGATCCATAGTGCCGCCGTATTGTCCGGCTTTATTACCAGAAGAATTGTGCTGGCGTGGAGAAGGGCTGGATATTCTCCAGCCTGCTGGGTGCAGTGGCTTATTACCGAAATGAGATTCGGCGCCACTCGATGAAACACAGCTTGGTCTGAACACATTGTGGCGCGTGTCCACACCTTGACGGAAGTTCCGGGCATTGCCGCCTCGGCAGACACCCCATTAAACTTCGCGTCGCTCAGGATGATGGGCTTGCCGGGGTTGCGAACCATTACACCCGATCTCGAAGACCCAGGATCAGCTTCTGCCTTGCTCGCTTCATCGTGTTCGGAAATTGTCGTGCCTATCATTTATTCGCCCCGATGGAAGTCTGGATTGGTCATAACCCTACACCCTACCCCTGAACCGCGCCCCTTGACACGTCCTGAAAATATTCCTACACCCTTCCCACCTCCGCCCAAGAAGGGCGCGTTTCTCGGGTCAGGGAGCGCGGGCGGGGGGCGGCTCCATCCGGGATGGCGACCCCCGTCCATGGACAGCCAGCGCGTCGCCGGACGGCGTTCTTCTCCCGTCCATAGGGAGAAACAAGAACCGTTCGTGATCCCAGGCCGTCGGACTCGATCGCGTCTTGATCGAGAACCCCAGGATTCGCGGGTTCGACCAAGCCTCGGGATGTCGACGAGAACGACAACCGCGTTTCGGGACGCTCCGGCCCCGGATGATTTCCTCGCGCACCGGCCGAAGGGGCCGGAGCGTCCCGAACCGCCCTTCCCTCCCCGCCGCCGCGAGGCGCCGTGGCGCGCCCGTGCGATCTGAATTATTTCCTAGCCGCGCGTCATACCCTTTCCGGCGGATCGCTTCGCGCGGCGTTCGCCGCCTTCCTTCTCCCCGCTCGCGGGGAGAAGGTGAGGATGAGGGGCTCGGGGCGCTTTCCGTCCGTGGCTCACGCCCCGAGCCCCTCACCCCGGCCCTCTCCCCGCAGGCGGGGAGAGGGGGAACGCGCCCCGAAGAGCTGAAAGCATCAGAGCGCGGTCGATGATCGGTCCCCGGCTTCACCCGGCGCGTCGGCTTCCGTCAGACGGTCACGCCAGCACGCCACGAAGGCCTCGAAAGACGCCTCATCGGCGAAGATCACATCGACATGCCATTCGATGGTCTGAACGCCCTCGTCCCACAGCCGGCTCTCCTGGCGCCAATGAAAGGACGGCCAGGCCGGGTTGCGATAGGCGGGGCTCGCCGGATAATCCGGCGGATGCAGCGAGGGACGGCCGAGCAGATCGATCAGCCATTGCATGATCTCGGGCAGAAACGTGCAGCCGAAGGAGACGCCATGGCGATGAATGCGATGCACATCGCGCAAGATATTCTGCCGAATCAAAGCGATGGCCGGCGGCTGATCGGCCGCGCGAAATTCCCGCAGCACGAGCAGCCGAAAGCCGCGCTCCAATAATTGCGCCGGAACGGCGCGGACATCCCCGGCCTGCTCGTGATCGTGCATCGCGACCCTGCTCGCTCGCCCGGCGGAGGCCGGGATGCGCTCTCCGCACGCAAGCGCCGTGCCCCCGTCCGCCAGAACGGTCGGATGAAAGACAACAATCCTCCCCCTCTTGCTGAGGAGCCCACGAAGCGGGCGTCTCGAAGCACGAGGGGGAGTTCCAGATGGCCGCGCATGAAGATTTCCTCGTCCTTCGAGACGCCGCTTCGCGGCTCCTCAGGACGAGGAAACCTTCAACCCATCGCCCTGCCCCGCCCCCATCCTCGGGCAAAAAAAAGCCGCCCGGACGAACCGGGCGGGGAGGAAGTTTCACACCAACACGCGGAGAAGAGTGAAGAGAACCGCGTGAAGCTCGTGGTTCGGTCAGAGCGTCGCTCCGGCCGCGAAGCGCGGGATCACCGGGCCGCCGATCTCGACGCCGACGCGATTGCCCGACGGGCTGAAGAAGAACAGCAGGCCGCCGAACTGGCTGTCGGTGTCATAGGCGAGGTCGGACAGGCGCTCGATATCGAAGCGGGCGTCCTGAACGCTGATCGTGACGTCGCGCGTCTCGCCGGGCGCGATGGGCGTCTCGTCGCTGACGGAGAGGCCGCGATCGGCGAGCAGATATTCGGGGAACTGCGGCCGCGTGGTGAACACAGCGGGGTTGAGGAAGCGCAGGCCCGCCGTCGTGAACTCGCCGATCTTCACCGGCTCGGTTCCGCTATTGGTGACGCGCAGCTTCACCGACAGCTCGCGGCCCGGCACTGTGTAGGAGCCGCCCTTGAATTGCGCCGTCACAGTGGCCGGCGGAAGCGCGATCGGATCTATGCCCTTGAGCAAGCCCGCCTGCATCGGCAGCGTGCGTGGGAAGGCGCTATTGGCCCAGGCGTAGCCGAAGAGAACCGCCAGCAGGGAGGCCGCCAGCCACAGGCCGCCGATGCGCTTCTCGCGCAGGGTGATGAGCTCATTGGCCTTGCCGGCCTTCACCCACCAATAGCGCACGATGAGGCCCTTGGTCATGAACCAGTAGAGGATCCAAACCGCCGCGGCCGCCATCCAGGCGAAGTGATAAATGTAGGTCCAGGTGATGCCATAGGTCTCGAGATCGATGGTCGAGCCGTCGAGCAAAGTCACCGGATTGGTGAAATTCGCCATGTCGCCCTTGATGGTGATCCACTCGCCGGGGCCGACGATGGGTCCGCCGCCTTCGACGTTCATCTGCACATGGACGTGGAAACGCCCCTGCCGGCGGGCTTTGAGCACGAGCTTATACTCATAGTCCTTGCCGACCTGCAGAGAGAAGGAGCGCGGCGCCGGCACGTCGCCGACATAAGCGCCCTTGCGAATGAGCACCGGGCCGGGCTCGCCGACGTTCAGAAAGGCGACGTCCGGCTTGGCGACGGCCTGCGGCCAGCCGGAGAAGACATGCACCTTGCCGGAGAGCACCATCTCCTCATTGACGTTGACCTCGGTCTTCGACCATTTCACATCGTACCAATTGAGCGTGCGCATGCGCAGAAAGGCCTGCTGCGAGCGTTCGCCATGCGCCGATGCGGGCGTCGCCGCCGGCAGAGTGGTGGCGGCGATCGCCGCGGCGAGGCCGAAGGCCAGAGCGCGCAGCGCCCGCGGCCTCACGCATCCCGCCAGTGTCGCGAGGAGCTTGTTCATCATTTCGATCTGTCTCCCTTGTCCTTGTTTTCTCGGCCGCGCCGTCATTCGCGACGGGCCTCTTGGATTTCTTGCTATTTCTGGGCGAAGCGGGCCGCAGGTCCGCCTCGCGCTCGCGAATATTCGCGGGATCAAATGTCGTCGACCTCGATGTATTTGGTGTTGGTGAACCAGGTGCCGATCTTCCACCACAGGAAGTAGATCAGCATGGAAATGAAGGAGGAGAAGAAGGCCGCGACCGGAACGACGTCCTTGCCGAAGGTGCGCAGCGTGCCGCGCTCGACCATGCGGATATATTCCGGCGTGCCCGTGCGGACGTAGTTGAAGCCGATGAGATCGGCGAGCGTCAGCAGCACGCCGTCGATCTCGGCGGACTGGTGATATTGCGCCAGCACCGGCCAGTTGATCGGATAGAACAACAGGCCCCAGCCCATGGAGCCGACCAGCGCCGTCACCAGCCAACTGCCCGACAGCATCAGCACCACATCGAGCCAGAAGCCCATGGGGATGAGCGCCGAGGGGAAGACCAGATTGATCGGGAAGAAGGTCCAGCCCCAGAAATTGTCGTAGCGGTTGATCCATTCGCCGGTGAGCAGCGCAAGGCATGCGACCGTGGCGCCGATCGGCAGACGGAACTTCTGCCACAGGAAGGATTGCACCGCGGCGGCGAAGCACATTGCGACGATGGGCGCCACCGTCGGCCACATGCGGCGATCTTTGAAGTCGATCCAGAAGTCCCAGTCGCCGGCGAGCAGCATATAATGGATGTGGAAGGATCCGAGCACCACGGCGAATAGCACGACGAGGAGAATCCAATCGGTCAGCATCACGCAGCCGAGAAACTCCTCCTTCGATTTCCATGCCTTGCCGGCTGGAGCGCCGGCCTCTGTGGAAATGGACATTTCGTTCTTGCTCCTTGAGATTGTCGCCTCCCCGGCGCAGCTGCGCCGGATATTTCTTTTTTGCTTGCTCCGCCCCCGCCGCGACCGCGCGCGAGGCGCGATCGCTTTACCGAGGAGGAGAATGTGCGAGCGTGCGAAGGATCAGAGAGAGAGCGCGTCCTTCTCATATTCCTTGGAGAGCTCGATCACGCGATCGAGCACTTGGCAGGCGGTGCCAAAGACGGCGAGCGCGAACCAGCCGAAGAACACGAAGCCCCAATGCAGCGGCGCCGTGAACAGCTCTTCCATGAACCAGAAGGTGTGGCCCCACTCGTTCAGGCCGATGTTCGGGAAGATCATGAAGGGGCCCGCGAAGAACAGCAGGAAGGGCAGCGAGATTTTCTTCGCGAATTGCGGAATGCGCGTGCGCGCATACATGAAGGCGCCCCAGCCGGCGATGATGTAGATCGGATAGCTGAGGTAGAACTCCAGAATATGGCTGGGCGTGAAGTCGGTGTCGCGAATGACCGTCTGATGCCAGGTGCCGTCCTGCTCGGTGAAGTAGGAAGCGCCCCAATAGACGGTGAAAGCATAGATCGCGAGCCAGCCGATCAGCGTCAGCAGACGGCGCATCTCCTCGCGCGGCGTGACGGCGTCTATGTTGCGGTCGCGCGTTTTCCAGAGATAGCCGCCGATGCCGCAGAAGGCGATGAATTCGAGCGGCAGCTCGGTCCACATCAGGTTCAGCCAATAGGTCTGAAACTCGGGCGCGAAAGAATCGAGGCCCGCCTTCCAGCCGAAATACTGCTCATAGATGCGGATCGTCACATAGAACACGAAGAGGCAGATCATCGTCCAATAGGCAGGCCAGTAATTGACGATGGTGTCGCTCTCCGCGGCTCGGATGGATCCGGCCGCTTTCTCCGTTGTCAGACTCATTGTCGGGTTCCTCCTCTTTATAAAGTCATCGGCTCGAAAACGGTCTCCCGCCGTTCCGAATGACATTTCGTCTCCCCGTGCGGGCGGGGCCGCGACTGCCTTCCCAGCGGCGTCGCGGCCCCGCGCGCCACGTTCGGCGCGTGACGCGGACGCCGGAACTATTTCGGCGCCGCGCCTCTTTGCAGTAGAGCCCGAAAGCTCTTTGCATGTCGGAACCTACCATGTCGCTCTCGGCGCTTGTCAATTGATCATAAAGAATACATATGCGACATTATGCTGCATATACTGCAGTTAATACTTATATAGCGCGATATTTTGATATTTTAATATTATAAAAATTGAGACTCGCGCGGATAACTCCACATTTTACGCTGCACTTTTGAATGATACGAATTATAAAATATGAGATTGTCCCGTATTATTAAGTACTGCGACATTGTGCCGCCTGCATATGCTTGTTGTGACTCGCCTCCTCTTGCCTCAAAAACAGGGCGTGCGCCGCCTTCGAGACGCGGCGTGGACCAATTTTTAAAAAACGGGAGGAGAAGCTCGAATGCTGCACAAGGTCGAAGAACTCAAATGGGTCGTGCTGTGGATCCTCGTCACGGTCTTCGTATTCGCGATCTTCATTCCGACGGTGAACAGAGCGCTCAATCTCTGATCCTGCGCGACGCGCGAGCGCTGCGCGCTCGCCGCACGCAAAGGTCGGCGCAGGCAGGGAAAATCCGCCTGCGCCGAAACGGCGGGAGGTTTTCGCGCCGAGCGAATTGGTCTATATCCGCCGCGGCTCGAAACCACGGGCGGCGGCATGGATCAGACTTTGACAACGACGATTCTCTATGACGACGACGAGATACGCGTCATCTGGGCTCCGGCAGATTCGAAAATCGTTCTGATCACCTTCGGCGATGCGATCACGCCGGCCAAGGACCATCGTTTTTTCGCCGACACGCCTTTGCGGAAATCGCAAATCGCCGCGATCGGCGTGATGGCCAAGCGTGCCAATTGGTATCCGTCCGAAAATCTCCGCAGAGCGTCACAGATCATTCTGGAGACGATCGCCGATTATGAGACGCGCGTCGCCTATGGCGGCTCCATGGGCGGCTATGGCGCGGTGAAGTTCTCGCGTCTTCTCGCCGCCACGCATGTCATCGCAATGTGCCCGCAATGGTCGATCGATCGCGAGGAATGCGATGGAAGAGACCCGGGCTGGCAGCAGGATTTCATTCCCTCGATGCGCGGCATGGCGATCCGCCCGGCGGACGTCGCCGGCGACGTGTTCATATTCGCCGATTCCTATAACGCCATAGACGATTTTCACTGCCGCAAGATCGTGGAGACCTGTCCCGACGCGCATTTCATCAAGGTGCCGAGGGTGGATCATCACGTGACCACGGTTTTCGCCGGCGCCGCCAATCTGCGCGCGCTCATCGACGGCGCGCTGACGCGCGACATGGCGGAACTGCGCCGAATCGCGCGTCAGATTCGCAAGAGCCATTGGCGCTGGCAGAGCCGCATTCTGCAATATGCGATGCGCCGCTTCCCGCGCCTCGCCGCCTCCTATCTCGCCGGCTCCGACAATCGCGATCTGCTGCGCGAGAATTGGCGCTATTTCCCGCAGCTCATCAGCCATCTCGCCCAGACGGCCGGCGCGCCGCGCGCGGTCGCCTTCTATGAGGAATATTCGTCGCTGATCCCCGGCCCCGCGGAACGGCTGCTGATCGGCGCTTTTCTCGCGAGCGTGACCGGCGCGCGTATCGCCATTGCGACGACCCACGACTCGGCGCTGGTCTATGACGTCTCCGAGAACCGAGCGATCCACAAGCCCGGGCCGCTCGCGCCATGGGAGTTTCTGGTCGAGGCCGAATATCACGGCGCGGAAGTCACGCTGCTCGCGACCGTCGGCGGAACGAGATTCCCGCTTTCCGTGACGGAGAATGGATCGCTCGCCTTCGAGAGCAAAGGGCGGCGAGAGAGCATGGGCTTCGAGCTCATTCAGAACACGGACGACGAATTCACCCTTCGCCACAACGCCAAATATCTCTCCGCGATGCGGATGGGCGGCGTCGCCTGTGATCGCGACGGGCCCTATCGATGGGAGATGTTCCGCTTCCGGCCCTTCGGCGGAGCGAGCGCTCCGTAAAGGCGATTCGATCGAAAGCGCGGTGCGCGGTCGACGGGCGCTCGCTATGGCCTTCGCGGCGCCCCTCACAAAATCGACTACGTACGGATACGCATTCCACTGAATCGGCGAGAGTCTACGCTGCGACATTATGTAGCAAGACTGGTTCTATTCGATTTTCGGCCGCCATTCTTGCTATTTTGAACTATTCCAATTCCGTGAAACGTCGTCGAAACACATGGTTTACTAGGGCTTTCTCGCCCGCGCCCCCGCGCGGAAACGGGCGCGCCCGCGCGAGCCCCGCCGAGAGGCTCGGCGGGCGCGCGCGGACCGTTCAAAATCGAACGTTGTCTTCGGTTTTGAAATCATGAGAAAAAAGTCGCCTCGCAGCGCCGTGCGGCGATATGATCGGCGCGCGCGCTGCGAGAGGTTCAGTCTGCACGAGGAACGCCTGGAAATGAGCGGAAACGTTCTCGACCCCGACCATCCCCGCCTGGCCCCGGCGCCCGAACGCAAGCTCGAGACGTCGATTGGACGCGAGAGACGCAGCCGGCGCCCGGATGAGAATCGCCATCGCGAGGAGGTCATTCGCGAGGTTCTCACGCGAGAGGGCGAGCGCCTGTCGCAGGAGGTCATTCGCAAGCTGACGAGCGATCTCGGCGTTTCGCGCGCCACCGCCTATCGCATGATCAAGACCTTCCGCAGCTGCGGCGCCGTCACCGCGCCGATGACGCGTCCGGTCGGCCGCCCCAAAGGCGCGCGCGTGCTCGATTCGGCGCGCGAGACTCTCATTCGCGACACGATCGAGACCTTCTACCTGCAGCCTTCGCGGCCCAAGTTCAGCCAGCTCGTGCGCGAGATCGCCAAGCGCTGCTTGAAGGAGCGGCTGCCGGCGCCCAATTGGCGCACCATCAAGGCGCGCGTGCACGATATCGACATCCAGACGCGGGCGCGGCGGCGTAGCGAGAGCGAGTAGAACGAGAGCGGCGGCGAGCAAGGTGCGGAAGAGATCAGAGGCCACGCGGCCGCTCGAGGCCGTTCAGATCGATCACGCGAAAGTCGACGTGATGATCGTCGACGAGGACTCCGGCCGCGAGCTCGGCCGGCCCTGGATCACGCTCGGCGTCGACGCGCTCACACGCATGGCGACGGGCTTTCACCTCGCGCTGACGCCGCCGACGCGGCTGTCGGCGAGCCTCGCCATCCTCCACTCCGTCTGCGACAAGACGCGCTGGCTGGAGGAGCGCGGCGTCGATTTCGATTGGCCCGTCGCCGGACTGCCGGAGGCGATCCATGTCGACGCCAACAGCTTCTTCGGTCGCCGCGCCTTGGTGCGCGCCTGTCGCGAGATCGGCATAGAGACGGTGTGGAGCGAGCCGGCGAGCGCGCGCTATGGCGCGCATATACAGGAGCTGATCGGCAGCCGCTTGGGCTGCGTTCCGCTCATAACCGATATCGGCCCAATGGAGCGCGGCGAGCGTGATCTCTATGTCGGGCCGCATGCGCAACGTCTGACGCTGCGCGAGCTCGACAGCTGGATCGGCGCGGAGATCGCCGGCGTCTATCATTGCCGCAAGCATCGCGATCTCGGCCGCGCGCCGCTGACGCTGTGGCGCAAGCATATGCGCGACGATCTGCTGCGCCTGCCGCTCGATTGCGTGAGCTTCCGCCTGTCGCTGCTGCCGGACGACGAAGGCGTGCTGGACCAGGAAGGACTGCGCCTGCACGGCCGCCTCTATTGGTCGCGCGCCATCGCCGATGATTTCGCCGCCGGGCGCAAGCGCCTTGAGGCGCGCTATGATCCGAACGATCCTTCGCGCATTTTCGTGCGTCGCCCCTCTGGCCGATTCGTGAAGGCGCGCGCGCTGGCGATCACGACGACGATCGAGGCGCCGCCGCCAGACGTCGAATTGTCCGAGGACTCGATCAGCGCATCCGTCGTGACCGGCGCGACCGCCATCTCCTGCGCGCGCAAATGCGCGAACGCCTGCCCGTTCCTGCCCGCAGATCGCTGAGCATCGAAACGAAAACTGGAGCGTTTTCGAGCGAAGCGGAAAGACTCTAGCTCGCGCGCGCCGAGCCTATCCCGCGCCTGCCGAGCAGCCCCGCAGCTGCAGCCCGCAGCTTTTGGCCGAGCAGCCCGGCGAAGCTCACGCGCGGCGGCCGCTCATAGGCGGCCTCAAGATATGACGCCACCTCGCCCAGCGGCGAGCCGTCGCCATGACGATCCAGCGCCTCGAGCACATAGCGGTATTTTTCGTGATTGGTCATGGACAGCACGAATTTCTCGAGGCTGCCCCAGCTCAGCAGATGCTCGCGCCGAACCGGCGTTCCGCCGCGCGCCATGCGGAAGGACACGGCCAGACGATCGCATTGGCGATCCTGCGTGCGGTGAAAGACATCGCCGCGGAACAGCAGCAGATCGCCCTCGGCGAGCCGTGGCGTCTCGGCGAGCGCCTCGACATCGAAATCGAAAGCGTGCTTTTTCCCGGTGTCGCGAACGAGAACGGTCGTGCCGCCCGATTCGCGCTTCAGCGACATGGCGCCTTGTCCGACCGTCAGCCGATGCGCACCGGGCGCCGCCGCCTCGAGACGGTCGAGCGCAGCCAATGTCAGCCCGGTCTTCTCCGGGTCGGGCTTGGCGATGGGAATGAACATGTGAAGATAGTCCACATGGTTCTCGCCCCACAGCCACCAGCTGTCATGATCCTGATGCCACGCGTCGGTCACGCCCGCCTTGGCCTTGCGCGAGGACCAATAGACCGCGCCGCTCAGCATATCGGCGCGCGTCTCGCTGCCCGCCGCCAAGGCGCGGCAGACGTCGAGCAGGCGCGGCTTCATCTCTTGCGCGCAAGCGGGCGTGACGTCCTTCACGCCATAGAAACGAAAGCTCACGCGAGAGGCCTCGTCGAAATCGCGACGCAGCCGCTCTATCTCCTCTCGGGAGAGAAATCCGGGGACGGCGACAAATCCCTTGGCGCGGTATTCCGCGATCTGATCTTCGGACAGGGTCGACATGCAGCGGGCCGGCTGTGAAATATTGAAACGACTAAGGTCGAATTGATAAAAACTCTATCGTCGCGCAGGGCCGCGCGTCAATCACGCATCGGCGAGCGGAAAGTCAGGCTTCCCGCCGCCGCCAGCGGATGAGTCCCGCCGTCGAGCCGTCGAGCCCGGCGAGCGGCGCATTCTCGTCCTCCACGATCGGCGCCAGACGATTGGCCAGCTCCTTGCCGAGCTCCACGCCCCATTGATCGAATGGGTTGATGTCCCAGATCGCCGATTGCACGAAGACCTTGTGCTCATAGAGCGCGACGAGGCGGCCGAGCGTGCGCGGATCGAGCCGGCGATAGAGCAGCACGCTGCTCGGCCGATCGCCGGTGAAGACCTTGTGCGGCGCCAGCGCCTCGACGCGCGCGGCGTCGAGGCCCGTGGCGGCGAGCTGCGCTTTCGCCTCGGCGAGCGTGCGCCCGCGCATGAAGGCCTCGCTCTGCGCGAGGCAATTGGAAAAGAGCAGCGCGTGATGATGCGCGTCGGCGTCGATCGGCTCGGCGGCGATGAGGAAGTCGATCGGCGTAACGTCGGTTCCCTGATGCAGCAGCTGAAAAAAAGCGTGCTGGCCATTGGTCCCCGGCTCGCCGAACACGATCGGTCCGGTCGCGAATTCCGCGACGCCGCCGTCGCGCGTCACCGATTTGCCGTTCGACTCCATGTCGAGCTGCTGCAAATAGGCGGGAAAACGCGCGAGGCGCTGATCGTAAGGAATGATCGCCTGCGCCGCCCTGCCCTCGACGTCGCGATGAAACACGCCGATCAGCCCCATCAGCGCCGGAATATTGCGCTCGAGCGGCGCGCTGCGGAAATGCTCGTCCATGTCGAAGCCGCCGCGCAGAAATTCCGTGAAATTCTCCGGGCCTATGGCGATGACGAGCGAGAGGCCGATGGCCGACCAGATGGAATAGCGGCCGCCGACCCAATCCCAAAAGCCGAAGACGCGCGATGTATCGACGCCGAATTCCGCGACCTTGTCGAGCCGCGTCGACACCGCGGCGAAATGCGCGGCCACCGCCGCCTCGCCGAGACGCTCCACGATGAAAGCGCGCGCCAGCGCGGCGTTGGCCATTGTCTCCTGCGTGGTGAATGTCTTGGAGGACACGATGAACAAGGTGCGCGCCGCATCGAGCCCGGCGAGCGTGTCCGCCATATCGGCGCCGTCGACATTGGAGACGAAATGCGCGCGCGGGCCGCCTTTGCCGAAGGGCGCGAGCGCGCGCGCCGCCATGGCCGGGCCGAGATCAGAGCCGCCTATGCCGATATTGACGATATCCGTGAACGGCGCGCCGCCGGCGCCGCGCAACTCGCCCGAACGCAGCGCGCGCGCAAAGGCGTAGACTTTCTCGCGCTCCGCCTCGACCGCGCCGCGCACATTCTCGTCGCCGACGATGAGCGGGCGATCCGAGAGATCGCGCAACGCCCAATGGGCGGCCGCGCGGCCCTCGGTGAGATTGACCGGCTCGCCGGCGAACAACGCTGCGCGCGCGCCTTCGAGATCGGCGGCGTGGGCGAGCGCGAGGAGCAGACGCAAGGTCTCGCCGTCGATCCGATGCTTGGAGAAATCCAGCAGGAAATCGTCGAGCGCCACCGAGAATTTCGCGAAACGATCAGGGTCGGCGGCGAACAGATCGAGCGTGCGCGACCCGCGCAGCGCCCGCGCATGATCCTGCAGCGCCGCCATTGCTTCGAGAACGCGCGGACGGGACATTCGAGCTCCTCCCGAGACGACGGCGACGCTCACGGTCCCCGCCTCGCTGTTTTCTTTAGCCGATCCGCGCCGAATGCGCGCGCCTCGCAGCGCAGAGATTTTCGCCGGCGCGGGATCGGAGCGCTTTCCGATCGATCCGAGAAGGTTCCGAGGCGAATCACCGCGTCCCCTCTCGGCGGAGATATACGACGGGTTGCTTTCCGACTGTATTATGACAGTTACATGTGTGATTTATATCGTTCGGATGACATGGCGGAGGAGCCTTGGTGCGGCAAATTCCCTTTCTGGATGTGAGAGATGGCGGCCCCATCGCCCATGCCGCGGCGCGCATCGCGGCGGCCGAGGCGCTGCGTGACGCCTGTCTCGCGCCCATGCCGCGCTGGGGCCATGTCTGCCTCGCGCCGCTCGATCGGCTGGCGCGATCCTGGCTGCAGAAATCCGCCTCCCGCTATTTCGAGGATTTGGAGCGCATCGCGGAAATATTGGGATTTCACGGCGCGGCCACCCTCAACATGTCCTATCTCTTCGCCTGCACCACCCAGGCCTTCGTCGCGCCCGACGGCGCGCCGACGATTCGGCGCTCGCTCGACTGGCCCTTTCGCGGCCTCGGCCGCGGCGTCGAAATCGCCTGGGCCGCCGGCCCGGCGGGCGGCTTCTACAATGTGACCTGGCCGGGGGCGATCGGCGTGCTGACGGCCATGGCGCCCGGACGCTTCTCGGCGGTGATCAATCAGGCGCCGATGCGCCGTCGCATCGATGGCGTCGCCGCCTTCCCTTATGATTTCGCGCTCAATCTCGCCAATGCGCTGAAATATGAGACCGGCTGGCCGCCGGACCATCTCCTGCGCTACGCTTTCGAGACTTGCGCGACATTCGAGGAGGCGGTCGCTCTACTCGCGCGGGAGCCGCTGGCGCGGCCGGTGCTGTTCACGCTGACGGGAACCGCGCCACATGAGATCGCGCTGATCGAGCGGACCGAGCGCGAGGCCCATGTGCTGCGCGGCCCGGTCATCGTCGCCAATGATTGGCAGCAGCCGCGTCCCGGCTGGCGCGGCCGCATGGGGCCGGAGAATAACGAAGCCCGTCGCGCGCTGATGCGCGAGACTTCGGCCGACGCCGCGCCCTTCGCCTGGGCCGTGCCGCCCGTGCTCAATCACACGACGCGCCTCGTGGTCGAGATGACATCGACCCACGCGGATGGCCTCGCCGCGCGCGGCTATGAATGCGCGCCCTGGCGTAGCCTGCCGGAGCCGGCGACGATGGATTTCCGCCTCGGCGACGACGCAGCCGCTCTTGCGGCCTGATTATCCAGGCCGCCTGATTACTTGGGCGCCGCCGCGCGCCGCAGCCGATCATTGATCGCCTCGCCGAGCCCATGCGCCGGAATCGGCGCGACGGCGATCGCCTTCGCGCCGCTGGCGTCCAGCTCGCGCAAATAGAAGAAGAGATTGGCCGCCGCCTCCTCGAGATCGGCGGATGGGGACAAATCCATGATCGGCCCGGCCCCGCCCCGCTCGGCGAGGCGGCCGCCGAAATCGAGCCCGGCCTCGCCCGCGCGCAGCTCTTTCGCCTCGAGCCGCAGCCGCGCCGATGGCGCGTAATGGGAGGCGGTCATCCCCGGCGCGACGATCGCCGCCGCGCCGTCCTCGCCCTCCAGCGGCGCGCCCAGGACCTGCTCCAGCGCCTCCCGCGCCAAGGCGCCCGGCCGCAGCAGCCGCGGCCGCCCGCCGAGAAAGGCGACGATCGTCGATTCGACGCCCTTGTCCGCCCGCCCGCCATCGATGACGAGATCGACCCTCGGCCCGAGATCCTCCAGCACATGCGCAGCCGTCACGGGGCTGACATGGCCGGAGCGATTGGCGGAAGGCGCCGCGATCGGCCTCCCCGCCGCCAAAATCAGCGCCCGCGCGACCGGCGCCGAGGGCGCCCTGAGCGCCACGCTTCCGAGCCCGGCGCGCGCCAGCTCGCAGACCGAGCCGCCAGCCGCCCGCGGCGCCACCAAGGTCAGCGGCCCCGGCCAAAACGCCTCGGCGAGCCGCAGCGCCTCCGGCGGCAGCTCCGCCTCACGCCGCGCCGAATCGATATCGGCGACATGGGCGATGAGCGGATTGAAGCTCGGGCGTCCCTTGGCGGCGTAGATTTTGGCCACCGCCGCGGCGGAGGTCGCATCCGCCCCGAGCCCATAGACCGTCTCAGTGGGAAAAGCGACGAGCCCGCCCGCGCGCAAAATGCGCGCGCCTCGTTCGATCGCCTCCTCCCCGGCCGGCGCGAGCCGCGCCGCGCCGTCCTCGCTCCGCGTCATCGCGCCCCGCCATAGGGCGGCGCGGGAATGGCGATATGCGCGGCCCGCAGCGCCCGTGACCAGCTCTCGCGCAAATCGCGGAAATAAGGATCGGAGCCGTCTATGCGCGTCGAGACGTCGGTATGCAGCGCATCGCGGCGCAGCAGAGCGATATCGACCGGCAGGCCGACGGAGAGATTGGAGCGAATCGTCGAATCCATGGAGATGAGCCCGATCTTGAGCGCGTCGAGCACATCCGTGTCGAAGGACACCGCGCGGTCGAGGATGGGCTTGCCATATTTGTGCTCGCCGATCTGCAGATAGGGCGTGTCCTGCGTGCATTCGATGAAATTGCCCGCCGTATAGATCATGAACAGCCGCAGCTGACCGGAGCCGATCTGCCCGCCGAACAGCAGCGATACGTCGAAGCTGACCCCCGAATCCTCCGCCCCCTCCCCCGCGATGGCGTGCGAGCGCCGGACGGCGCGGCCGACGAGCTGCGCGGCCTGCAGCATACCGCGCGCGTCGACGAGACGCTCGATCTCATGAGTCTCGGGATTTTCCAGCCCTTCCGCGAGCAGAGTGACGGCGCCCTGGGTGACGGAGAGGTTTCCGGCGGTGGCGAGCATCATGACGCGCTCGCCCGGCTGCTCGAAGACATGGAGCTTGCGAAATGTGGAGATATTGTCGAGCCCCGCATTGGTGCGGGTGTCGGCGATCATGACGAGGCCGCCGCGCACGAGAATGCCACAACAATAGGTCATCGCCGCTCCGATAGCTCTGGCCCGGCTCCGACGCCGGGCGCGTCCGGCGGGCGGGCGGCGCAACTTAGCGCATCGCAAGGGAATTGGCCGCGCGAAAATCAGCCGGCGCCCAATTTTCGATCGGGCGTTGCGGCGCGGCGCGAATCCGCTATAGGAACATTATTCCCGGCCGAAACGGCGGCTGGGCCGGTAGCTCAATGGTTAGAGCCGGCCGCTCATAACGGTCTGGTTGCAGGTTCGAGTCCTGCCCGGCCCACCAATGAAATCAATATCTGACAATGTCGAGACGAGTCGCGCGACGCTCCCGTCCTTTGTTCGATTAATGAACGAGCCGACTCGTCTCGTGACGGCGGACAAAAAATGACGGGAGGCCGTCGGGCGCCGAAGGCCCGAGCGCGGAGGCCGAGTCAGGCGAGCCTGCTCTCGCGCCTTCGCGGCTGTGGCTCGTCCCCTGCGATCGTCGTGCGTGTGATCAATCGTCCGCTCTCTGGCGCATAGGGGGTCACGCGGCGCATCACGCCGGTATTATCGAAGATCAGCAGATCGCCGACCTCCCATTGGTGGCGATAGACGTAGCGAGGCTGCGTCGCCCATTCCATGAGGTCGCGTAGCAGCATGCGGCCTTCATCCGTGTCGGCGCCGTCCACATGCGAAACGGCGCTGCCGAGCATGAGCGATTTGCGGCCCGATTTTTTGGTCCAGACCAGCGGATGGACCTTGGGCGCATGGCTGCGCCATCGACGCAGCTCCTCATAGGAGGGCGTGGGATCGATCAGCCATTGCGCCGTCTCGACAGTGTGGACGACATGTAGATCGCCGATCGAGGTCTTCACCGTGTGCGGCATTTCTTCCCAGGCGACGCAGATGTTGCAGAATTCGGTCTGCCCTCCCGTCGCCGACAGCCGTCTCGCATTGAGAATGGAGGCTGCGGACGGCGCATCGTCGGTGGCGCCGTCGATGCGCCAATGGAACGAGCCTCTCACATATTCCGCAGCGGCAGGGCTCGCCGCTTCGTCGAGCGTGATCCGAAACAGGCCGTCATCGCCCTGCGGCGACAGTTCGCCGAGGGTTCGAGTGAAGGCGCGCTGCTGCGCATCGTCGAGATGGAGGCCGCGAAAGACGAGAACGCCGCGCCGCTCCAAAAGATCACGAATTTCCGTCGCGAGACGGCCGCTCAGCAGGGACGCGGCGTCGATCTCGACCTGCGCGCCAATATTCGGCGTGAGGTCGAGAGCCTGCAATTTCGTTTCGGCCGAGGACGACCTCATGGCGATGTTCTCCGAGCGACAGCGGCCTAGACCGGGATCGACGAGCCCGCCCGGCTCGAGATAGGGCGCGGAAGCGATGCTGGAATGGGCGGAACCTCGCCGTCCGAAACGACAGCTCGCGCCTCGACTAGCCGCGTCGGAATTAGCACCTATTCTAAAAACCGTCCAGATGGTTTGTTTATAGGATAGACCCGATCCGGCGTACTTTCTCACGTCGAATCAGCGGCCTGCTATTCGCTCGATGCGGACGGAGCCGGGGAGCCGTCGGCCGTCTCGGTCCGCTCGGTCCAGGAGGCCTCATCGAGCAGACGATCGAACAGGCGGTCGCGCTCCTCCTCGCCGAGCGGGCAAAGGCCCAGCAGCGCGCTCATCGCCAGGCCGCGCGCCGCCGCCCAGCGCAGCAGCGCCAAATCCTGATCTTTCGCCTCCGCCTTGATCGCCTCCAGCGATTCCGCGTCGCTCTCGCGCGCGATCGAGAGCAGGCTCGGATCCTGCCCGAGGGCGCCGAAAATCGCGAAAGCGACCGGTTGCGGCTCGACCAGCGTTTGACGCAGCGTCGCGATTTGCGCGGCGAGATGCGGCGAAGCCTGACCGGCGCCGTGCTCGGCCATATAGGCGCGCGAAAAATCCGCGAAATAGTCGATCTGATGCTCGAGCAGGGCCTTGAGCACGGCCTCCTTGGTGCGGAACTGATGCATCAGCCCGCCTTTGCTGACGCCGCTCTCGCGGGCGATCGCATCCAGCGTCAAGCGCCCCGGCCCCTCGCGCGCGATGATCGCCAGCGCGGCCTGGATGACCGCCTTGCGGGTTCGTTGCGACCTCGACGCGTTGTCCATGTCCCCTCACGTGATCTGCGCCCGCGCCACAGAGCCGGCGCTCTCTCACATATAGCGCGCCCCGCGATCGGATTGGAGCATAGCGCCCACATTGGCGCCCGCATTGGAGGGACTCCATTCGACTCCAAAGCGCGACATCAGGGAAAGCATTTGCCGAAGGCCGCGAGCAGCCGCGGATCGCCGCGCAGCCTGATCTGGAGCGTGACCAGCGCCCAGAGCAGGCTCCGCTCCTTACGCAGAAAGCGCAGCCAGCTCTGCGCATCGGCGCGGATCGACAGATCCGCCTTTCCGACCAGCCCCTCCTCCACCTCGAGCCGGCCATTGGCGATGCGCACGGTGAGGTCCTTGCGCTCGGCTCCGCTGAAGGCGAAGTGATAGACCGCCGAGAGGCCGGCCGCGCGCTTCCTCTGAAACCGCAGCGACAGGCCGCGCGCGAAGCTCGCAATGGAGGCGGCGCGCAAGCCATTGGCGACGCGCTTCACGCTCTTGTGCGGAAATCGGCGCTTCACATAATCCTCGGCGTCCGAATGCGGCGTCACATAGATCGTCTCCTCCTTCTTCTTCAGCGGATCGACGATGGCTTCCACAAAGCCCTTACGATCGTCACGATAGGCGCCGATCACATCCTCTCCCGCCGGACAGACGGCGAGACAATAGGCGGCTTTGTAATTCGGCCCATAGGCGAGGCTCTGCCACATGGAGACGGTTTCCGCATCCGAGACCTTGCCGCGATAGGAGGCGGCGCTTTTCGCATCGGCGATCGTCTCCGCCCAATCCATGAATCCGCCCATGAACTCGCGATAATTATGCGTGTAGCAGGCGGCGAAATCGAAGCCCCCGTCCGGCGCTATCGCGCCCGTCGGACAGGCGGCGACGCAGAGCTTGCAGGAGAGGCAGGGATTGTAGTCGAGCGGGCGCGAATAGGAATCGAGCGCGACATCGACGACCATCGTCCCGAGCAGAATGAAATTCCCGAATTTCGGATGAATGACATTGCGATGCACGCCCATCTTGCCGAGCCCGGCGGCGACGGCGACGGGCTTATGCGAGATCACCCACATTTTATTGGGCCAGCGCGCCGCCTCCATCGGAAAGGCCATGGCGGGATAGGCGGCGCGATGTCCCAAATCCTCGAGCATTCGCGTCAGCCGATGCGACACCGCATCGGTCTCGTCGCCGACGCGGTGAAACTCGACATTGGCGGACGAGCGCGCCGGGCTTCGGACATTCTCGCGATTCATCCTCATCACGAAAGAGACGAGCGTGCGCGCAAAGGGAAAAGCGGCGAGAATCCCAGCGCGCTCGAAAGTGATCGCCGGATCGTCGATGGAGACGAAGCCGACATCGTCAGCGCCGGCGGAAAGCGCCATCTCGCGCAAGCGTCGCGCCTCGAAAGCCGGAGCGATCGCCGGCGACGATTGCATTTCATGAGCTTCGACAGACATGTGCATATGCCCCTTTTTGCTTGCGCGAAAACTGGACAGCCAGCCTTCAGGCTCGCTCTCGCTCCACCGGGAACATCACTCTTCCTGAACGGCGGCGGCGAGCGCGCGCAGTTCCGCGACGAGATGCGCCAATCTTTCGGCGCCGAATTTTGCTTCCGCCTTGGTCTGCGCCGCGCGCCACAGCGGCAGCGCTATGGCCAGAGTGGCGCGGCCCTGCTTGGTCAGCGTCACCTCGCGCGTGCGACGATCCTCGCCCGCCTTCACGCGCAGCAGCCCGCGCTTTTCCATCACCGCCAGATTGCGCGCGAGCGCGCTGCGATCCAGCACGAAAGCCTCGGCGAGCTTGCTGACCGTCCAGCCTTCCGCCATCGAGCAGGCGACGAGCAGAGAATATTGCGTCGGCTCTAGATCGAGCCCGGAAAGACTCTCCGCATAGAGCTTGCCGACCGCGCGCGCCGCGCGCCGCACATTGGCGATAGCGCAGCTTTGCGCGCAAGCTCTGACTTCGGCCGGATCGGGCTCGTTCATACAAAAGAGGCATATGCCCCTATCTCGCCGATGTCAATGAAATCATCATTCCTCGAGGCCAATCGGATAATGACGGTCACCTTCCCACCTCATGCTGAGGAGGCTCCGCAGGAGCCGTCTCGAAGCGCGAGGGGACTCCAGAGGGCCGCGCTGACGGTTTCCTCGTCCTTCGAGACGGCGGCTGCGCCGCCTCTTCAATGAGCTCAGGCGATGACGGTGAGACGCCGCGCGGCGCGCGTCACGCCCGTGTAGAGCCAGCGCGCGCGATGCTCGCGAAAGGCAAAGGATTCGTCGAAGAGCGCGACATCGTCCCATTGCGAGCCCTGCGACTTGTGCACGGTGAGGCAATAGCCGAAATCGAACTCATCCGTGTCCTTGCGCTGCGCGTAAGGAATCTCGGCGTCGCCGCCTTCGAAGAATTGCGGCAGCACGCCGACGCGCTGGAACTTTCCCGCCATCTCCTCGGGCTCGACGAGCAGGCGCACCTTGCCGCGCCGCAGAGCGCCGGCGCTCTTCACCTTGAACAGCGCGCCATTGAGCAGGCCCTTCTTGCGATTATTGCGCAGGCAGACCAGCTTCTCGCCCGATTGCGGCAGCGAGCCCGTAAAGCCGCGCAATTGCCGCAGGCGATTATTATAGGCGCGGCGTGTGCGATTGAGGCCGACGAGCACCTGATCGGCGTTGGTGACGAGCGCCGGATCGAGCGCGTCGCGCCGCACCACTTGCGTCTCGCCATAGACGCCATAATCGAGCCGTCCGCCCTCGCGAATAATCATGGAGAGACGCACGATCGGATTGTCCGCCGCTTGGCGATGCACTTCCGTCAGCATCACATCGGGCTCGGCCTCGGTGAAATAGCCGCCACCCTTCACCGGCGGCAATTGCGCCGGATCGCCCAGCACCAGCACCTTCTTGCCGAAGGAGAGAAGATCGCGGCCCAATTCCTCATCGACCATGGAGCATTCGTCGATGATGATGAGCTTGGCTTTCGCCGCGTCGCTGTCCTCGTTCAGCTCGAAGGCGGGCTCCTCCGTCTCCGTATCGGTGGCGCGATAGATGAGACTGTGAATGGTGCGCGCATCCTTGCAGCCCTTGGAGCGCATCACCAGCGCCGCCTTGCCGGTGAAGGCGCCGAAAACGACATCGCCGTCGACGCTCTCGGCGATATATTGCGCCAGCGTCGATTTGCCCGTGCCGGCATAGCCGAACAGACGAAACAGCTGCGCGCGGCCGTCCTTCAGCCATGCGGCGACGGCCGAGAGCGCGCGCTCCTGTTCATTGGTCCAGACGGGCATGGGGATTTGAGACTCGTTCGATTGTCGGGCGGACAGGATGGCGGAAGCGGCGGACAGCGGCAAGAGGACGACCGCTGGAATTGCTCCCCCAGCCTCCAACTATTCCCAATTTTACCGTATCATCGAAAGCCGAATCGAAGAGCGCGCCACGCAAGGATACAAAGACAGTTCCACACTTGATCTCGGGAAATAATATGTCACTTGAAAAAGAGATCGAAAATGCAAGACGCCGCGTCAACACAGACGAATACGCCATGTCTATTGGCGAAATAGTTACGATGTACGAAAAAGATGAGCTTATAATAAACCCATCGTTCCAACGCCTATTCCGCTGGAGTGAGCATCAAAAGTCAAAATTCATAGAATCAATCTTGTTGGGAATACCTGTGCCGCCGATTTTTGTATTTGAAACAAACGAAGGACAGTGGGAACTTATTGATGGCTTACAGCGACTATCTACAATATTAGAATTTATGGGTCTACTCATAGACCCTAGCAATAAAAAGCGAGTGATTCCGACCCCACTATCTGCGACGAGCTATCTCCCTTCTCTAGCAGACGCGAGATGGGAAAACACTCGTCTATTCCCAAGAGCGCTACAGTTCTCTTTTCGGCGCGCCCGCTTAAATGTTCAGATATTGAAGCGTCCAAGCGATGAGCATACAAAATTTGACTTGTTCCAGCGCTTGAATGGCGACGGCTCTATCGCAACGCCGCAAGAGGTAAGAAACTGCGCTGTAATTATGGTTGATGAAAAATTATTTGAACTACTTGATAAACTTTCTCGCAATATAGAGTTTTCGGCAGTGTCGCGGATCACCGAAGCAGGAAAAATAAAGCAAAAAAAGCTTGAGTTTGTCATGCGATTTTTTGCATTTACCAAGTATGACTTTGACCCGACGTACGATGTTGAAGAGTTTGTTGACAAGCATATTGTTAATTTTGCCAACAAAAAGAGTGAGCAGGACAAGTATGCAAATATATTTCGGACAACATTTGAACTTCTATTTAGCGCAGCGGGTGAGGATGCACTCCGCCGTTACGATCCCGACTTACAAAAATTCGTCGGTGGTGTCGGGCAGGTGGCACTGGAGTCTGTCGCCGTAGGCATTGCACGCAACATCGAAGCGATCGGCAGACAAAGAAGTCCCGACTCTTTTATTTTGAAAAAGATTAAATCGTTTTGGAGCGAAGAGCGAGCAAAAGCTTTTTCTGCTCCAGGACTACGTGGAACGAAAAGATTGACTGAGACGATTTCGTTCGGAGAAGCGTACTTCGCGCCATGAAGACATACAACGCTGACGAATTTTCGCGCATCGTGACCGAGAACTACACTTGGCGGGTGAGAGAGATATCCGATCTCAAGCAGGTTGTAATGCTTAGCGGAGAACCCTATGGGGCCGTTGCCCGAAAAGCCGCATTCGCATTGGTCTATGCGCACTGGGAAGGCTATGTAAGCTATGTTTCTTTCGCTTACCTGAAGCATATCGCGAGCAAAAAGCCGAAATTTTCGACCCTAATTCCAGCGCTTCAAGCCATACGCCTAACATCAAACGTTCAACAATGGCAGCAACAACGAGATACCATTGGCTTAAGGCTAGATATTGTACAAACCATCCTAAATATAGGAAGCGAACAGTTCAAAAAGGTTCCAGCGGCTTCAATAAACACCGCCGGAAATCTTAATTTTGCTCGCTTTGCAGATATATGCAAGATTATGGGGATTGATGCAAGTCAAGTAGTTACCGACCAGCAATTTCTTGACGAGGAAATAGTCGGAACACGAAACAAGATAGCTCACGGAGATACCATAATTATTTCCGACGACCGCCTTCAAAAAGCAGCGGAATACGTCCTTGTTTTGATGCGCTGCTTCAGAACAGATGCAGAAAATTGTATTTTATCAAAACGATTTGAGATTTGATAAACTTCTTTGAACAATTTATTTGAAATATTTTACTGTTGCTTCCCCTTAACCACTTTCGTCCCCGCCTTGCCCGCCATCGATCGCGGCGCGGGGCGCGACAGCGGCCGCGCTTCGCCTCCGCCGAAATTATGCGGCCCCATATCGGCGTCGGTCGGCTTGCGGGCGCGCGTGCCGGAGATCGCGGGCGCCTCCCCTCCCCGCCCGCGCGGGCGCATCAGCGGATTGGCCTCGGCGAGAAGCTCGGCGCGTTGCAGGCGGGAAATCTCGTCGCGCAGCCTTGCCGCCTCCTCGAAGGCGAGATCGGCGGCGGCCGCCTTCATGCGCTTCTCGAGATCGGCGAGCGTCGCCTGCATATTGTGCCCCGGCGCCAGTTCCGAGAGGCCCGCGTCCACGGTCACGTGATCTTGCTCGGCGAGCGAGCCGAGAATATCGGCGATGTCGCGCTTTATGCTCGCCGGCGTGATGCCGTGCTCGGCGTTATAGGCCTGCTGCTTGGCGCGGCGGCGATCGGTCTCGTCCATGGCGCGCTTCATCGAGCCGGTGATCGTATCCGCATAGAGGATCACGCGTCCATCGACATTGCGCGCGGCGCGGCCGATCGTCTGCACCAGCGAGGTCTCGGAGCGCAAAAAACCTTCCTTATCGGCGTCGAGAATGGCGACGAAGCCGCATTCGGGAATATCCAATCCCTCGCGCAGCAGATTGATGCCGACGAGCACGTCGAAGGCGCCGAGGCGCAGATCACGAATGATCTCGATACGCTCGATCGTGTCTATGTCCGAATGCATGTAGCGCACGCGCACGCCGTTCTCGTGCAGATATTCGGTCAAGTCCTCCGCCATGCGCTTGGTCAGCACCGTGACGAGCGAGCGATAGCCGGCGTCGCTCACCGCCTTCACCTCGCCGAGAAGATCGTCGACCTGCGAACGCGCCGGGCGTATCTCCACCGGCGGATCGATGAGGCCGGTCGGGCGAATGACCTGCTCGACAAAGACGCCGCCCGTGCGCTCCAGCTCCCAATCGCCCGGCGTCGCCGAGACAGCGACCGATTGCGGACGCATCGCGTCCCATTCCTCGAAACGCAAAGGACGATTGTCCATGCAGGATGGCAGGCGAAAGCCATATTCGGCGAGCGTCGCCTTGCGGCGAAAGTCGCCCTTGTACATGGCGCCGATCTGCGGAATGCTCACATGGCTCTCGTCGGCGAAGACGATGGCGTTATCGGGCAGATATTCGAACAGAGTCGGCGGCGGCTCGCCGGGCTTGCGGCCTGTGAGATAGCGCGAATAATTCTCGATGCCGGCGCAAGAGCCGGTCGCCTCCATCATCTCGAGATCGAAGCGCGTGCGCTGCTCCAATCGCTGCGCCTCGACGAGACGCCCGGCATTGTTCAGCTCGCCGAGCCGCCCGCGCAATTCGTCCTTGATCGCCTTGATCGATTGCAGCAGCGTCGGGCGCGGCGTCACATAATGCGAATTGGCGTAGACCTTCACGAATTCCAGGTCTTGCGTCTTCTTGCCGGTCAGCGGATCGAACTCGCAGATCGACTCCACCTCATCGCCGAAAAAGGAGATGCGCCAGCCGCGGTCCTCATAATGCGCCGGGAAAATATCGACCGTATCGCCGCGCACGCGAAACGTGCCGCGCGTGAAATCGGAGCCGATGCGGCGATATTGCAGAGCGACGAGATCGGTGACGAGCTGGCGCTGCTCCAATTTCTCGCCCAGGCTGACGCCGAAGGTCATCGCCGTATAGGTCTCGACAGAGCCTATGCCATAGATGCAGGAGACCGAAGCGACGATGATGACGTCGTCGCGCTCCAGAAGCGAGCGCGTGGCGGCGTGGCGCATGCGGTCGATCTGCTCATTCACCGAGGATTCTTTCTCGATGTAGGTGTCGGTGCGCGGCACATAGGCCTCGGGCTGATAATAATCGTAATAGGACACGAAATATTCGACAGCGTTATTGGGAAAAAAGCTCTTGAACTCGCCATAGAGCTGGGCGGCGAGCGTCTTGTTCGGCGCCAGCACCAGCGCCGGCCGCTGCGTGCGCGCGATCACCTGCGCCATCGTATAGGTCTTGCCGGAGCCGGTGACGCCGAGCAGCACTTGATCGCGCTCATTCGCCTCTATGCCGGCGACCAGCTCCTCGATCGCCTGCGGCTGGTCGCCGCGCGGCTCGTAATCGGAGACGAGATCGAATTTGACGCCGCCTTCGCTCTTCTGCGGCCGCTCCGGCCGATGCGGCGTCCAAGGCTTCTTCTCGCGCAGATTGGGATCGCCGAGCTTCAGCAGCTGCTCGAGGCTCTCCATCGTCGCCGAAACGCCGCCCGCCCCGCCGAGATCGAGCCGCTCGGCCAGCTCGCCATCGACCGCGCCGGCGTCATAGACGGCCTGCGGCGCCTCCTCGAAGCCGGCCTGCCTCTCGGCGAGACCGGGATTGAGCAACGCCTGCAAATGCGGCGCGATCGGCGACACCTCGGGCTTCGCCGCCTTGGCGCGGGTCGGACGGGCCGGGTTCTTGGGCTTTTTCGGGGGAGAGGCCATGGCCGCGAATATGGCCCC
The DNA here is from genome assembly GCF_056313885.1 of Methylosinus sp. DMC45. Taxonomy (NCBI): domain Bacteria; kingdom Pseudomonadati; phylum Pseudomonadota; class Alphaproteobacteria; order Hyphomicrobiales; family Methylocystaceae; genus Methylosinus; species Methylosinus sp. DMC45. The sequence continues at coordinate 33,816 of NZ_JBQUZK010000062.1, forward strand.
GGAATCGCGCTTTTGGAAGTGAAAAGCGATCCGCCTCGCCGGTCACGCCGGCTCCTCCGCCTCCATCCATTCTTGTGTTCCCGCGCGGGGCGCGCCCTCTTCATCCGCCTGCCGCTGGCGACGCCACATAGCGGCATAGGCGCCGTTCTTCTCCAGCAATTGCTGATGCGCGCCGCGCTCCACGATGCGGCCGCGGTCGAGGAACAAGATTTCATCCGCATCAACGACGGTGGAGAGGCGATGCGCGATGACCAGCGTCGTGCGGCCGCGCGAGACGCGCGCCAGCGCCTCTTGAATCTCATGCTCGGTGAAGCTGTCCAGCGCCGATGTCGCCTCGTCGAGAATGAGCAGCGGCGGGCCTTTCAAAATCGTGCGCGCTATGGCGACGCGCTGCTTCTCGCCGCCCGAGAGCTTGAGCCCGCGCTCGCCGACCTGCGCCTCATAGCCGTCGGGAAGCGAGCGGATGAAGCTGTCGATCTGCGCGAGACGCGCCGCCTCGCGCACCTCCTCCATGCTCGCGTCCCAGCGGCCATAGCGTATGTTGTAGGCGATGCTGTCGTTGAACAGCACCGTATCCTGCGGCACCATGCCGATGGCCTCGCGCAGCGAGCGCTGGGTGACGGCGGATATGTCCTGCCCGTCTATGGTGATGCGCCCCGCCTGCGGCTCGTAGAAGCGGAACATGAGCCGCGAGATCGTCGATTTTCCCGCGCCCGAGGGGCCGACGATGGCGATGGTCGCGCCGGGCTCCGCAGTGAAGCTCACGCCCTGCAATATCGGCCGCTTGCTGTCATAGGCGAAGACCACATCGTCGAAGACGATGCGCCCTTCCCTCACATCGAGGTCCTGCGCGCCGGGACGATCGGCGATCTCCGGCTGCTGCGACAGAATGGCGAACATTTTTTCTATGTCGACGATCGCCTGCCGCGTCTCGCGATAGAGCGTGCCCATGAAATTGAGCGGCTGATAGAGCTGGATCATCATGGCGTTGACCAGCACGAAATCGCCGACGCTGTTGCGCCCGCTGCGCACGCCCTGCACGCAGAGGACCATCATGACGGCGAGGCCGATCGTGTAGATCACCGCCTGTCCGGCGTTGAGCAGAGCGAGCGAAATATAAGAGCGTATGCTGGCGTTCTCATAGATCGCCATGGATTTGTCATAGCGCTCCGCCTCGCGCCATTCGGCGACGAAATATTTCACCGTCTCATAGTTCAGCAGGCTGTCGATCGCCTTCACATTGGCGTCGACGTCGCTCTCGTTCATCGAGCGGCGAATGGCGATGCGCCAATTGGTGGCGACGAGCGTGTAGCCGAGAAAAGCCGCGATCGTCGCCATGGCGACCAACGCATAATCCCAATCGAATTGCACGCTGAGCACGCCGACGACGAGCGCGAACTCGACGATTGTCGGAACAGCCGTCGACATCACGAGCCGCGTCAGCGTCTCTATGCCGTCGCGACCGCGCTCCAGCACGCGCGTCAAGCCGCCGGTCTTGCGGCCGATGTGAAAGCGCAGCGACAATTGATGCATATGCACGAAGACGTGATTGGCGAGGCGCCGCACCGCATGCATGGCGACGGCCGCGAAAAGCGCGTCGCGCGCCTGCGTCAGAAGCGCATAGAGCGCCCGCAGCACGCCATAGAGAATGGTGAAGCCGACGGCGCCGCCGAGCAGCGTCGGGACCGCCGCATCGCCGGCCAGGCCGTCCGCCGCCCATTTGAAGGCGAAAGGAACAGCCATGTTCACCAATTTTCCGACGAGCAGCAGAGCGAGCGCGATCAGCACGCGTCGCTCGAGGTCGCGGCGGCCTTTCGGCCATATATAAGGCCAGAGGTTGCGAATGGTCGCGACGAGGGAATCGCGCTGAAGCGGTTGTTCCAGCGTCTCGGCCGCCCCATGTAATGAAACTTGCGCCGAAACCTGCTCTTCTTCTCCATCGACCTGTCGCATCACCCTTTTCCAGTCCTTCCCATGGAGGCGCCGCTATGACATCCGGCATTCATATAAGAGGTTTGGAGCGCGAACGCACGAATGCAACGGTCACGCTGCCGATCGGCGCCGGCCTTGACGCCGCGGCGTCGGCGAGCCATCAAGCAAAAATGAACGACATTCGAAAAATCGAACGTGTCTGCGTCTATTGCGGCTCCTCCACCGGCGATGATCCTATCTACGCCCATGCTGCGGAAGCGCTGGGCGCGGCGCTGGCGCGCGAAGGCATGGATCTCGTCTTCGGCGGCGGCTCCTGCGGCCTGATGGGCGCCGTCGCGCGCGCCACTCTGGCGCAGGGCGGCAAGGTCACTGGAATTATTCCGAGCTTTCTCGACGAGCGCGAGATCGCGCTCTCCTCCGTCACCGAGCTGGAGGTCGTGCCGGACATGCATACGCGCAAGCGTCTGATGTTCGAGAAGTCCGACGCTTTCGTGGCGCTGCCGGGCGGCATAGGCACGCTCGAGGAGCTGACCGAGCAATTGACCTGGATTCAGCTCGGCCGCCACAGCAAGCCGCTCGTCATCGCCGATATCGGCGGCTTTTGGAAGCCGCTGCTCTCGCTCTTCGCGCATATGCACAACGCCGGCTTCATCCGCCCGGGATATGAGGTGCGCTATCTCGTCGCCGAGCGCATAGAGGATGTGATCCCTATGCTGCGCGCGACGCGCGTCGCCAAGAGCGAAGGCGACGAGGCGGCCATAGAGAAGCATTTTTGATCGTAGAGCGCTCCCTTCTCCCACAAAGTGGGAGAAGGACGAACGACTAGACCGCGCCCGATCTGACCAGCTTATAGACGATGGCGTCGACCAGCGCCTCGAAGGACGCGTCGACGACATTGGGCGAGACGCCGACGGTGGACCATATCTCCCCCTTGGCGTCCGCGCATTCGACCAGCACGCGCGTCACCGCATCGGTGCCGCCCTGGAACACGCGCACGCGATAATCGACGAGCTTCACATCCTCGATGAAGGATTGATATTTGCCGAGATCCTTGCGCAACGCCACATCGAGCGCATTGATCGGGCCATTGCCCTCGGCGGCGGAAATGGTCGAGCGCCCGTCTATGCGCAGCTTGACGATCGCCTCGGCGCCCGCCTCCTCCGCGCCGATATTGGCGCCGAAGCGGCGATCGACGGCGACGCTGTAGCGCTCGATGTCGAAATAATGCGGAACCTCGCCGAGCACGCGCTTGGCGAGCAGATAGAAGGATGCGTCGGCGCCCTCATAGGCGTAGCCTTGCGCCTCCTTCTCCTTCACCTCCTCCAGCAGGCGCGTGAGCCGCGGATCGTCCTTCGCGAGCGAAATTCCCAATCGCTCCAGCTCGGCGACGATGTTGGATCGACCGGCCTGATCCGACACCAGCACGCGGCGCTGATTGCCGACGCTCTCCGGCGGCACATGCTCATACGTGCGCGGATCGGTCAGCACGGCGGAGGCGTGAATGCCGGCCTTGGTGGCGAAGGCGCTGGCGCCGACGTAAGGCGCGTGACGATTGGGCGCGCGATTGAGCAATTCGTCGAGCGCATGGCTGGTGCGCGTCAAATTCGTCAGGCTCTCGCGCGTCACGCCGATCTCGAAACGATCCGAGAATTCACTCTTCAGCAGAAGATTTCCGATGATCGTCGTCAGATTGGCGTTGCCGCAGCGCTCGCCGAGCCCGTTGAGCGCGCCTTGAATCTGCCGCGCGCCGCCGCGCACCGCGGCCAGCGAGACGGCGACCGCCTGCCCCGTATCGTCATGCGCATGTATGCCGAGCTTGGCGCCTGGAATGAGGCGCGCGACCTCCGCCACTATGCGCTCCACCTCATTGGGCTGCGAGCCGCCATTGGTGTCGCAGAGCACGATCCATCTCGCGCCGGCCTCATGCGCGGCATTGGCGCAGGCCAGCGCATAATCGCGATTGTCCTTATAGCCGTCGAAGAAATGCTCGCAATCGACGAGCACTTCCTTGCCGCGCGCGACGGCGGCGGCGACAGATTGGCGAATGCCGTCGAGATTATCCTCGAGCGTGGAGCGCAACGCGACGCGCACCTGATAATCCCAGGCCTTGGCGACGAAGGTCACGCAATCGCAATCGGCGTCCAGCAGAGCGGCGACGCCGGGATCGTTGGACGCCGAGCGGCCCTGCCGGCGCGTCATGCCGAAGGCGGCGAAATGCGCCTTCAAGGGCGGGCGTTTCGCAAAAAACTCTGTGTCGAGCGGATTGGCGCCGGGATAGCCGCCCTCGATGTAATCGAGGCCGAGCTCGTCGAGCATTGCGGCGATCTGGCGCTTGTCGGCGAGCGAGAAATCGACGCCGGTCGTCTGCGCGCCATCGCGCAGCGTCGTGTCGAAGAGCGTCAGCCTCTCCCGTGTCATTGCGTTGCAGCCTTGCTCTCGAGTTGCTTCTTCATCGTGGTGTTGCCGAGCCATTCGCCGCGCAGCTCGCGCATGTTGCGCTGATGGGCGACATAGCCGCGCGCGGCGAAGAAATCGCGCGCCGCGTCGGAAGCGTCGACGCTGATCTCGCGCGTTCCGCGCGCGGCGGCGAGCTTTTCCATGGCGTCGGCGAGCGCCGAGCCGACGCCGCGCCGCGCCGCGCGCGGATGCACATAGAGCATGTCGAAGAGCTTATTGTCGCGCAGCGCGGCGAAGCCGGCGATCTCGCCGTCGAGCGAGGCGACAATGGTGAGCGCGCCAGCGAGCTTTTTGGCGAAAGCCTCTTCGTCATCGGCGGCGGCGGCCCAGGCGGCGAGCTGGTCCTCGCCGTAATCTTCGGCGGCGAGCGTCTCTATGCTCGCGCGAAACAATTGCGCGAGGCGCGGCGTATCGGTCGGCAGAAAGGGGCGAAGCCCGGGAGCGGAAGCGGAGCGCGCCATGACTAGATCAGCTCGAAAGCCACGAGCACATGCCATGCGGCGACGGCTGCGAGCGCGAGGATGATGAGCTTGAACACGAGATAAGACGCCCAATGCCCCGGAAAGGGCAGAAATCTGCGCCAGTCGTTCTTAAGCATGGGCGTGGTCTCCTCTCGCGATCTCCGCGCGCGTCTCCTTCTCCCACTTGTGGGAGAAGGTGGCCTCGCAAAGCGAGGTCGGATGAGGGTCCGTAACGATATCCAACGATTCAAGTCGCCGCAGCGAGCCCTCATCCGACCCGAATTCGTCGGGCCACCTTTTCCCCCAAAGCGGGAGAAGGAGTCGCGCGTCTTGATCGTTGGAAATCGATCGGGATTCGTGAGGCGTCGACATGGAGGTCTCACTCCGATCGAAATGCGCAATCGTCGCGCGCGCATCCTTCTCCCATTCATGGGAGAAGGTGGCCTCGCGAAGCGAGGTCGGATGAGGGTCCGCGAACATGACCATCGATTCCGGCCGCCGCAGCGAGCCCTCATCCGACCCGGCTGCGCCGGGCCACCTTCTCCCCCAAAGCGGGAGAAGGAATCGCGCGCCATGATCGTTGGATAATGTTCGGGCGCAGTGAAGCTTCATCGCTTCACCTCCCATGTCGTCGTGCCGTCCTTATTGTCCTTCAACGCAATGCCCCTCGCCGCGAGTTCGTCGCGTATGCGGTCGGACTCGGCCCAGTTTTTTGCCGCACGAGCGGCGTTGCGAGCCTCGATAGCCCCATCGATGAATAGCTTCTCGTCTGGGCCGAGCGTCGATTTGACAAAGTGTTCCGTTAGCTCGACGCCGCAGAGCGCCAAACATCCGGCGAGCGATTCTCGCGCTTCTAGCTTCTCGATATCGCTCGCTGCAGTCCGTGCTATCTTTTCCAGCCTGCGAACTTCAGTCTTGGCGCTTGCTGTGTTGAGATCATCGGCGAGAGCAGCCGCAAATGCCTGCGACGGCACGCCTAGTCGCGAGATCGTTCCTTCTAACAGTCCTGCCAGGCCACCGAGTTCATCCTCTGATTCCTCCAAGCGCTCGACAGTCCAATCGATCGGCTGCCTATACTGGGTCGACAGCATCGCCCAACGAATCGTCGAGCCCGGCCATTTCCGCCCGCCGAAATTCTCCGTGTGCAGCAGCTCGTTGATGGTCACGAAATTCCCCAGGCTCTTGGACATTTTCTCGCCCTCGACCTGCAGGAATCCGTTGTGCATCCAGTAATTCGCCATCGCCTCATGGCCGAAGGCGCAGCGCGTCTGGGCGATCTCGTTCTCGTGATGCGGGAAGACGAGATCGATGCCGCCGCCGTGAATGTCGAAGACCTCGCCCAAATGCTTCCACGACATGGCCGAGCATTCGAGATGCCAGCCGGGCCGACCACGGCCCCAGGGCGAGTCCCAGCCCGGCTCGCTCTCCTTGGAGGGCTTCCACAGCACGAAATCCATGTCGCCGCGCTTATAGGGCGCGACATCGACGCGGGCGCCGGCGATCATCTCGTCGAGCGGACGACGCGACAAGCGGCCATACTCCGGCATGGACGGCACGTCGAACAGCACATGGCCGTCCGCCGCATAGGCGTGGCCGGCGGCGATCATCTTCTCGATGAGGGCGATCATCTCGGCGATATGCTCTGTCGCGCGCGGCTGCACGCTCGGCTCGAGGCAGCCGAGCGCCTTCACATCCTCCTGGAAGATTTTATTGGTGCCCTCGGTCAGCTCGCGGATGGTGATTCCGCGCTCGGCGGCGCGCGCGTTGATCTTGTCGTCGACGTCGGTGATGTTGCGCACGTAAGTGACATGATCGGCGCCATAGAGATGGCGCAGCAGGCGAAACAGCACGTCGAAGACGATGATCGGCCGCGCATTGCCGATATGGGCGTAGTCATAGACGGTGGGGCCGCAGACATACATGCGCACATTCGCCGGATCGAGAGGACAGAACTCCTCCTTGGCGCGCGTCAGCGTATTGTAGAGCTTCAGAACGGGAGCGTCGGACGACATGAATTTCCCCTCGGCCTGCCGGCCCGGGGCGTCATTGCGTGTCATGAAGAGAGACGTGACGGCTCCGGCCAGCGATTGGGCTAGCTGATAATGATCCGACAAAGGATGCAGGAGTGGAGCGTGCTCGTCATGACGCTAACATGCGCGCTCCGCGGCCGTCCGTCAAGTCGCAGACTCGGCCCGTCCTTCGCCTCCGCTCCCCCGGCCCGCCCCCTCGCCCACGCAGCGCACGGCCGCGAGCGCGGGCTTGCCAGATACATCGTTCCACGATATGAAATACATCGTAGAACGATGCAATTGCGGACGCTCTCCCGCGTCGGCGATCGCGCCCGTTCGCATCCCGACGGCTCATCGCCGGCGGCCGCCCGTTATTCCCTCTCGAGGCGACCGATCCGCGGAGAAAGGCGGGATGTGGCGCGCGCCGCCTTCGACTGCCCCGCAAGTCGAAGGCGGCGCGCCTGAAACGACCGAAGAAGGCCCGGACGCCCTCGCGATCGGCGCGAGCGACGTATCGAGAGGCCCGCAATTGGAGGAAACGACAATGAAAATCCGCTTCGTCTTCACCTTCGCCCTCATCGCCGCCGCGGCCGGCGCCGGGCTCGCAGAGGCGACGCCGCGCCAGCTCGGCGATCTCGGCTTCTCGCCGCGGCCGATCGAAAAAGTGAGCTGCGACAATCGCGGCGACGACAAGCAGGCGCGCTGCATGGAGAGCTGCGACGAAGCCTGGATCAAGGCGACGCAGGCCTATAATGGCAATATCGACAAAGCCAAGGTCGACAAGAAGGCCTGCGAGGCCAAATGCGGCTGCTGAGCCGCGCAGCCACGCCTCGCGGCTAAGGCTTTCCTTGATCCCTTCGCCGGAATAAGTCACAACAGCCCGCGCCGCGGCCCTACGCCGCGGCGCGGGCTTTTTTCTCGGAACAGGGTCAAATGGCGGAAATCTTGCGCGTCGGCGTCGCGGGCTTGGGCACGGTGGGCGCATCGGTCGTGCGGCTGCTGCAGAGGCAGGCGCAAGCGCTGGCGGCTCGCACGGGGCGCGAGATCGTCGTCACGGCGGTTTCCGCCCGCGACAAGGGCAAGGACCGCGGCGTCGACCTCTCCGGCGCGACCTTCTATGACGATCCCATCGCCCTCGCCGCCGCGGATGGCGTCGATCTCTTCGTCGAGCTGATCGGCGGGTCCGAAGGACCGGCGCGCGTCAGCGTCGAGACCGCGCTCGCCAAAGGCAAATCCGTCGTCACCGCCAATAAGGCGCTGCTCTCCGCCCATGGCTCGGCGCTCGCGGAGCTGGCCGAGAGCCGTCACGTCGCGCTCGCCTTCGAGGCCTCCGTGGCCGGCGGCATTCCTATCGTCAAGACGCTGCGCGAAGGCCTCGCCGGCAATTCGATCGAGCGCGTCTATGGCATTCTCAACGGCACCTGCAATTACATCCTCTCGCGCATGGAGGCGGAGCGCCTCTCCTTCGAGGAGTGCCTGAAGGAGGCGCAGCGCTTGGGCTACGCCGAGGCGGACCCGACCTTCGACATTGGCGGTTTCGACACGGCGCATAAGCTGTCGATTCTCGCCTCGCTCGCCTTCGGCGCGAAGATCGCGCCCGAGGCGGTGGAGATAGAGGGCATAGAGCGCGTCACCCTCGCCGACATCGACGCGGCCGGTGAGCTCGGCTTCCGCATCAAGCTGCTCGGCGTCGCCCAGCGCACGGCGCAGGGGATAGAGCAGCGCGTGCATCCCACAATGGTGCGCAAGACCACCGCCATCGCGCAGGTGATGGGCGTCACCAACGCCGTCACCATAGACGCCGACGCGGTGCATGAGCTGACCTTGGTCGGCCCCGGCGCCGGCGGCGACGCCACCGCCTCCGCCGTCGTCGCCGATATCGCCGATATCGCCAAAGGCGTGCGCTCCGCGCCCTTCGGCCTGCCGAGCGCCGCTCTGCGCAAGCTTGAGCGCGCCCCGGCTGCGCTGCATGAGGGCGGCTATTACATCCGCCTCGCCGTGCCGGACGTGCCCGGCGCCTTCGCCGCCATCGCCACGGCAATGGCGGAACGCAAAATCTCGCTCGAGAGCATCATGCAGCATGGCGCGCGCGCGGCGCGGCGCAGCGGCGCGGCCCAGGTCGGAGCCCAAGTCGGCGTGATTCTCATCACCCATGCGACGACCGAGCGCCTGGTGCGCGAGGCGCTCGACGCCATCTACGCCGACGGCGTCATCGCCGAGCCGGCGCAGGTCATCCGCATCGAGCGCGAATAGCGCATCGCCGGAGAAAAACGCATGGCGCGCCCCGCATCGGCCGCGGAAAAACCGATCGACCGCAATCTGACCCTCGAGCTCGTCCGCGTCACCGAAAGAGCGGCCGTGGCGGCGGCGCGCTGGCGCGGGCGCGGCGATGAGATGGCGGCCGACCAGGCCGCCGTCGACGCCATGCGCAGCGAGCTGGATCGGCTGGCGATTCGTGGTCGCATCGTCATCGGCGAGGGCGAGCGCGATTCCGCGCCAATGCTGTTCATCGGCGAGGAAGTCGGCGCTGGCGGCGGCCCTCGGGTCGATCTCGCCGTCGCGCCGCTCGAGGGCTCGACGCTCTGCGCCAAGGACATGGCGGGCGCCATCTCCATCGTCGCCATCGCCGCCGCGGGCTCGCTGCTCTATGCGCCGGATGTCTATATGGACAAGATCGCCATCGGCCCCGGCTATCCGCCGGGCGTCGTCGATCTCGACAATGAGCCGGGCGCCAATATCGCCGCTCTGGCCGCGGCCAAGGGCGTCGCGGCGCAGGACGTCACCATCTGCATATTGGACCGGCCCCGCCACGCCGAGCTGATCGCGCGCTGCCGCGCGGCGGGCGCGCGGGTGCGGCTCATCAGCGACGGCGATGTGGCGGGCATCATCTTCACCGCCCAGCCGGCGGAGACCGGCGTCGATATGTATCTCGGCGCCGGCGGCGCGCCGGAGGGCGTGCTGGCGGCCGGCGTGCTGCGCTGCGTCGGCGGCCAGATGCAGGGCCGCCTCGTGCTCGACAGCCCCGCCAAGGCGGCGCGCGCGGCCGAGATGGGCGTGCGCGATCCGCGCAAGAAATATGAGCTCGAGGAGCTGGCCTCCGACGATGTGGTGGTCTGCGCCACCGGCGTCACCGACGGGCCGCTGCTGTTCGGCGTCGTCTTCGGCAAGGACGCCATCGAGACGGAGACTCTGGTTTATCGCTCCTCCACCGGCACTGTGCGCCGCATCAGCGCCCAGCATCGCGTGAGCGGGAAATTCGAATTGGATTGAACGATCTTGTCCACGAAAGCCGTTCTGCTTCCCGTCTTCGCGCTCGTCGCTCTCGCTCTGGGGCTGCTCGTCGCTCTCGCGCGGTCGCGCATTCGCGCGCTGCGGGGCAAAATGGTGAAGCCGGCGGATATAGCGCTCAATCGGGGCTGGCCGGACCAAATCGCCCAGCTCGGCAACTCCTACGCCAGCCAATTCGAGCTGCCGGTGCTGTTCTATGCGCTGGTCGCGCTGACGTTGGTCACGGAGAAGGCGGACCTTTTATTCGTCGCGCTGGAATGGGCCTTTGTCGCGACGCGCTACGCGCACGCCTCTATTCATGTCGCCAGCAATCATGTGCAGCGGCGGTTTTTCGCCTTCGCGGCGGGTTTCGCGCTGCTCGCCCTGATGTGGGCGATCTTCGCCGCGCGGATCGTCTTTTCCTGACGATCCGCGGCCGCGAGCTCGAGGCCGCGAGCTCGAGGCCGAATGACATTCGCCGGCCGCATTATTCATGTTCGGCGGAACATGAATAATGCCTCGTCGCTATCGACCAGAGCGCTCTCCGATACTTCTAGCCCCGACCGGCGGGAAAGGCGTTGCGCAGGCTCCGCTGGAGGGTGCGAACGGACACGCCCAGTTCGTCCGCCACCTCCTGTACCTGCGTCTTCTCCTGCCGTATGGCTTCGAAAGCGTCGGCGATCTGATCGGGACTGAGCGATTTCGGCCGCCCGAGCGTGCAGCCGCGCGCGCGCGCGGCGGAGAGCCCCGCCCGCGTTCTTTCGCTGATGAGGGAGCGCTCGAACTCGGCCAGCGCCGCCATCATATGGAACATCAGCCGGCCGCCCGATGAGGTCGTGTTGATGTTCTCGGTCAGGGACTGAAAATTAATCCCTCGCTTTCCGAGCTTATCCATCAACGCGACGAGACCTGGCAAAGACCGGCCGAGCCGATCCAGGCGCCAGACGACCAAAGTGTCGCCAGACTTCAAATTTTGCATCGCTTTCTCCAGACCGGCGCGACTGAAATCAAGTCCTGATCGCCCATGATCCGTAAAAATTTCATCACATCCTACCTTTTCTAAGGCTTTGAGCTGCAGATCGAGTTTTTGCTCGTCTGTTGATACTCGCGCATAGCCGACGATCATTATTTGTTCTCGTGTCTCGATGCCAAAACGGCGCTGCCACGTCGTAAAGAATCGGTTTTTGTCTACCAAACTATCTCATTACGAGACAGAAAGGCTTGACAAAATCGGTCCTTTCTTGCCTGCGCCTTGAAATATGCGCTCGGTTAAAATAATCCTGTAATTACAATGCTAACATGCGCACGATGTCACAGGATTTTTACGCGCTAGTTATGGTCACAAAGGACCGTTTATGCCGCGAAATCGGGAGTTCGACGCTGCAGCCCTGCGCCGACGCGGGGATGAAAAAATGTCTTCTTTCCCTTCGAGCTTCGGCGGCGACGGGCTTGCAGTCCCGGACGAGCGCGCGGCCCACCGCGACCTCGAGGCCAGGGATATCCGCGTGTCGGACACTGTCACCGGAATGATGATCGCCGCAGTCTCCGGCGCGGTCGTCGGGTTTCTGACTGCCGGAGGGGTTGCTTGCGCGGCTCTGGTCTTCGTGTCGGCGATTGTCGGCGCCTATGCGGGCTGGCAGGCGCGAGGCGGCGAATGATGGCGGACCATTCCTCACGCGCCTCCGGCGTGGCGCCATTCGGAAGGCGTGGCCTGCGTCGCGACGACGAGCCGGGCGGCGGGCGCCGATCCGGGGACGAGCAGAGCAAGTATCGACGCGTCAGACTGCGGACGCTCGGCGCGGAGCTGACGCTCGTCTATATCGCGGACTTTCAAGGGCTGGCTCCGCAATTTCTGGTGCGGTTCGACGCAGACGGGCCATATCTTTCCGTCGGGGATCCAGTCGCGTTTTCGCTGGCGTCGAAGGAAGAGCCGATCGGCCGTGAATCACCTCGCCGTCCTCGCGTCCTCTCCGACGCCGATGCGGAGCGGAACCGAATCCTGCTCATAGCCGGAGACGAAGACGCGATCGATCGCGCCGCCGCTCAGCCTCAGCAAAATCGTGGACAAATTCCGCTCGACACAGCGGATATAGCCGTGGACATGCTCATCGGCTATTCGATCGAGGCCGTCGAACGACGGCTCGTCCTGCGCACATTGCGCCGTTTCAACGGCGATTATCGACAGACTGCCTTCGCTCTGGGGCTTTCCACGCAAGAATTGTCGGCGAAACTGCTGGCGCTGCTCCACGCGGACGCGTCCTCGACCGCGGAATGACGCTGCGGAACCATCTTCGCCGCGCGGATCGCCTTTTCGTGACGATCCGCGACGGCGAAGCGAAGCTCAGTATTTGCGGCCGGTCTCGAGCTGGGTCTTGGCGTCGAGCGGCTTCTTCGGCGGCGGGGTCAGATCGGGCTGCGACTGAGCCGCGCAGGCGGCGAGGGAGAGAGCGAGCAGAATAGCGGCGAACGGACGAAGAGAGCGCATCTTTAGCTTCCGACGGTATGTGTGGAAAACGCCGTGGCTTTCGCGGCGCAACATGACTTCAGCTAGGCTATTGAGGCCAGATTGTGGCCGTGAGCGCTACCATAGCGATTTTCTGAGACTTTTCGCTTTTCCATGGCAATCTCGCCTCCCGAGGCGCGCCGGCGCTGGCCTGCCGGCCCGCGAGGCCGTAAAGCAGAGCCGACATGACTCCCGCCGCACAAGTCTCCGCCGCCATAGAAATCCTCGCCGAGCTCGCCGAGCGCCGCCGTCCGGCCGCCGATGCGATCAAGGATTGGGGGCTTTCGCACCGATTCGCCGGCTCCAAGGACCGCGCCTCCATATCGAGCCTCGTGTTCGACGCGCTGCGCAAACGCGCCTCGGCCGCTTTCCTGATGGGCTCCGACGCGCCCCGCGCCGTCGTCATCGGCGCGCTGCGCGAATCGGGCGGGCTGACCGTCGAGGAGATCGCGGCGCTGTTCTCCGGCGAGGGCCACGCCCCCGCCCCGCTCACGGATGAGGAGCGCGAGCGCCTCGCCACGGCGACGCTCGAGGGCGCGCCGGCGCATGTCCGCGGCGATTATCCCGAATGGCTCGCCGAGCGCTTCGACGCCGCTTTCGGCGAATCCGCCGCCGATGAAGGCCGCGCGCTGGCCGAGCGCGCGCCGGTCGATCTGCGCGTCAATATTTTGAACGCCGCGCGCGAGGATGGCCTGCGCCGTCTCGCGCATCTTTCGCCGGAGCCGACTCCGCTGTCGCCGCTCGGCCTGCGCATCGCGCCGCCGGCCAAAGGGCGCGGCCCGGCGCTGACGGCCGAGCCCGCCTATGTCAAAGGCCTGGTCGAGCTGCAGGACGAGGGCTCCCAGCTCGCCGCTCTGCTCTGCGCCGCCGAGCCCGGCGAGCAGATTCTGGACCTTTGCGCCGGCGGCGGCGGCAAGACGCTGGCGCTGGCCGGGCAGATGCACAATCGCGGGCAGATCTACGCCTTCGACGACGACGGCCGCCGCCTCACCCCCATTTATCCGCGGCTCGAGCGGGCCGGCGCGCGCAATGTGCAGGTTCGCGCCCCGCGCGGAAAGACGGATGTGCTCGCCGATCTCGAGGGGCGCTGCGGCCTCGTGCTGATCGACGCGCCCTGCACCGGAACCGGAACCTGGCGCCGCCATCCCGACGCCAAATGGCGTCTCGCCCCCGGCGCGCTGGAGCAGCGCATCGCCGAGCAGCGGGAGCTGCTGGACAAGGCCCCGCGCTTCGTGAAGGCGGGCGGGCGCGTGGTCTATGTGACCTGCTCGCTGCTGATCGACGAGAATGAGGCGCAGATCGCGCGCTTTCTCGAGGGCCATGCGGATTTTTCCGCCGTTCCGGCCGAGGAGACGGCGGCCAAGGCCGGGCTGCCGGAGCTGGCGCGCTTCGCCTCGCCGCATGGGGCGGGATTCCGGCTGACGCCGCGCACGGCGGGAACGGATGGGTTCTATGTGTGCGTGCTGAAGCGCGGGTGAATAACGAAATTTGTCAAAGCTCGTTATTGCGCTATCTTCGGCCCGAGAAACCTTTTTCCGAGCCCATGCGAGCGACCCCATGAATGTGAGCCTCACCCCGGAGCTCGAGCGGCTGGTGCATCAGAAGGTGCAGACCGGCCGCTACACCTCCGCGAGCGAAGTGGTGCGCGAAGCGCTTCGCCTGATGGAGGAGCGCGACCGGCTGGAGGCCTGGCGCAAGGACGAAATCCGCGCGCAGATCGCCGCCGGCCTCACGTCGCTGCGGGCCGGGCGAGGCGTGGACGGCGAGGAGGCGTTCGATCGGCTGGAAGCGGAGATCGACGCCGAGGAGAAGCGTAGCGCCGAGTGAGCCGCTTTCGCCTTTCGCCGGAAGCCCAGAGCGACCTCGAGGCCATGAGGCGCTACCTGACCCGCAAAGGCGGTCCGATGCTCGCCCGGCATGTCCTGGGCGAAATCCGTCATGCGCTGCGATTCATCGCCGAAAATCCTGGGGCCGGGCATAAAAGAGAGGACCTCACCGACGAGATGGTGAAGTTTTGGCCCGTCTTTTCCTATTTGATCGTCTATGAGCCGTCGATGCGTCCAATCGGAATCGTGCGCATCATTCATGGGGCGCAAGACGTCGAGACGATGTTTTCCGAGAAGCCGCCGCAAATGTGAGTGGTCCTCCGCGCCAGAGCCTTCGCCTTTCGTCTCGCAACATCCCGAAGGGGGCGCGCCGCGCTCTTGCGCATTGCCGACTACGAGAGGTAGTCACTAGCTCTCGCGAGCCCCCACACACGAAAGACCAGCATGACCGCCACTGAGAGCTTCCACCACGACATCGCCGATCGCCACGACAAGCTGCTGATCGTCGATTTCGGCTCGCAGGTGACGCAGCTCATCGCGCGGCGCGTGCGCGAGGCGGGCGTCTATTGCGAGATCGCGCCCTTCCAGAGCGCAAAACGGGCCTTCGCCGAAATCCGCCCCAAGGCGGTGATCCTCTCCGGCGGCCCCTGCTCCGTCACCGAGGACGGCTCGCCGCGCGCGCCGCAGAGCATTTTCGACGCGAAAATCCCCGTGCTCGCCATTTGCTACGGCGAGCAGCTGCTGGCCGCGCAACTGGGCGGCGCCGTCGAGGGCGGACATCATCGCGAATTCGGCCGCGCCGAGATCGGCGTCGTCGAGGAGAGCCCGCTCTTTGCCGGCGTGTGGGAAAAGGGCGGCCGCTATCCCGTGTGGATGAGCCATGGCGACCGCGTCACCCGCCTGCCGGAAGGCTTCCGCGTCATCGCCGCCTCGGAGAACGCCCCGATGGGCGCCATCGCCGACGAGGCGCGGCGCTACTACGGCGTGCAATTCCACCTCGAGGTGGCGCATACGCCGGATGGCGCGAAGCTCATCTCCAATTTCGTGCACAATGTCGCTGGGTTGAAATCCGACTGGACCATGTCGGCCTTCCGCGGCGAGGCGATCGAGGCCGTGCGCCGCCAAGTCGGCTCCGGCCGCGTGCTCTGCGGGCTTTCGGGCGGCGTCGATTCCGCCGTCGCGGCCGTGCTGATCCATGAGGCGATCGGCGACGCCCTGACTTGCGTCTTCGTCGATCACGGCCTGCTGCGTGGCGGCGAGGCGGAGGAGGTCGTCACCCTCTTCCGCGATCACTACAATATTCCGCTCGTGCATGTGGAGGCGCAGGAGCTGTTCCTGCAAGCGCTGGAAGGGGTCGAGGACCCGGAGGTCAAGCGCAAGACGATCGGCCGCCTGTTCATCGAGACCTTTGAAGAAGAGGCCAGGAAGATCGCCGCCGACGGCCGCGGCGCGCCGCAATTTCTGGCGCAGGGCACGCTCTACCCGGACGTCATCGAGAGCGTGTCCTTCTCCGGCGGGCCTTCGGTGACGATCAAATCGCATCACAATGTCGGCGGCCTGCCCGAGCGCATGAATATGAAGCTCGTCGAGCCCTTGCGCGAATTGTTCAAGGACGAGGTGCGCGCGCTCGGCCGCGAGCTGGGCCTACCCGAGGCCTTCGTCGGCCGCCACCCCTTCCCCGGCCCCGGCCTCGCCATCCGCTGCCCCGGCGGGATCAGCCGCGAGAAGCTGGAGATTTTGCGCAAGGCGGACGCCATCTATCTCGACGAGATTCGCAAGGCCGGGCTCTATGACGTGATCTGGCAGGCCTTCGCCGTGCTGCTGCCGGTTCGCACTGTGGGCGTGATGGGCGACGGCCGCAGCTACGACCATGTCTGCGCCCTGCGCGCGGTGACGAGCACGGATGGAATGACGGCGGATTTCTATCCCTTCGACATGAATTTTCTGGGCCGGGCGGCGACGCGCATCATCAATGAGGTGCGCGGCGTGAATCGCGTGGTCTACGATGTGACCAGCAAGCCGCCGGGGACGATCGAGTGGGAATGAGGCGTTACGCACCTACGACAAGTAGACCTGACTTCTCGACGTACGCTTGGCCTGTCGGTAGGATTTGCACTGTCGACCTACGCTCATCGAAATGAACCCATGCATTCTCGTGAAGGCTCTTGAGGACCTTACGCTTAAAGTCAGTCCCGTTCTTATATTCGGCCCAAGCTTGCAGTTGCGCGACGGTCACAGGCTTGCCTTCAGCATATAGCAGGATCAATACTTTTTGACCTGCCGTTCTCGCTGGCTCAAGCACTCGCCGCGCATCGCCATTGTACCAGACCATATGAAAGGTTCGAGCGGTAACTGCTTCCACGACGGCGTGGGAGTCGACGAGAGCGAGTTGTGAATAGTTGCGAACAAATTCGCCCATTATCCATTTCATGCAACGTAGGAAGAACTCGGCATCCATATGATTAGGACTTACCTCGGCCGAAACATGGCCAATCGCCCGATTGTTCCGAAGTTCGTAAAGCGCCGTCAAGACCTTCGGCACCTGAATGCATAGTGAGCGCCCTTTGGTGCCATTATGCTGTTCTAGGTCCCGACATGCCTGCGGAAAATTCGCTGGCTTCGATGGCGTTGAAGCATAGCTTCCCTTCACGTGCCCGGCACATATACAATAGGCGATCTCGCAAAACTTTCCCGCCTTGAGGCCGACCTTTTCCCAATCAGCGGCACGATATTCGTCAAGGGCTTGCTCAAACTCTTGGATTAGAGGATCGCGCAGGCCCGCAGGGATCGTCTTCAGTGATTCTTGAAGGCTAGGCAGACTCAAGCGTCAGGTCCGATCCCAGTAATATTTGAAGCTACCTGAACCCTCCCTAGTTCTTTGAAGCAGCCCCCTTTTGAAAAGGGATTCACCCGCCGCAGCTACTTGGTTTGATTTATGAGTAAAGCCTTTCTCTGCCAATCCAGCTACAATATCGTTGCCAACACGTTTTAATTTGAAGAAACCCTCTTCCTTCAGCGCCATCATTCTATCTGCGCATGAATGACCTTTGGGAGCGATACTACGCTTGCGCTTGGCTTTTAGCTTTCCGCCGCTGCCATTTTCTTCGACAATCTCCTGATCTAGACTGCTGTTTGCTTCGTTGTGAAGAGGTTGAGCCTCGTCGTTTGCCTGCGAACGGCTTCCGAAACCCGCTTCTTCAAGGAGCGGGAACAGCTTTGCGAGAAGTCCTTCAACGAAATCCTTTTCGCCTTCGATCTCAATAACACCCGCAGGTGCATCAATGTGAACCCTGTTCGTCACGCAGGCCCCCGCTTGCAAGAATCACCTAGATCTTGCCTGACTTGCTGTGACGATCAAGTGCTTTCCCGAATTGGCCACGGCTAAATCATGACTGGGGCGTTCGGAGCGAAATTTGACGAGTTGTGCAGCTTTCACGAATTGGTAGTGCGGGCTGCTGCCCGCATCGCCCCAGCCGCGCTCGCCCCCATCACATTCCCGTGACCACCGGCTCCCCGGCCTTTTGCCAGCCGATGATGCCGCCGCCGAAATGCGTGCTCACGTCGCGGCGGCCGAAGAGGCGGGCCTGCTCCATGGCGTTCACCGAGCGCTTGCCGGAGCGGCAATAGACCACCACCTTCTGGCCCTCGGCCGGCGCGGGAATCTTCGTCGGATCGAAGGCGGACAGCGGCACGAAGAGCGCGCCGTCGATATGGCCCTGGGCGTATTCGTCCGCCTCGCGCACATCGACCAGAATGATCGACTTGTCGGCGATGCCGCTCTTCAAATCCTCTAGGCTGATATCGCTGTACCACTCGGCCATTTCGTTCTTCCCAAAATCTCTGCGCGGCGTCGCGCGCTTTCGCCACAGCGGCAAAGGCGCGGGCGGCGGCTTGAAGCGTCGCGCGGGCGCGTTAGGTGGCAAGCCCTCGGGGGCGTTGTTTCCGCCATTTGACACAGGAGCTCCACAAATGTCCAGGAATGCATCGCTCGCGCTCGCGGCCGCCGTCGCGCTCGCCGCCGTCGCGGCCTCGCCCGCTTTCGCCGAAGTGCAGATGTTCAAGGGCGATCTCTCCGGCGGCGCGGAAAATCCGCCGAGCGCGAGCAAGGGCGTCGGCTCCATCGCCGTGACGCTGGATCCCAAGACGCGGAAAATCAGCTGGAAAGGCTATTATGTCGGCCTCGAGGGCCAGGATCTGAAGGCGCATTTCCACGGTCCCGCCAAGGCCGGCGAGAAAGCCGCGCCGGTGCTGCCGGTCGAGGCCGTGGAGGAGACCTTCCAGGGCTCGGCGACGCTCGACGCCAAGCAGGTGAAGCAGCTCGAGGACGGCCAGTGGTATTTCAACATCCACTCGGCCAAGCATCCCGAAGGCGAGCTGCGCGGACAGCTGAACCGCGTCAGATGATGCGCGTCAGTTGACGCGCGCGCCTATTGCGGGTTTTCCAGGCTGAAGGTCTGCGCGCCTTCGTCATAGGCGAAAATCTCGCCATAGCGGCCCCAGGTGGTGACGCTCTTCAGCGTCATCTCCGCATAATCCTCGCTCATGTAATCCTCGAGCTCCTCGCGGAAGCGGGTGGCCGGCGCGTAATGCGACGGCCGCTCGTCCAGCACGCGGCGGATGCGCTGCGCCAGCGGCACATAGGCGAGCAGATGGTCGCCGAACAGCTTCTTGCGCTGGTCGACGTCCATCTCCGCGAAGCGCTTGCCGGCCGTCGTCAGCTTTATGTCGCCCTCGGCGAGCTCGGCGAAGCGCAAGAGCTGCAGCGTTTCGGCGACGGGGAAGAGATCGTCGATCTCGAGCTGCAGGCTGTCGGCGAGCGCGGGGAGATCGGCCTTGCCGTCATAGGGCGGCGCGGCGACCTCCTCGATCATGCCGGCGAGCGTGTTGGTGGAGACCGTCGGCAGCGCCATGCCGAGGCCGAGGCCGGGGAAAGCCCCCTCGCGGGCCTTGGCCGCCTCGGCGCGACGCGTCATCAGCGCATAGATCTGGTCCACGAGCTGGCGGAACTCGGGATCGAGACGATTGCGCGGATGCGCCAGCGTCACGCGAATTTCCGCGGCGATGCGGCCCGGATTGGAGGAGAGCACGACGATGCGGTCGCACATCAGCACCGCCTCCTCGATGTTGTGCGTCACCATCAGAATGGATTTGATCGGCATGCGCCCTTCGACCCACAGATCGAGGAGATCGGTGCGCAAGGTCTCGGCCGTCAGCACGTCGAGCGCCGAGAAGGGCTCGTCCATCAGCAGAATATTCGGCGCGACGACGAGCGCGCGGGCGAAGCCGACGCGCTGGCGCATGCCGCCGGAAATCTCCTTCGGATACGCATTCTCGAAGCCGTCGAGGCCGATGATGTCGATCGCCTTCAGCGCGCGGCGGCGCGCGTCCGCCTCGCGCACGCCTTTGGCGCGTAGGCCGAGCTCCACATTGGCGAGCACGGAGAGCCAGGGAAACAGAGCGAAGCTCTGAAACACCATGGCGACGCCGTCGACCGGGCCGACCACTTTCTCGCCGCGGTAGAACAATTCGCCGCCGGTCGGCCGCGCGAGGCCGGAGACGATGCGCAGCAGCGAGGACTTCCCGCAGCCGGAACGCCCGAGCAGGCCGACGATCTCGCCATCGTCGAGCCTCAGCGAAATATCGTCGAGAACGATCGGGCCTTTTTCGCCGGAAGAGCGGCCATAGGCCTGGAAGACATTGCGGAGCTCGAGCAGAGGCGCTTTCGTCGCGGACATGGCGGAACCCTTCAGGAGAGGCGCAGGCGCCGTTCGACGAAGCCGAACAATTGGCGCCAGAAGAGACGGTTGAACAATATGACGACAACGCTCATCAGCGAGACGCCGAGCACGATCTTCGGATAGTCGCCGGCCGCCGTCGCCGCGGCGATATAGGCGCCTATGCCCTGCGCCTCGATCGTGTCCTCGCCCCATTTCACATATTCGGCGACGATGGAGGCGTTCCACGAGCCGCCCGAGGCGGTGAGCGCGCCGGTCACGTAATAAGGGAAGATCGCCGGCAGAATGACGTTCTTCCACCAGGCGAAGCCGCGAATGCCGAAATTGGCGGAGACCTCGCGCAGATCGTTGGGGAAGGCGGAGGCGCCGGCGATGACATTGAACAATATGTACCATTGCGTGCCGAAAATGATCAGCAGCGACAGCCATATGTCGGGATCGAGCCGGAAGGTGAGAATGCCGATGACGGCGATGGGAAACAGAACATTGGCCGGAAAGGCCGCCAGAAATTGCGCCAGCGGCTGGATTTTCTCGGCGATGCGCGGACGCAGGCCCACCCACACGCCGATCGGCACCCAGATCAGCGTGGCGAGCGCGATCAGCACGATGACGCGGATCATCGTGTAGAAGGTGAGCAGCAGCGCGTGACGGAACTCCTTGAGGCTCACCGCGCTGCGCACGAATTCGAGCACGAGATAGAGCGAATAGACGAACACCGCGCCGATCGCCGCGAACCAGACGATATCGAGGACGATGGCCGCGCGGCGGCTCTGCGGCAGGCGCGGCGCGGCGAAAGGCAAGGTCAGCTTCCACAGCGAGGCGCGGCGGAGCAGCGAGGCCGGCCAGGCCGCGGCGACGCGCAGCCAGCGCGTGCGCACGAAGAGATCGCGCACCCAGCTCTCGGCCTCGTCCTGCGAGGCGGAAAGCTCGACGCGGAACTTGCCCGAGAAGGCGACGATGGGCCGGAACAGCAGCTGGTCATAGGCGAGAATGATGAGCGCCACCGCGATCACCGCCGCCGCCACGCAATCGACCCGCTTGCTCTCTATGGCGAGCGCCAGATAGGAGCCGACGCCCGGCAGGCGCACATTCACGTCGCCGACGGTGATCGCCTCCGAGGCGACGACGAAGAACCAGCCGCCGGACATGGACATCATCATGTTCCAGATGAGGCCCGGCATGGCGAAGGGCGCCTCGAGCTGCCAGAATTTCTGCCAGGGCGTGAGGCCGAAGCTCTTGGCCACCTCGTCGAGATCGCGCGGCACGGTGCGCAGCGACTGGTGGAAGGAGAAGGCCATGTTCCAGGCCTGGCTGGTGAAGATGGCGAAGATCGCCGCGCCCTCGGCGCCGAGCGTCGAGCCGGGGAAGAGGCCGAGGAAGAAGGTGACGGTGAAGGAGAGAAAGCCGAGCACCGGCACCGATTGCAGCACGTCGAGCAGCGGCACCAGAATCATCTCGGCGCGGCGGCTCTTGGCGGCGAGCGTGGCGTAGACGAAAGTGAAGAGCAGCGAGAAGCCGATCGCCGCGAACATGCGCAGCGTGGTGCGCAGCCCATAATAGGGCAGCGCCGAATAATCGAGCGACAATTGCGCCGTCTCCGGCGCCTCGAGCGGCAGCGCCATGCCGCGCCAGCCGAAGGCGGCCAGCGCGAAGACGCCGAGGACGAGCGCCAGAGCGACGAAATCCCACAGATTGGGCAGAGCGCGGCGGCCGAGCGAGGTGAGCGCGACGAAACTATTGAGCATGAACGACCGGCTTTCGGCGAAGCGAGGCGCAGAGGCGGCCGGAGGCGTGGCCCCGGCGGGAGAGCATGTCGCACAGCAGAATACCGCCGTCACCTCCCCGACTGTGGGAATCGAGCGGCCCAAAGCTATGCGCCGCCGTCCAATGGCCAAGCCATATGACAATCGCGTGTCGGCGGCGGGCGGGAGCGCCGAAATGCGGCCGCGGACCGGCTCAGAAACGATATGGAAATGATTTCCGCCGCTCAGCGCGCCCCGAGGGGCGCTGCGCGGGAGTCGCGCCTGGCCTCGCCCTTGGGCAGCGAGCCGGTCGGCGCGGGATCGATGCGCGCGTCGAGCCGGTCGAGCCGCTGCTCGAGCCGCTCCAGCCGCGAGGCGCCCGTGTCGCGCGCCGTCTCCAGCGCGCGCAGCCGCGCGCCGGCGCGCACCGCCTCCTCGTCATGGCGAATCGATTCGATCAGCGCCCGCGTCGCCCGCGCCTCGTCCAGCAGGCGGGCGATCTCGCGACGCTGCTCGAGCCCGAAGGAGACCTCCGGCTTCCAGTCGAGCGCCTTGGCGAGAGTCTGGCCGTCTATGCTCTGCGCGGCCTGCAGCGCATTTTTGACGCCGGTGCGCGAGCCCAGAAAAAAGCCGGCCGCCGCGCCCGCGCCGATGGAGGCGACGATGACGCCGAGAAGCCGAAAGAATCGGAGGCCATTGGACCGCGAGTGTGGCGTCGCCGCCGTCGACATGAGAGACCTCCTGAGCGACGCCGAGGCGATGTCTCAGTGGTCCGAGTGTCCGCGCCCATGGTTAACGGCAGGTTAAGCGGGAACGGCCGCCGGCGCGAGACGCGTCCGACGGCCGCGAGACGACTGTCGAAGATCGCTTTAGGAGAGCGCCTCGTCAGCGCGCGCCGTGCTTCATGGCGCGATGCGGAATGTCGCTATAGGGCGCTATGCCATGGCCGCCGATCGAGGAGCGGCCCTGGCTGGAGGAGGAGCGGCCCTGGATCGCCGAGCGCCCCTGCTGGCCGCTCTGGCCGGCGACGCGCGCCTTGCCGGAGGCATATTTGCCGGAGGCGGCTCCATATTTGGAATTTTTCGACCAGCTTCCGCCGGAGGCGGCGGAGCGGCCCTTGGTCGCCTTGGAGGAGGCGCGCGCGCCCGAATAGTCCTGGTAACGAGCCTTGGCGATATCTGAGGCCGCGCCGGCGGCGAGCGCCGGAGCCGCCGAGGGCAGCGCCAGCGCCGGAGCCGTCATCGCCGGTAGAGAGATGGCCAGCAATCCGAGCGCGACCGCGCCCATCGTCAGATTCGTGAGGTTCATTTGCACACTCCCGTATCGCGAGCTCTGCTCCAGAGACCGCGGCGGCCCCCCAGGGCGTCACAACGTGCGGGACGCGGGTCGGTTCCCTCGGTCCCGCAGCGCTCCGCCGCGCTGGAGCCCGCCCGAAGGGGCGGCGGAGCGCAAGATTGCAAGTGGAGGCGACGCTACCTATAGTCCGCGCCAATTCCGGCCGCGATCGTCAGGAAAGAGCCGGAGCCCCGCAAAGCCCAAGGGAAGCCCCAAATCATGCTGGAAGGCCTGCGCATCGCCTCGCAACATCGGATCGGCCGCATCATCCTCGGGCTCGTCATGGGCTTTATCGCGCTGAGCTTCGCGGTGTGGGGCATTGGCGACGTGTTCCGCGGCTTCACCTCCACGCGCCTCGCCAAGGTCGGCTCGGGCGAGATTTCGGTCGAAGCCTATCGCAGCGCCTATCAGAACGAGCTGCGCCGCCTGCAGCAGCGCGCCCGCCGCGCCATCACCAATGAGGAGGCCCGCCGCTTCGGCCTCGATCAGCAGGTGCTGCAGCGCATGATCACCGACCTCTCCCTCGACCAGAAGACGAAGGCGCTCGGTCTCGCCATCTCCGAGGACGAGACCTTGCGCCTCACCCGCGACGAGAATGTCTTCAAGGGTCCGACCGGCAAATTCGACTCCGACCGCTTCAAGCAGCTCATTCGCGACGCCGGCTACACGGAGCGCAGCTTCCTCCTCGAGCAGAAGGGCAGCTATCTGCGCAAGGCGCTGACCGATTCCATCGTGACCGGCCTGGAGCCGCCGCGCCTCGTGCTGGAGACGCTGCATCGCTTCCGCAACGAGATCCGCGAGGTCGATTATTTCCTGCTCCCCGCCTCCGCCGTCGGCGAGGTCGCCAAGCCGAGCGAGGAGGAGCTGAAGAAATATTTCGCCGATCGCGAGCAGAGCTTCCGCGCCCGCGAATATCGCAAGCTCGCGCTCCTCACCGTGACGCCGGCCTCGCTCGCCGAGCCGCAGAAGGTCGCCGAGGCCGATGTCCGCAAGCTCTATGACGAGGTCAAGGCCAAGCGCTACGGCACGGCCGAGAAGCGCCATTTGCGCCAGATTCTCTTCGCCTCCAAGGAGGAAGCCGAGAAGGCGCTGGAGCGTCTGAAGGGCGGCCTCTCCTTCGACGCGCTGGCCGGCGAGCGCAAGCTCTCGCAAAAGGACATAGACCTCGGCCTGCTCGAGGCGCACGACCTCGGCGACAAGCAGATCGCCGACAAGGTCTTCGCCTCGCGCGAGCCGGGCTTCGTCGGCCCCATTCAGACCGCCTTCGGCGCGGCGATCCTGCAGGTCGAGAAGATCATCCCCAGCGTCTTCACCCGCAGCTATGAGGAGGCCGCCGACGAGCTGCGCCGCGAGATCGCGCAGGAGCGCTCGGCGCCGTCCGTGCGCAAGCTGCATGACGCGATCGAGGATCAGCGCACCGGCGGCAAGACGCTGGCCGAGGCCGCCAAGGCCGCCGGCCTCGAGGTCGCGACGATAGAGGCGGTGGATTCGACCGGCCTCGATCCCGCCGGCAAGAATGTTCCCGCCCTCTTCGGCTCCGAGGATCTGCTGAAGGCGGTGTTCGCCTCCGACGTCGGCGTGGACAATGACACTGTGCCGACGCGCGACGGCGGCTATGTCTGGTTCGAGATCGCCAAGGTGGAGCCGGCGCGCCAGCGCAGCTTCGACGAGGTGAAGGAAGCCGTCGAGACCGCTCTGCGCGGCGAGAAGCAGCAGAAGGCGCTGACCGAGCGCGCCGAGGCGCTGACCGCGGAGCTGCGCGGCGGCAAGGCGATAGAGGACGTCGCCAAAGGCGCCGGCGCCGAGGTCCGCCATGTGAGCGATGTGAAACGCGCGCCGCATCCTGAGCTGTCGACCGCGGCCATCGTCGCCATTTTCGACGCGCCGCCCAAGGGCGCCGGCTCCGCCGCGGTCGATGGCGGACGCCTCGTCTTCGAGGTGAAAGGCGCGTCGACGCCGGCCTATGATCCCGCCTCCATCGAGGCCAAGGCGGCGATCGACCAGCTGCGGCCGGCCTTCACCAATGATATTCTCGAGCAATATGTCGGCGCGCTCGAGAAGGTCTTCAACGTCTCGATCAACGAGCGTGCGTTGCAGGCGGCGACCGGCGGAGCGGAACAGAACCAGTGAGCGCATTGTCGGAACCGTCGTTCGACGAATTCGCCGCCGCCTATGAGGCGGGCCGCGCGTCGCTGGCGGCGACGCGGCTCGTCGCCGACCTCGAGACGCCGGTCGCGGCCTATCTGAAGCTGACGCGCGCGCGTACGGCCAATGTCTTCCTGCTGGAATCGGTAGAGGGCGGCGCCGCGCGCGGACGCTATTCGATGATCGGGCTCGATCCCGACATCGTCTTCCGCATCCATGGCGAGACGGCCGAGATCAACCGCCGCGCGCTACGCGACGGCGACGCTTTCGAGCCCTGCGCGAAGCCGCCGCTCGACGCGCTGCGCGAGCTGCTCGCCGAATCCGCGATCGACGAGGTCGCGCATCTGCCGCCCATGGCGGCGGGCGTGTTCGGCTATCTCGGCTATGACACTGTGCGGCTGATGGAGCGCCTCGCCCCGGCCAAGGACGATAAGATCGGCGTGCCGGA
This sequence comes from Methylosinus sp. DMC45, assembly GCF_056313885.1. Classification (NCBI taxonomy): domain Bacteria; kingdom Pseudomonadati; phylum Pseudomonadota; class Alphaproteobacteria; order Hyphomicrobiales; family Methylocystaceae; genus Methylosinus; species Methylosinus sp. DMC45. The sequence goes on from NZ_JBQUZK010000062.1 coordinate 59,676, forward strand.
CGCGATATTGCTGCGGCCGACCGTCATGGTCGTCTTCGACAATGTGCGCGACGAGATCATCGTGGTGACGCCCGCCCGCCCCGCCGCCGGCGTTTCCGCAAAGGCCGCCTACGAGGCGGCGCTCGCGCGCCTCGACGCCGTGGTCGCGACATTGGAGGCGCCGCTCGAGCAGCGCGAGGCGGAGGCCGATCCGCATCTTCTCGCCGAGGAGCCGGTCTCCAACACCGCGCCCGGGCGTTTCCTGGAAATGGTCGAGCGCGCCAAGGATTACATTCGCGCCGGCGATATTTTCCAGGTCGTGCTGTCGCAGCGCTTCACCGCGCCTTTCGCCCTGCCCGCCTTCGCGCTCTATCGCGCGCTGCGCCGCGTCAATCCGGCGCCCTTTCTCTGCTTTCTCAATTTCGGCGATTTCCAGATCGTCTGCTCCTCGCCGGAAATTCTGGTGCGCGTCGCCGAAGGCAAGGTGACGATCCGCCCCATCGCCGGCACGCGCTGGCGCAGCGCCGTGAAGGCGGAGGACGAGCGCCTCGCCGCCGAGCTTCTCGCCGATGAGAAAGAACGCGCCGAGCATTTGATGCTGCTCGATCTCGGACGCAATGACGTCGGCCGCGTCGCCGCGACGGGGAGCGTGCGGGTGACGGACAGCTTCACCATCGAGCGCTACAGCCATGTGATGCATATCGTCTCCAATGTGGAAGGCGCGCTCGATCCCGCGCGCGACTGCATAGACGCGCTCGCCGCCGGCTTTCCGGCCGGCACGGTCTCCGGCGCGCCGAAAGTCCGCGCCATGGAGATCATCGACGAATTGGAGACCGACAAGCGCGGCATCTATGGCGGCTGCATCGGCTATTTCGGCGCCGGCGGGCAGATGGACACTTGCATCGTGCTGCGCACGGCGATCGTGAAAGACGGAAAGATGCATGTGCAGGCGGGCGCCGGCGTCGTCTATGACAGCGACCCCGATTACGAGCATCGCGAGACGGTGAACAAGTCCAAGGCGCTGTTCCGCGCCGCGGAGGAGGCCGTGCGCTTCGCGACGCGCGCGCGGCGCGGGCAGTAGAGCCTTAGCGAAAGAGGCGCGGCGTGACCGAGCATACGCTCTATGAGGAGGCGGACGACCCTCACCGGCCGATCCGCCTCGGCGACGCCGGCGCGGCGGGCCAGTCGGCGCGCTGGGGCCATATGCTCACGCTGTTCATGCGCGTCATGGCGCTGTTCTGGCTGCTGCAGGGCGTGATGCAATGGGTCATCGTGCTCACCGCGAGCCGGCCCATATTCGACGAGACGCCGACCAACGCCGCCATCGCCGTCGTGTTCTTCGCCGTGCTCGATCTCGTCGCCGGCGTCGGGCTCTGGCTGGCGACGCCCTGGGGCGGCGTGCTGTGGCTGCTCATCGCCGGCGCGCAAATCTTCGTGACCTTGAGCGTGCCGGGATTTTTCGCCGGCGGCTATTGGCTGATCGCTCTCGATCTCGCGCTCATCGGCCTCTATTTCTTCCTCACCTTCGAGGCCGGCCGCGATTATGAGGCGCAACGCCTGCGCGAGAAGCGCCGCAGGCGGCGTGGTCCCGAGGCCGAGGCCGCGGACGGCCGCTTCAGCCGCCTGCAACGGCAGGCGCGCGCGCTTCTCTCCCGGTTCGGCCGGTGAGGCGCGCGGCGCACGTCCGCGATACGGCTAATACAATTCTAACGACTTGATTCACCACCCATTTACCGCATCGACGGTAGTGGAGGTAAACGACGGATTCAGGCTGTTGTTTAAAGCGGTCTTCATTCGCGGCGGATAGGTTCTGGTCCATCGAGACACGGACCGGACTTCGAATATCCGGCGCAATAAACGAGACGGAGCTTGTTCATGAATACGGCGTCGAAGACCGAGGCGGCGCAGGTCCGCTCAGAGAAGATCAACGAAATTCGTCCGATCTATCTCGAATCCCTCACGCTGGTGGAGCGTCTGCATCGCCGCCTGCTCGATGTCATCAAGGACGAGTTCGACCGCCGCAATCGCGGCGACGTCAATTCCGTGCAGGCGCTGCTGCTCTACAATATCGGCGACAAGGAGCTCACCGCGAGCGAGCTGCGCACGCGCGGCTATTATCTCGGCTCCAACGTCTCCTACAATGTCAAGAAGCTCGTCGAGATGGGCTACCTCCACCACGCCCGCTCGCGCGTCGATCGCCGCTCCGTGCGCATCAGCCTCACGCCCAAGGGCAAGGAGGTTCATGATATCGTCGCAGCCCTCTACGAGAAGCATGCGACCACGGTGGAGCAGATCGGCGGCGTCTCCACCGCCGAGTTCCGCACCGTCAACACCGCGCTGACGCGCCTCGAGCGCTTCTGGACGGATCAGATTCGCTATCGCCTCTGACGCTTCCTCCGAGACTTTCTCCGCTCCACTCGGGCGATCTTCGCTTCACGCGTCGATCGCCCTTTTTCTTGGCCGCATGTCGCGATTTTTGGCCGCCTATCGCGGATTCTCGGCCGCCTATCGCGGATTTTTGGCGGAATGTCGCGGATTTCTGCTATGAGAAACGCTCGCGGACGTTACGTCGATAGAGAGGCCTCTTCCATGCGCTGGTCGCTCACGCTCGGCTCGTTCAAGGGCACGGCCGTCCGCATTCACATCACTTTTCTGCTGCTGCTCGCCTGGATCGGCTTTTCCGCCTATCGCAGCGGCGGCGCGCAGGCGGCGCGCGACAGCGTGATCTTCATCACGCTCATTTTCGCCTGCGTCGTGCTGCATGAGTTCGGCCATATTCTGATGGCGCGGCGCTTCGGCATTCTCTCGACCGAGGTCACGCTGCTGCCGATCGGCGGCGTCGCCAATCTCGACCATATGCCGGAAAAGCCCTCTCAGGAGCTGCTGGTCGCGCTCGCCGGGCCGATGGTGAACATCGTCATCGCCACCGTGCTGTTCGTCGCGCTCGGCGCCTTCCAGCCGGAGACGCTGGCGCAGCTCGACGATCCGCATCTCAACGTCCTCGCGCGTCTCGCCGCCGCAAATCTGTTTCTAGCGCTGTTCAACATGATCCCGGCCTTCCCCATGGACGGCGGCCGCGTGCTGCGCGCCGCGCTCGCTATGTGGCTGCCCCGCGGAAAGGCGACGCGCATCGCCGCCTCCATCGGCCAAGGTTTCGCCTTCGCGCTCGGCTTCTTGGGGCTGTTCGGCAATCCCATGCTCGTCTTCATCGCCATTTTCGTCTACATCGCCGCCAGCGGCGAGGCGCAGATGACGGTCGCGAGCGAGGCCGCGCGCGGCCTCACCGTCGCCGACGCCATGGAGACCCGCATCGCCGCCATTGCCTGGGGCGCCGACCTCGGCGAGGCGGTCGAGACTCTGCTCGCGACCTCGCAGGACCAGTTTCCGGTGGTCGCGGCGGATGGCCGCTTCATGGGCCTGCTCGACCGCTCGGACATAATCGAGGCGCTGAAGGCCGACGACCGCAGCGCGCCGATCGCCCCCCATGTGCAGCGCGACGCCCCCACCGTGAGCGCGGCCGCGCCGCTGGACGCGACGATCGAAAAATTCGCCGGCGCCTCGGCCATGGGCGTGCTGGGCGCCGATGGCGCGCTCGTCGGCCTGCTGACGCGCCAGAGCATCGGCGAGATCATGCTCATCGCCAATCTGCGGCCGGATTGGCGGCTGGGCCGGCGCGGCTGAAGGAGCCGCCCCCCCCCCCCCGGCCGAGCGGCGCGAATGAATTGACTTGAGCGGCCGAAGAGCCGAAAAAATCGAGCCGCGGCGGGCGAGCAGCCCGCGCCGCCGAGAACCGGACCCAAGCGCGAATGACAAAAGTCACGCTCATCGACAATTACGACAGCTTCACCTTCAACCTCGTGCATTATTTCGGCTCGCTCGGGGCCGAGGTGACGGTCAAGCGAAACGATGCGGTCTCAGTCGCCGAAGTGCTCGCCGCCGGCCCGGAGGCGATCGTGCTCTCGCCCGGCCCCTGCACGCCCAAGGAGGCGGGCATCTGCCTCGATCTCATCGCCGCGGCCTGGGCGACGATTCCGATTTTCGGCGTCTGCCTCGGCCATCAATCCATCGGCCTGTCCTTCGGCGGCGATGTGATCCGCGCGCCCCTGCCCGTGCACGGCAAGATGGCGACGATCCTGCACGAGGGCGAGACGATCTTCCGCGGCATAGAGGGGCCGTTCCAGGCGACGCGCTATCACTCGCTGATCGTCGCGCGCGAGACCTTGCCCTCCTGCCTGCGCGTCACCGCCGAGACGCCGGACGGGCTCATCATGGGCCTCTCGCATGAGAGCGCGCCCGTGCATGGCGTGCAATTCCACCCCGAGAGCATAACCTCGGAGCATGGGCACAAGATTTTGCGCAATTTCCTCGATCTCGCGCAGGAATGGAACGCGACGCGCCGCCCCGCCAAAGTCGCGTGAGTCGCTGCGAGCCCGAAGGCTCGCGGTCCAGAGCCCGCATTGGACCGCGAGCCTTCGGGCTCGCATCCTTCAACCGAGATTTTCGGCCGTGACCGACCTCAAGCCCTATCTCGCCGCCCTCGCCGCCGGCGCGACGCTCTCCCGGCAGGAGGCGCGCGCGGCGATCTCCACAGTGCTCGAAGGCGGCGCGACGCCGGCGCAGCTCGGCGCCTTTCTGATGGGCCTGCGCCAGCGCGGCGAGACCGTGGACGAAATCATCGGCGCGGCGGAGGCCATGCGCGCGGCGATGGCGCCGGTCGCGGGCGCAACGGATGCGATCGACATTGTCGGAACCGGCGGCGACGGCGCCGGCACCTATAATGTCTCCACCCTGGCGGCGATCATCGTGGCCGGCTGCGGCGTGCGCGTCGCCAAGCATGGCGGAAGGGCCGCCTCCTCGCGCTCCGGCGCCAGCGACGTTCTGGCGGAGCTCGGCGTCAAGGTCGGCGGCGCGCCCGAGCACGCCGAATTTTGCCTCGCGGAAACAGGCATTTGCTTCATGGCGGCGGCGACGCATCACCGGGCCATGCGCCATGCCGCGCCGGTGCGCGGAGAACTCGGCCTGCGCACGATCTTCAATCTGCTCGGCCCGCTGTGCAATCCGGCGCGGGTGGAGAAGCAGCTGCTCGGCGTCTCCTCCCGCGCGCTGCTGGAGCCGCTGGCGCGCGTCTTGGCGGAACTGGGCGCAAAGCGCGTCTGGCTCGTCCATGGCGAGGACGGGCTCGACGAATTGACGACGACCGCGGCCTCTCATGTCGTCGCGCTCGAGGACGGCGCCGTCAGAAGCTTCACGGTGACGCCGGAGGAAGCAGGCTTGACGCGCGCTGAGCCGCAGGCGCTCGTCGGCGGCGATCCCGCCCATAACGCCCGCGCGCTGCGGGCCGTGCTCGCGGGGGCGCGCGACGCCTATCGCGACATCGCCACGCTCAACGCCGCGGCGGCGCTGGTGGTGGCGGGAGCGGCGTCCGATCTTCGCGAGGGCGCGAATCTCGCCGCTCGGGCGCTGGACAGCGGCGCCGCGCAGGCCAAGCTCGAGGCGCTCATTCGCGTCTCCAATGCGTGAACGCGCCGCGCCGGCTGGAAATGCTTCGTGTCCTTCGTGTGTTCGTGGTAGAAAAGCTGTGCAAGGCGCGAAGGACCGTGAGCGGCATGACCGACATTCTGAGCAAGATCGAAGCCTATAAGCGAACGGAGATCGCCGAAGCCAAAGTGCGCATGCCGCTGGCGACGCTCGAGCGCAATGTGCGCGATCATGATCCGCCGCGCGGCTTCGTCCATGCGATCGAGGCCAAGCTCGCCGAGGGACGCATCGCGCTGATCGCCGAAATCAAGAAGGCGAGCCCATCCAAAGGCGTGCTGCGCCATGATTTCGATCCGCCGGCGCTGGCCCGCGCCTATGAGGCAGGCGGCGCCGCCTGCCTTTCGGTGCTGACCGACGGCCCCTCTTTCCAGGGCAAGCTCGAGGATCTCGAGGCCGCGCGCAAGGCCGCCAATCTGCCGGCGATTCGCAAGGATTTCCTCTACGACCCCTATCAGGTCTTCGAGGCGCGCGCCCATGGCGCCGATTGCATTTTGATCATCATGGCCGCCGTCTCCGACGAGGAGGCCCTGCGCCTCAACACAACGGCGCATGATCTGCGCATGGACGTTCTCGTCGAGGTCCACAATGAGGAGGAGCTCGACCGCGCGCTGGCGCTGGAGACGCGGCTCATCGGCGTGAACAATCGCAATCTGCATACGTTCGACGTCACGCTGGAGACGACCGAGCGGCTCGTCGAGCGCATTCCCAAGGACAAGATCATCGTCGCCGAGAGCGGCATAACGAGCCATGAGGATTGCCTGCGGCTCGAGAAGGCCGGCGTCTTCACCTTCCTCGTCGGCGAGAGCCTCGTTCGCAAGGACGATGTGACGACCGCGACGCGCGAGCTGCTGCATGGCTCGGCCAAGGGCGACCACAGGCGGGCGCGCGCATAGACATGGGCTCGCTGACGCATCTCTCGAACAAGGGCGAAGCGCATATCGTCGACGTCTCCGACAAGGCGGAGACGAAGCGCGTCGCCATCGCCCGCGGCGAGATCGTGATGGACGCCGCGACGCTCGCTCTCGCGGTCGAGGGGCAGGCGAAGAAGGGCGATGTGTTCGGCGTCGCGCGCGTCGCCGGCATTATGGCGGCGAAGAAGACGCATGAGCTGATCCCGCTCTGCCATCCTCTGCCCGTCACCAAGATCGCGGTCGATCTCGAGCCGGACGCCAATCTCCCCGGCGTGCGCGCGACGGCGGAAGTCTCCGTCACAGGCAAGACCGGCGTGGAAATGGAGGCGCTGACCGCGGTCGGCGTCGCTCTGTTGACGATCTACGACATGCTGAAGGCCGTCGATCGCGGCATGCGCATCGAGGGAATCGAGCTGGTCGAGAAACGCGGCGGACGCTCCGGCGAATGGCGTCGCGACGAAATGGACAAGAATGGCTGACGACAAATTGCTGTCCGTGGACGAAGCTCTCGCCCGCGTGCTCGCCGGCGCGACGCGCCTCTCCGGCGAAGAGGAGGTTCCGCTCTCCAAGGCGCTCGGCCGCACTCTGGCGAAGGATCTCGTCTCGCGCCGCACGCAGCCGCCGGTCGCGGTCTCCGCCATGGACGGCTATGCGCTGCGCGCCGCCGATCTCGCGGCGCCCGGCGCGCGGCTGAAGCTCGTCGGCGAGAGCGCCGCCGGCCATGGCTATCACGCGGCGCTCGGCGCCGGCGAGACAGCGCGCATCTTCACCGGCGCGCCCGTGCCCGAGGGCGCCGATACGATCCTGCTGCAGGAGGACGCGACGGTGGACGCGGCCGGAATCGGCGCCGCCTCCCCGCCCCCGCCCGGCCGGCATATTCGCGCGCGCGGGCTCGATTTTCGCGCGGGCGACCCCGCCCTCTTCGCCGGAACGCGCATCGGCCCCAGCGAGCTGGCGCTCGCCGCCGCCATCAATCATCCGCTGCTTCCCGTCGCGCGGCGCCCGCGCGTGGCGCTGATCGCCTCGGGCGACGAACTGGTTCCGCCCGGCGCCGAGCCCGGCCCCTCGCAGATCATCGCCTGCAACGGCTATGCGGTGGCGGCCATCGCCGAAGCCGCCGGCGCGGAGGTCATCGATCTCGGCATTTTCCGCGACGATATCGCCGAGCTGGAAAAAGCCCTGGAGCAGGCGCGCGCGGCCAAAGCCGATATTGTGGTGACGCTGGGCGGCGCCTCGGTCGGCGATCACGATCTCTTGCGGCCGGCCCTCGCCCGCCAGGGCATGGCGCTCGATTTTTGGCGCATCGCCATGCGGCCGGGCAAGCCGCTGATCCATGGAACGCTGGGCGAGGCGCGCATATTGGGCCTGCCGGGCAATCCGGTGGCGGCTTTCGTCTGCGCGCTGGTCTTCCTCGGCCCGCTCATTCGCGCGCTGCAAGGCGATCCGCGCGCGGGGGCGGACGAGACCGAGGCCGCCGTCGCCGGCGCGCCGCTGAAGCCCAACAAGGGCCGCCGCGACTATATGCGCGCGACGCTGTCGCGCGACGCCGAGGGCCGGCTCGTCGCCACGCCGCAAGCCTTGCAGGATTCCTCGCTGCTGACAGAGCTCGCGCGCTCGCAGGCGCTGCTCATCCGCGAGGCCGGCGCCGGCGCGGTGGATGCCGGCGGCCCTTGCCGGATTTTGAGGTTGCCGGGGGCTTTCGTCGGGGCGTGAGGAGCCGAGATCAAGATCAGCGCGCGGTGTCGATCGAGTTAATGGCAACCAACTGCATGCGGACGCCAGTGTGCAATGCGTAGGGTTTTCCAGCGGCAAAGATGCACTTGATCAATTTTTTATAAAATTCAATTATAGAAAAGAGCGCACTATTTCGCTAGTCGCAACCGAGTCTAGCGCTATTTGGATGGAGTCGGGCGCCACAATCATCGCGCGACCCGCGACCAGCGGGGTGGTCAACGCTTTGTTTGCTTGCGCTGACGATTACCTCGTCACCGGGAGTTGAAGGCATGAGCAGACAGCGCGAAGATAAAAACGCCGGGCTGATCGGAACGGTAGTTAAAAAAGCGTTGGCACGGCTCCGCCCCACAGATAAGAAACAGATTGAAGATGCCGTCGAAGCCACGCGGCACGAGGAATTGGAAATCAGACAATATGTCGAAGAACGACGAGAAAGCATTCGAAGCGGCGCGAGACGAGCGCCAAAGCGATTCCGTATTTGACTTTCTATATTGCGATTCACGCCGTATTGGCTCGTTTTTGGCGCAGTTTGATGATTCAGGCCACCTTGAACGAGTCACTCAGAAAGAAAGTGTCACGAAAGGAGCTAAACGAGGTGTTTCTGTAAATGTCGGGGGAGGAGCTACCGTCGCTGGAACCGGTGGAAGTGGAAATTTGGGTATCAGCGTTACGCCAGACACTGGCGCTAGTGAGGCGAGCGAGCGAGTCTACGATCCTTTGTGGTCTAATGCTCGCACTTTCTTGGATTTCGCTGAAGACAAAGGCTTGATTGCAAGAAATATTAACGAAGCGAGGATTGGCCAATTTGTAATGGCCAAAGGTACACTAGTTTTGTCGGACTTAGAGATGCTAAAAGGCATGTACGCAGACCCGGTTCTCGGTAAATTTATAAAACAAGCCATGGATCAGTCTTCGGAACTTGGCACCGCCGAGCCCGCAACGAGGTCAGAACGCCGACGCTCAGCAAAATTAACCCCAACACAAAAAACACCATCTCCGTCAGATTTAGTTCTTTCAACATTATCGCTACTTCCACACTCAGCACAGATGACATTGTACGCACCAGCGTACACAATATGGAGCACAATATCTGCCGAATACATGGTCACAAAAGTGGCCGATCTTCTTCTAAAGCACGGACCCATCATACAGGGAGAATGGAATATTCTTGGGATACTCGACGCAACACCTGACGCTGGATTTGCTCCCAACGGTCTAGACCCGGATCTTGCGCAGACTATTGGCGGCACGCCGATTGGAGTGATGGCTGCGTATCTTGGCCCTGTTATCCGAAACGTAGTCGGTCGTCCCGTCGGCACTTATGGTATGACACTTCTCCTCGCATTCCGCGAACTGACCCCCTAGGTCAACGCCTTTCCCCGACACAGAATACTTGCGACTCGGAGGCATCAATCCGGAGTCGAAATGACCGCAGCGCAGCCGCTAGGTTTTTCTTCGCTTTTCCACTGCCTTTCGCGGTAAAAACAACATTCTCGAATCGAGCCCTGCCCGAGGAGCCAAAACCCGCATGACCGACACCGAAGACGGAGCCGCCACGCCGCCCGAATATGGCGCGGATTCCATCAAGGTGCTGCGCGGCCTCGACGCCGTCCGCAAGCGCCCGGGCATGTATATCGGCGACACCGATGACGGCACCGGCCTGCATCACATGGTCTATGAGGTCGTCGACAACGCCATCGACGAAGCGCTCGCCGGCCACGCCACGCTCGTCACCGTGACGCTGAACGCCGACGGCTCCTGCACCGTCACCGACAATGGCCGCGGCGTTCCGACCGGCATTCACAAGGAGGAAGGCGTCTCCGCGGCCGAGGTCATCATGACCCAGCTGCACGCCGGCGGTAAATTCGACCAGAACTCCTATAAGGTCTCGGGCGGCCTGCACGGCGTCGGCGTCTCGGTCGTCAACGCGCTGTCCGTTTGGCTGAAGCTGCGCATTTGGCAGGAGGGGCGCGAGCATTTCATGGAATTCGCCAATGGCGATTCCGTCGCGCCGCTCGCTGTCGTCGGCAAAGCGCCGATCGAGGACGGCAAGCCCAAGCGCGGAACGGAAGTCACCTTCCTGCCGTCGCTCGAGACGTTCAAGACCGTCGTCGAATTCGATTATGCGACCATAGAGCATCGCCTGCGCGAGCTCGCCTTTCTGAACTCGGGCGTCCGCATCGTGCTCACCGACGCGCGCCATGCGGAGCAAAAGCGCGAGGAGCTCTATTACGAGGGCGGGCTCGAGGCCTTCGTGCGCTATCTCGATCGCGCCAAGTCGGCGCTGATCGGCGCGCCGATCCTCATCCACGGCCAGCGCGAGCACATCAATGTCGAAGTCGCGCTATGGTGGAACGACTCCTACCACGAGAATATTCTGGCCTTCACCAACAACATCCCGCAGCGCGACGGCGGCACGCATCTCGCGGGCTTTCGCGCCGCGCTGACGCGGCAGATCACCGGCTATTCCGAGCGCTCCGGCCTCACCAAGCGCGAGAAGGTCGATCTGACCGGCGACGATTGCCGAGAAGGCCTCACCTGCGTCGTCTCGGTGAAGGTGCCGGACCCGAAATTCTCGTCGCAGACGAAGGACAAGCTGGTCTCGTCCGAGGTGCGTCCGGCGGTCGAGAATGTCGTCAATGAGCTGCTCGACCAATGGCTCGAGGAGCATCCGCAAGAGGCGAAGAGCGTCGTCTCCAAAGTCTGCGAGGCCGCCGCCGCGCGCGAGGCGGCGCGCAAGGCGCGTGAGCTGACGCGGCGCAAAGGCGCGCTCGACGTCGCCAATCTTCCCGGCAAGCTCGCCGATTGTCAGGAGCGCGATCCGGCGAAAGCCGAGCTCTTCATCGTCGAGGGCGATTCCGCCGGCGGCACGGCCAAGCAGGGCCGCAATCGCGAGTTCCAAGCCGTGCTTCCATTGCGCGGCAAAATCTTGAATGTGGAGCGCGCGCGCTTCGACAAAATGCTGTCGTCCGAGCAGATCGGCACGCTCATCACCGCGCTCGGCACCGGCATCGGCCGCGACGAGTTCAACGCCGACAAGCTGCGCTATCACAAAATCATCATCATGACCGACGCCGACGTCGACGGCGCCCATATTCGCACGCTGATCCTCACCTTCTTCTATCGGCAGATGCCTCAGCTGATCGATCGCGGCCATGTGTTCATCGCGCAGGCGCCGCTCTATAAGGTGACGAAGGGCAAATCGACGCAATATTTGAAGGACGAGCGCGCGCTCGAGGATTATCTCATCGACTCGCTGCTCGACGGCGCCGTGCTTCGCTGTGGCACTGGCGAGGAGCGCGCCGGCAAGGATTTGCGCCAGGCGCTCGAGGATGCGCGCTCCTTCCGCACCATCATGAATGGCCTGCATTCGCGCTACGACCGCAATGTGGTGGAGCAGGCGACGATGGCGAACGCGCTGCAATCGCCGCCCGAAGAAGCGAAGGCGAAAGAGGTCGCCGAGCGCCTCAACGCCATAGCGGAGGAGACCGAGCGCGGCTGGACCGGCGAATTGCGCGAGGGCGGCTATGTCTTCCGCCGCACGCTGCGCGGCGTCGCGCAAGCGGTGACGCTGGATGCGGCGCTGCTCGCCTCCAGCGAGGCGCGCAAGCTGCAGGAGCGCGCGGAGAGCCTGCGCGAAATTTTTGCCGGCCCCGCGGCGCTGGCGCGGCGCAGCGACGAAACCGCGCTCTCCGGCCCTCTGGCGCTCTATGACGCAATGGCGGCGCAGGGCCGCAAGGGACTCACCATTCAGCGCTACAAAGGCCTCGGCGAGATGAACGCCGAGCAATTGTGGGAGACGACGCTCGACCGCGAGGTGCGCTCGCTTCTGCAGGTGAAGGTGAAGGAGGCGGCGGAGGCCGAGGATATTTTCGTGAAGCTGATGGGCGACATCGTCGAGCCGCGCCGCGAGTTCATCCAGGAGAATGCGCTGAACGTCGCCAATTTGGACGTGTGATGGTCGAAACGCCCTGCGTAAAAATCTGCCGCATCGACGCGCCGACGGGCTTTTGCGTCGGCTGCGCGCGGACGATGGCCGAGATCGCCGGCTGGCGCGACGCTTCCGAGGCGGAGCGCGCGCGCATTCTCGCCGCTCTGCCGACGCGACGCGCGCGCCTGCCGAAGGAGCCTCACGCGTCGCCGCAGACGAAGAGGTCGTGAAGCCAGCGCGCTCGTCGGCCCTCTGGCCGAATGGGCCGGAGCCCCTCTTGCCAAAGGCGGAGCCTCGAGCCTATAGCTTGCCTGTTCGTCGGCGGACGGCCGCGGGAATGAGACCTTCGATCTTTTTGATTGCATTCTTGAAAACTGCTTCCCTCTCGTGATCTGCCCCCGCCGGTTCATCCCTCGACCGAAAGGCGAGACATGACGAAGATACTTCCTGTCATAATGTGCGGCGGGGCGGGCACGCGCGTATGGCCCGAATCGCGGGAAACTCTC
>NZ_JBQUZK010000063.1:0-71815 GCF_056313885.1 Methylosinus sp. DMC45
GTTTCTTCTTCATCGTGTCCGTCCTGCAATCGGCCGGACTCTAATCGATGCTGGTGGGATTTTTCAGGGGCAGGTCAGTCGCTCCTAGAGTTCCTGCAAAGAAACGGGTCCGCGACAATATTTGATCGACGCCTCGAAAGCTTCGTGCGCCCGCATCGACGAGTTGTCGAACATTCCAAGATCCAGGCTGGGCTTCACCATGCAAAATCGGCTTACCAATTCGTCGATATGCGCCCGCTGCTCTTCGCGTCGCTCGTTCTTCGATTTCGCCGATATCAAGGGTAAGACGAAGCCCTCACGTGCGCGCAATCCTCCGCGTTCGAGCCAAAAGGCGTCGTAATCGGCACGCATCCGCCGACGCTGCCAACAGGCGTCGGCATTGATCGAATGCGTGTCATTGGATACGGCGCGGATCTGCCGGGCGCCCAATGCCCGGGCCAAGGCCGTCGCCGCCAGAAAGACCGCCATTTTGGGACGCAACCCCCAAAGAGCTCGCGTTGCTTTCACGATCCGCGCCTTGGAGTCCGGCCCGCAATGCGACGATGGTCCTTGCAGTCCGCCGATCAGAACGGAGGGCGTCCTATCGTCTTCGTTTCCGAGCACGAACGTCAGCGCCGCGAGATTGAGGCCGTCAGCCGTGTCGCTCAACACGAAGCTCAGCTCCCCCTCTTTGTAGCAAAACGCCGCGCTGCCTAGCGTCAACCGATAAGCTTCACCGTTCTTGCCGCACAGGAGGCCGAGCTCTGCATTGCCTGCCCCCCAAGAAATGGCGATTAGAGACGGCATAAAATCACAGATAATACGATAGTGATCTTTAAGAATCGAGACTCGCTCGGAGCATGAGAGGCCATGCACGGCGTAATTCAAAAACGGCTTTCTTATGCATTGTGTTGGAGCCGCTCCAAATGGATGTTTGTATTCGAAACCCTCGAGAAAGGTCAGCCAGTCTGCCGCGGCGCGGATATCCTGCAACGACGACAGGCAGAATATTCCCGCCTCAAATGTCGATTCGTTTGCTGCGGTCACACAGGCGTGCCGCCATATCGTCCGCATTGCTTTTTGCACCACGCCTCCGGGACCAACAACCGCTTTGATACGGCTTCGCATGTATCGTCAGCAGTTCGAGCCGACGATCAGTCGATTGAGATCAGTAACGAAACACACACATTACAGCAATCATTTGTCCGGTTAGACTCGATTGTCTCCATCATTTCTCCATCAAACCTGCACGACCCACGAACAGCGACGGCGTAGGTCATGATCGTAGACAAAGCTGCCCCGGCGCCGTCCAGGGCGATCTCCCAGCCACGACCTCGAGAGCGCGCCCCATGGATATTCGCTCGGCGATCGCCGTCTTCACCGCCGCCGTCGCGCTCGCCGGATGCGATCTTCAGTCGAGCGGCCGAAGCGGGCCGGCCTCCGCGCGGCCCGAGGTCGGCGTCGTCACCTTGCATCCTCGAAATGTCGCCATCGCGGCGGAGCTGCCCGGCCGCATCGTCGCGTCGCAGGTGGCGGAGGTGCGGCCGCAGGTGGCGGGAATCATACAGAAGCGGCTGTTCCAGGAGGGCGGGGATGTCACCGAGGGCGCGCCGCTCTATCAGATCGATCCGGCGCCCTATCGCGCCGCGCATGACAGCGCCGTCGCCGCCTTGCAGAAGGCCGAGGCCGCCGTGCCCAGCGCTCGAGCCAAGGTCGAGCGCTACCAGGGACTGAGCAAAAAGAACGCAGTCAGCACGCAGGATCTCGAGGAGGCCGTCGGGGCTCTGGCCCAGGCGCGCGCTGATGTGGCGACGGCGCAGGCGAATGTCGCCAGCGCCAAGATCAATCTCGACTATACGACGATCAAGGCGTCGATCGGCGGCCGCGCGGACAAATCCTCGCTGACTCGAGGCGCGCTGGTGACGGCCGGTCAGGCCGACACGCTCACCACCATTCGCACGCTCGATCCAATCTATGTCGACCTCACCCGATCGAGCGCCGCCTTGCTCGATCTGAGACAGGCCATCGACGAGGGCCGCGTCCGATCGTCGGAGCGCAAAGTCGATGTGAAGCTGAAGCTCGAAAATGGCTGGGTCTATCCGATGACCGGACGGCTCGAATTCACAGAGGCCAAAGTCAGCCAGACGACCGGAACCGCGACAGTGCGGGTGGTCTTCCCCAATCCGTCGCGACTGCTTCTGCCGGGAATGTACGCCCGGGCGATCGTCGAGGAAGGCGTCGCGCCCGGCGCGTTCCTCGTCCCTCAGCGCGCGGTCGTCCGTAACGTCAAGGGGCAAGCGACGGCGCTGGTGCTCGGCAAGGACGACAAGCTCGAAGAGCGCACGCTCTCCGTCGGCAGGACGGTCGGCAATAATTGGCTGGTCACGGCGGGGCTCGGCGACGGCGACCGCGTGGTTGTCGAAGGCCTGCAGTTCGTGCGCGCCGGGCAACCGGCGACAGGCGTCGAGGTCGTGATCGACGACGCCACCGGCGAGCTGCGCGAGCGTGAGCCGACGACGACGAAAATCCAGGCGAAAGGCTGACGCGCGTGATCTCGGCATTTTTCATCGTTCGTCCGATCTTCGCGTGGGTGATCGCGATCGTCGTCATGCTCGGCGGCCTGCTGGCGCTCTTCGGCCTGCCGATCTCGCAATATCCAGAGATCGCGCCGCCGACGATCCAGATCACCGCCAACTATCCCGGCGCCGATGCGCGGACGGTCGAAAATTCGGTCACCAAGATCATCGAGCAAGGCATGACCGGCCTCGATCATCTCGACTATATGACCTCGACGTCGACATCGACGGGCCAAAGCGAGATCACCCTCACCTTCACCAACGCCGCCAACCCCGATGTGGCGCAGATGCAGGCGCAGAACAAGCTCCAGCTCGTCACCTCGCTGTTGCCCGCCATGGTCCAGTCCAATGGGCTCGCGGTCGCCAAATCGTCGAGCGCCTTTTTGATGGTCGTCGGCTTCGTCTCCACCGACGGCAAGATGACCGGCGCGGATCTGTCGGATTACGTCAAGAGCGCGCTCAACGACACGCTGAAGCGCGTCGAAGGCGTCGGCGGCACGCAGCTCTTCGGCTCCGGCTATGCGATGCGCATATGGCTCGATCCTGACCGGCTCGCCCGATATGCGTTGATCCCGAGCGATGTCGCGAGCGCGATCCAGGCGCAAAACGCGCAAGTATCGGCAGGACAGATCGGCGGCCTGCCGGCGCGCAGAGGGCAACAGCTCAACGCCACCGTCACGGCGCAGAGCCGCTTGCAGACGCCGGAGCAGTTTCGGAACGTCATCGTGAAAAGCGCGGCCGACGGCTCGCTGGTGCGCATCGGCGACGTCGCGACTGTCGAGCTGGGCGCCGAGGATTATGTCAGCGCTTCGACCTATAATGGCGCGCCGGCAACCGGCCTCGCTGTCAATCTGGCGACGGGCGCGAATGCGGTCCGCACGGCCGCATTGGTGAAAGCGGCGATCGAGCGGCTCGCGCCGACTTTCCCCGGAGGCATGAAAGTCGTCTATCCCTACGACACGACGCCTTTCGTCAAAATCTCGATCGAACAGGTGACTCACACGCTGATCGAGGCGATCGCGCTCGTCTTTCTCGTCATGCTGGCCTTTCTGCACAATATTCGCGCCACGCTCATTCCGACGCTCGCCGTGCCGGTGGTGCTGCTCGGAACCTTCGGCGTTCTGGCGGTGGCGGGATATTCGATCAACACGCTCACAATGTTCGCCATGGTGCTGGCGATCGGGCTCTTGGTCGACGACGCCATCGTCGTGGTCGAGAATGTCGAGCGCATCATGCATGAGGAAGGACTGTCGCCGCGCGAGGCCACGGTCAAATCCATGAGTGAGATCACCGGCGCGCTCATCGGCATCACGACGGTCTTGTCCGCGGTCTTCGTGCCGATGGCATTCTTCGGCGGCTCGGTCGGCGTCATCTATCGCCAGTTCTCGGTCACGATCGTTTCGGCCATGACGCTGTCGGTCGGCGTCGCGCTGATCCTGACGCCAGCGCTCTGCGCGGCGCTTCTTCGTCCGCCGAAGCCGGGCGCGGAGAAGCTCGGCTTGTTCCGCTGGTTCGATCGCAATATGGAACGCGGCGCCGACGCCTATCGAGACGGCGCTGCCGCTGTTCTGCGGCGCCCGAGGCGCGGCTTCGCGGCTCTGGCCGTGATGACGATCGCGGCCGCCGCATTGTTCACGCGCTTGCCGAGCTCGTTTCTGCCGCAGGAGGATCAGGGCTATCTGATGGTCAGCGTGCAGCTGCCCGTCGGCGCGACCAGCGACCGAACGGAGCGCGCGCTCGATCGCGTGACGCGCTATTTCCTCGACCATGAGAGCAAGGCCGTCGATGGCGTCATGACAGTGAGGGGCTTCGCCTTCAGTGGCCTCGGCCAGAATGTCGGCATGGCGTTCGTCGGCTTGCGCGACTTTTGGGAACGCAAGGCGTCCGACTTGTCGGCGACGGCGGTGACGGAGCGCGCGACGGTGGCGCTCACCGGCATTCGCGACGCGCAGGTCTTCGTGCTGGCGCCCCCGGCGATCGAGGGATTGGGCACGAGCAGCGGCTTCGATTTCTATCTCGAAGATATGACCGGCGCCGGCCACGAAAAGCTATTGGCCGCGCGAGACCATTTGCTCGCAGACGCCGCGCGAAGCAGGCTCCTGAACGGCGTGCGGCCGAACGGCCAGGACGACACGCCGCAATTTGCGATCGAGGTCGATCAGGAAAAAGCGAGCGCCCTCGGCGTCGGGCTTTCCGACGTCAACGCCACGCTATCGACGGCCTGGGGCGGCGCCTATGTGAACGACTTCATCGATCGCGGCCGCGTCAAAAAGGTCTATCTGCAATCCGCAGCCGATTTCCGAATGCAGCCGGACGATCTCGATCGCTGGCATGTCCGCGCCGCTTCGGGCGAGATGGCGCCCTTCTCGTCCTTCGCGTCCGGCCGCTGGGCGTTCGGCTCGCCACGCCTCGAGCGCTACAATGGAGCACCCGCCGTTCAGATACAGGGCGCGGCTGCGATCGGCGCCAGCTCCGGCGACGCCATGACGGAGATCGACCGTCTCGTCGCCGGACTGCCCCCGGGATTCTCCCATGAGTGGACGAGCCTGTCGCGACAGGAGCGGCTGTCGGGCAATCAGGCCACTACGCTCTATGTGATCTCGGTCCTCGTCGTCTTCCTGTGCCTCGCCGCACTCTATGAAAGTTGGACGGTCCCTCTCGCTGTCATGCTGTGCGCGCCGATCGGAGTGCTCGGCGCGCTCGTCGCGGCGCTGATGTTCGGACAGGCCAATGATGTCTACTTCAAGGTCGGCCTGCTGACGACGATCGGACTCGTCGCCAAGAACGCAATCTTGATTATCGAATTCGCGCTCGACCATCAAAGGGCGGGAATGGATGTGATCGAGGCGACGCTGCTCGCGGCGCGCCAGCGGCTGCGCCCGATCGTGATGACCTCCTTCGCCTTCATCCTCGGAGTCGCGCCGCTCGCCTTCGCCGGCGGCGCAGGCTCGGCCGCGCAAAACGCGATCGGCGTCGGCGTCATGGGCGGCATGATCGCGGCGACGGCGCTCGCCATTTTCTTCGTTCCACTGCTGTTCGTCGCCACCTTTTCGTTGTCACGTCCCGCCAAACAAGAGCCGACGTTTTCGGGCCAGCCGCACGATTGGCGTTGATCTCGTTTCAAAGATTTTTTCAGGAGCAATTATCGTGGAAAGGCGAATAGCTCTCACGGACATAGACCGCCCTGGAGAGGCGCTCGAAGTCGATATCATCGCCGCCGACGAGACGTCGTTGACGCTTGGGGTGCCGAACACGTCCGTGCAATTTCGATTATTCCGCCATAGTCGCGATACTGCCTATCGAGGATCATTGGGCGGGCGGAGCTTTTGCTACGTTCTGCTGGCCGTCGAGGCGGGAAAGAGCCTCACAAAACGGAGAAAATAGAACGTCGGGCGCCTGAAAGCGTCAGGTGAAATTCGAATCTCGAGATTCTTGTGGCGGGGCTGAACTCGGCTGCTCGCGGCGCCGGGGGCGGATCGTCATGACGTCCTTCGCCTTCATCCTGGACGGCGCGCCTCTCGCTTTTGCCGACGACGCCGGATCGACAGCGCAAATCTCGATCGGCGCCCGCAGTCATGGACTGCATGCTCTGGCGCGCAGCCCTTGCCCACTACCGGCGGAGCTTCCCGCGCCGATTCGATCGGCTCGCTACGCTTCCGGCATCGGAGCCACGACCGACGTAAGAGCATTCGGATCGGCAAGTAGCACTCTGATCGACCGTCGTGGCCTCTCTTTGTTCGTGTCCTATGGCGGAAGGAGGCTCTCGCGGATTTTTGTCGCGACGCCACGATCCGTCGGCCGAGAGCACGAAACTCGTCGCTGCGGCGCGATGATTTGCGTCGGACGGGGGCCGATGTGACACGGAAGCCGCGATTAGACGACCACATCAGTTCAAATTCGCCCGATAGCCGAGCGAGTCTTCGAAAATGCTCGGCTGCTCACTGTAAGGATGCGCGGAGCCGACATTCGAGCCGAGGCGCCTCCGCTATAAGCCTATTGCCTCACCTTTCGCTCCGTAGCAAGCCGATTGCCGCGCCGAACAGGCAGAGCGCCGACATGTAATAGAAGGGCGTCATGGCGAGCGCATGCTCTCCGACAAGGAGGGTCATCAAAGGCGGAGTCGTTCCGCCGATGATGGCGTAGGCCGTGTTGTAGGACAAAGCGAATCCCGTGAATCGCAGTTCGGGCGGGAAGCTGCGGATGATCAGATAGGGGGTGAGCGTGATCGTCCCGATCGCGAAACCGCCGATCGCATAGAGATGCAGCGTCCATGCGCCGCCGTTGCCGAGGGAGAAGCCGAGCGCGGCGACAACCGCCGCCATCGCAGCGCCGCCGATCGCATAGGCTTTCCCGCCGCCGATGATATCCGTCACGCGGCCCACGAAGACGCTGCCGAGGATCAGTAGCGTTATGGACCAGCAGTTGGCGGTGAAGACATCCGCCGCCCGATAGTCGAATTGCGACTGGAGATAGGTGGGCAAATAGAGAAAATAGGTCACGAAGACGCCGGCGAATACCCAGGTCGCGGCCATGGAGACGAGAACCTCGCTCTTGCAGCGCGTGAAGACGAGCGAGATCGGCAGTCCGGCGTCAGCGACACGCCGCTCGCGAAGCGCCTCGAAGACCGGCGTCTCCCGCAAATGCTTCCTCAGATAGACCGAGATCAGGCCGAAGACGCCGCCGAGGATGAAAGGAATGCGCCAGCCCCAGGCGACGAGATCATCGGCGACGAGGCTCGCCGTCAGTATTTTGGCTGTGAGCGCGCCCATCAATATTCCGCAGCAGAGCCCGCCCATCAGCAGCCCGCAGGCGAAGCCCACCCGGGATTTGTGGACATGCTCGGCGCAGAAGATCCATGCGCCGGGCACTTCTCCGCCCACCGATAGCCCTTGCAGCAGCCGGCAGAACAGGAAGAGGAGCGGAGCGGCGAAGCCGATCGTCTGGTAATCGGGCGTCAGGCCGACCAGCAGCGTGGGAAAGGCCATCAGGAAGAGGCCGAGCGCGAACATTCTCTTGCGGCCGACGCGGTCGCCGAAATGCGCGAAGACGACGCCGCCGATCGGGCGCACGAGATAGCCGGCGGCGAAAATGCCGAAGACCTGGAGCTGCGAGAGCCATTGCGGGCTGTCATGCGGGAAGAAGACCGCGGCGAGGGTCTTGGCGAAGAAAACGCCGACGATGAAATCATAATATTCGAGCGCGCCGCCGAGAGACGCGAGCGCCAGCGTCTTCGCCTGTTCACGAGAGAGACCGCGCAACGCTTCGATTTCGTCGGACGCCAGAGGACGGGTTTGGACTGTCATGGGTCTGTTCCGATCAATCGATGTCGCGCGCCGCGCTCGAAGGCTTCGTCGCCGTCACCAGCATATCGACGCCCTCGCGATAATTCGACCGCACATCGGCGAATCCGAGAGCGCGCATTGTCGATAGAGTCGCCGAAGAATACATGAGACGACTGGCGGATTCGTCGCTGAAGAGATGCACGATCCAATCCTCGAGGAGATCGTAGCGCTTCGCCTCGCCGAAGACCTTGAACCAGTTGCGGACGTCCGCCTGGGTGGATGCGAGCGGAAGATCGTGATCATCCAGCGCGTAACGATCGCCGTTGACGAATAGGCCGCCCGGCTCGAGGACTCGCAGGATCTTCGCGAAGAGCTCGCGCCTGTAGCGATGATCGAAATTATGGATGGCGTAATTGGAGGCGACGAGGTCGATGCTCTCGTCGGGCAGCGCTCTCAGATAGACGAGCGCATCGCTCTCGATGAATTCGACGCGGCCGGCGCGGGCATAGGAGGCGAGATTTTCGCGCGCCTGATTCAACATCGCCGGCGAGGCGTCGACCGCCAGAAGGTTCAGATCATCACGCTGCGAGAGCAGCGAGCGCGTGCTGGTTCCCGTGCCGCAGCCGATCTCCAGTCCCCGCAGGGCGGCGCCGGGCCGCCAGGCTGCGACAGTCGCGCCGAGATTCGTCGTCACCGTCACGATGTTGGGGCAGATCATCGGAAGGAAATCATATTCCTCGCCGATAGGGCCGGTAAAAAGATTGTTGTCGCCCGCCGAAGCCATGATCCTCGCCCCTTTTGCCCGTCTGCTTCTGCCGCAGACTCCTCCCGGCGCCTTTTCCGACCCGATCGCGAGCCGGGACGCTTATTCCCGAGTCGTCTCGATATCGGCTCCCCATGCGAGGCGTCGACATTCTATTCATCAGCTGATAGGATCATCCTATGTTTATCTGCCGCCGTCAAGTTCGCGCCTCGTCATCTACCGGGGAGGATCGGCGCCTTCTGATATGAGGCCGAATATGTCGTCACCGCCCACGATTCCGCAGGCGCCTCGGCGTTCGCTCGTCGAGTCCACGATCGATCTGATCCGCGCTCAGGTCGTAAGCGGCGCATGGAAAGTCGGCGCGAAGATCCCCAACGAGCAGGATCTCGCCGACATGCTCGATGTGGGCCGGAACACGGTGCGCGAGGCGATCCGCGTTCTCTCCCACGCGCAGGTTCTCGAAGTCCGCCAGGGCGACGGCACTTATGTGCGAACGAATGTGGATGCGACCGAGACCATGCGCCGGATCGGCCGCTCCAGCCTGCGAGAGCATTATGAACTGCGGGCGATGCTAGAAGCCGAGGCGGCTCGGCTCGCCGCGACGCACCGCTCGGAGGCCGACGTCGCATTCTTGAGAGAGCTGCTGAGCCGGCGCGGCGAACGCAGGGACCACGTGGCGCGCGAGGATTTCGTCGACGCCGACATAGAGTTCCACGGAGCTATCGCGCGCATGTCGGGCAATGCGGCGCTCGCCGAGCTCTATCGCTATTTCGCGGGCTCCGTGCGCGTCTATATGTCGGAGGCGCTGGACGAAGGCGATCTCCCGAATCCGGGGCTCGACGTCCATGCCATCATCATCGACGCGATCGAGCGTCGTGACGGCGACGCGGCGGCCGCAGCGGCGCGCGCGGTGGCGACTCCCGTGATCGCCGCGCTTTCGATGGAGCGGGCGAAGCCCTCGAAAGGATGAGGGTGCTTCGGGCGGAAATTGACGTTCCGCTGCCTCTATACGCTATCTAGCGGCCGAGGGCTGTCGAAAGGGCAGGACGCGGCCCGCGAAACCCTCGGTGATCATGATGTCGATGGTGGCGGTCAGACTGTTGCGGCGCTTGCCGGCGGGAAGGATCGCCGCGCCTTTGCGTAGTTCGGCCTCGCGCTCGGCGCTGAAAAACAGACGGCCGCCTCGACGAGGCTTGCTTTACGCTTGCAGACGCGGCGAGGCGTGCGCCCGATAATCCTCTGGCGCTCGCAGACCTCGGCTGCGCGCGTTCGGCGGCGGGGCGATCGAATGAGGCGCGTGCGGCGTTGACCGCTTCGCTCGCGCTGCGTTGCGATCATCTCTCGGCATGGCTCGCCCTCTCCACTGTCGAGTCCGCGCTGAACGACAAGCTCGCGGCCGAGCGCGCATTGCTCGAAGCGCTGTGGCTGGATTCCAGCTGCAAGGAGGCGCCGACGCCTCTCGGGCTGCAGCGCATCAAGTCGAGACGTTATGCGAGCGCAGCGGAGCTGATTCGATCCGCGTTGGACCTCGGCGCCGACGCTCCCTATCTGCACGCCTGCCTGGGGCAAGCCCTATTCCTTATCGGCGAGTTTTCACGAGCGCTGGAAGCTTTCGAAAAGGCTGTCATCGCCTGTCCAGACGACGTCGGTCTCGTTCGAAAGCTCGCGCGTGCGCGCTTCCTGCAGTCCTCGCTCCACGAAACGCTGAAAGTCGCGACCGAAGAGTTATTCGGCCGTCGCCGGGGCCGAGGCGGAGGACATCGACATCGTCGGCCGCGCGACCTTCCAATTGCTCATTGGATTCGGCCATCACGCGGCTGCTCGACAAGGCCTGGGAGCGCGGCTCCTATCACGAGTTGCATGAATGTGAGGCGGTCGATTTCCTCGAGCGGAGCGACAAACAGTTCGACCTGATCGTCGCCTTGGACGTGCTCGTCTATATTGGAGATCTGCAGCCGCTGATTTCCGCCGCGGCGGCGCGTCTCGCGCCGAACGGCATATTCGCGATCAGCTTCGAGCGCCGAGAAGGGAAAGCATACAGGTCTTCAGCCCACCGGACGATTCGCCCATAGCTTCGCTTATGTCGAGAGTCTCGCGACGGGAGCATTCGACGTGATCGGCAATCTGGAGACGCCCCAGCGGCTGGAGGCGAATGCGCCGGTTCCAGGACATATCGCCCCTCTGCGTCGCAAGCCGTAGACGAGCGACGATCATATCGGACGCGCGAGCGCAGTCTCGGAACGCGTCTCGAACCCGCACGCGTTACGACGTCATTCGCGGCCAGGCAACGCGCTCGACACGTTTCGCTTCGACGGACAGCAGAAATTTTCTTCTCGTCACGCCTTCTGCGTAACGCCGATCGTCGACGAAGCGAATTGAACTCAGCAAGCCGATTCCTGGCTTGTCGCGGTCCGCTACAGGGCTGGCTCATTCGGGAGATCGAGATGAAAATGAGCATCATATCCGGCGGCTCGCTCGTCCTCGCTGGCGCGGCGGCGCCGGCTTCTGCGAAAAAGGCGCACAGGACCGTGCAGTGCTTCGGCGTGAATTCCTGTCGCGGTCACTCGGCGTGCAAGTCGGCGCACAATAGCTGCAAAGGGCAGAACTCCTGCAAGGGCCATGGCTGGCTGCCGGCCAAGTCCGAAGCGGCTTGCGAAGCGCAGGGCGGCGCGCTCGGCTGAACCGGGCTGTCGCCAAAAGGATGGGCGAGACTTCGCCCATCCGCTTCTCGATGCGCGGCTTCGGGCCGAGAGCGCACGAGCGTCGCTCAAAAATCGACGAAGCTCCAGTCGCATTGCCGGCCGGCCAGATCGATCAACGCTCGGACCTTCGCAGATAGCAATCTCGCGCTCGGATAGACGAATTGGATCGGCAGCGGCTCCGGCTCATAGTCGGCCAGAACGATCTGCAGCCGGCCGGCGCGAACGAGATCGAAAACCTGATATCCGACCGCGATCGTCAGCCCCCCGTCTCTTTCTGCGTGGCAGATCGCCGCCTCGGCGCTGTTGGTCACATAGGCCGGGCGCGTCTCCACGTCGAATGCTCGCGACTGCGACCAGAAGCGCCATCGCGTCACCGGCGTCAGCGCAGAGCAGGAAATGAGGCGATAGCGGCCGAGGTCCGCCGGAGCGAGGGGCGCGCCGCCTCTCGCCTCGAGATAGGCGGGCGAACCGACGACGACGCGTCGCGTTGCGCCGAGCTTGCGCGCGACCAGCGCAGAATCGGACAAATGTCCGATGCGCAGAGCGAGATCGACGCCTTCCTCGATGAGATCGACGAAGCGGTCGGACAGCGACAGCTCGACGCTGACCTGCGGGTGCTCGGTCATATAGCGTGAGATCAGCGGTCCGACATGCATGCGTCCGAACATCAGCGGCGCGGAGACGCTCAATCGTCCACTCGGCTCGCTCCGCTCATTCTCGGCGAGACGTTCGGCCTCCTCGAGATCGGCGACGATGTGGCGGGCGCGCTCGAGGAAGCGCGCTCCTTCATCGGTCAGGCCCACCGAGCGTGTCGTGCGTTGCAGAAGCCGCACGCCGAGCCGCTCCTCGAGCGCCGCGACGAGCCGCGTCGCCATGGGCGCAGAAATGCCGAGCGCCCGCGCCGCCGGCGCGAAGCCTTTATGATCGGCGACCGCGATGAAAGCGGCGATCGTGTCGAAACGGTCCATGGGATTGCTGCGCAGGCTGCAACGATGTCGTGTCGAGGACGGCGATTATCATCTCGATCATTGTCTATCATCTTCCTCTGGTCAGGCGAAAGACCTGCGATCATCCTTAAAAAAGGAGCGCTTCATGCCTCGTATCTCCACTCCCGCCGCCATCGAAACCGCCCCTGCCGCCGCTCGCCCGCTGCTGGATACAGTGAAGGCGAAGCTCGGCGTCGTTCCGAATTTCTATCGCCTGGTCGCCAACAGTCCCGCGAGCCTCGAAGGTCTCATTGGATTGAATGGCGCGCTGGCGAAGGGCGCGCTCGACGCCCGCACGCGCGAGCGTCTCGCAGTGGCGATCGCAGAGTTCAACGGCTGCGGCTATTGCCTTTCGGCCCATGCCTATATCGGCAAGGCGGTCGTCAAGCTCGACGATGCGGAGATCGGCGCCAATCGCGACGGCCGTTCCGCCGACCCCAAGGCGGAGGCGGCGCTGCGCTTTGCGCTCGAGGTCGCCCGCAAGCGCGGCCATGCCTCCGACGCTGATCTCGCGGCTGTTCGCGCGGCGGGATTCGGCGAGGGCGAGATCATCGAGATCATCTTCCATGTCGGGCTCAACACGCTGACCAATTACATCAATGAAGTCGCCGACACGCTGGTCGACTTTCCCGCGCTCGAGACGCGCCGCGTGGCGTAGATTGCATGCGCGTCTGGATTCGTTCCAGGCGCGCGCCTTCATTGGAGCAATGAGCATGTCGAGACCGCCGCTTCCACCCTTCACGCTCGAAACCGCGACGCAAAAGGTGCGCCTCGCCGAGGACGGCTGGAACAGCCGCGATCCACAAAAGGTCGCGCTCGCCTACACGCCGGACAGCCGCTGGCGCAATCGCGCCGAATTCATCGTCGGCCGCGATGAGATCGAAGCTTTTCTCGGGCGCAAATGGGCGCGCGAGCTGGATTATCGGCTCATCAAGGAGCTGTGGGCCTTTCGCGAGAACCGCATCGCGGTGCGCTTCGCCTATGAATGGCGTGACGACAGCGGCGCCTGGTTCCGTTCCTATGGCAATGAGAATTGGGAGTTCGACGAGCACGGCCTCATGCGCTTGCGCATCGCCTCCATCAACGATCTTGCGATCGTCGAGGCCGATCGCAAGTTCCATTGGCCGCTCGGCCGCCGCCCGGACGAGCATCCAGGCCTGAGCGACCTCGGTCTTTGATCGAACGCCGCGCGAGCGCAACAGCCGCGCTCGCGCGTCGATCCTTTTCTCGCGTCTCGGGAGGCAATCGACATGACCTATCCCAGCGACATCGCCTTCACGCCGACCGTCAAGTCAATTCAAGCGCGCGAGGGCTCGCGCCGCGCCTATGCGCGCATGGAGGAGGAGCATTCGTGGCGAACGAGCGTGACGCCGGACATAGAGGCCTTCATCGCGCGGCAGACCAGCGTCTTTCTCGCGACCACGAATAGGGAAATGCAGCCCTATATCCAGCATCGCGGCGGCCCCGCCGGCTTTCTGAAGACGCTCGACGAGTCGACCATCGGCTTCGCCGACTTCTCGGGAAATCGCCAATATGTGACGATCGGCAATCTCGCGGACAATCCGAGAGCCTGTCTCTTCTTGATCGACTATTCGCGCCGTCGTCGCGTGAAGATATGGGGAACGGCGCGCGTCGTGGAGGACGACGCCGAGCTGATCGCGTGTCTCGCTCCGAAAGACTATGCGGCGCGCGTCGAGCGCGCGATCCTCTTTTCCGTCCTCGCCTTGGATGTGAACTGCCCCAGCCATATTCCGCAGCGCTTCGAGGCGGCCGACGTCGCCGCCGCGCTGGCGGAGCGGGATGCGCGCATCGCCGCGCTGGAAGCGCAAGTGCAGGAGCTGCGCGCGAGCGCGGACCCTGGGGCGGTCATACCGATTTGATCTCGCCGCCATCCATCCGCAACGTCACGCCCGTCATCCAGCGCGCGGCAGGCGAAACGGCGAAGGCGATCAGTTCTGCGATATCCTCCGGCGCCGCGTCGATCGACAGGCCTTTCGCCTCGCCATGGAGCGCGAGCATGGCGCGGCGTCGATCGGTTAACACAATCGCGACAAGGTCGAGCAATATCGCGCGCGCAAGGCGCGAGAGAAATGAGCGATGTCCGCAGCCGCGTCGCGGTCCGGCATTCTAATAAGCGTGGAATCGTCTCTCGGGTCGGAGCGGCGGGCGTTTCTGCAATCCCGATGTCGAACGCATGCTCGTCTATGGCGCTTCGAGCCGCATCCAGATTTGATCGAATATAATGCAATCCGGCGTCTCATAGTAAAGTCATAATCGCAGGGGCCGCGCCTCGTCCTGCCGGAATGAATACCGAACCCACACCTTCGGTATCCTCAAAAAAGTCTCTATTTGGCCATGATTTAGGCGGGTTGCCTCGATTATCGGCTTGCCCGAGGACCTCTGCGGTCACTACCTATATCACAAATATATCACGTGTTCGGCGAGTCGCCGCCGGCTAGTCGTGGCGCAGCCGTTTCATGCAGAGCGCAATCAAGGGATGTCATGACAAAGAACAGCGCTGCGACGCCGCATATACGGGACGCGGTTTACTCCACCAGCTCCGCGCTCGCTTTATCGGTCGTTCTGACAGTCGCCGCCTCGGCTCAGGAGGCCTTGCCGGCGATCGAGATCGGCGTGGCGTCGGGCGGCTCCAACGCCGCCTCCTCGGGAGCGCCGCTGTCGCCGCAGCTCGCCCGGCCCGATCTTCAGCCCGACAATGTGGCGAACCTCGCGCGGGTCGCCACCAGCAGCCGCTCGCACACGCAGACATTCACGCGGCAGGACATAGAGGAGCTGAACCCGCAGGATGTGTTCGGCCTGCTGCGCAATGCGACGAGCATCCTCGTCACCTATCAGGGCCGCAAATTTCCGAACAATCTGAAATTCCGTGGCGACGGCAATTTCGGCTTCATCGTCGACGGCGCCTATGTGAGCGCGCAGACCGCGGGCCTGATGATGCAGTCGCTGCCCGTCTCGGCGCTCGATCAGGTAGATGTCGTGCGCGACGCTTCCGCGCTGACGCTCGGCCCGCTCGTCGACTTCGGCTCCTCTTCCGGCGCGCTCAACAGCGGCTTCGTCGTCGTGCGCACACATACGCCGCAAGAGAATGAAATGGAGCTGCGCACAGCGGCGCAGAGCTATGGCGGCGTGCTCGGCAGCGTCTATGGCGGCTATGTCTTCGGGAAGAAGCCCGGCGAGATTCCCGCCTACATCTCGGGATTCGTCAAGAAGAGCTCCGACGATGGGCCGGATCGCTTCTCCAATTGGAACGACACCGTCTCTGGCCTGCTGAAAGGCGGCTTCACCGTCGGCCCGCTCGACACGAGCTTCACCCTGTTTCAGTCGAGCTCGCGCTATGGCTTTCAGCAGGGAGCCTTCGGTGAGCAGACGGCGAGCACGCTCGCGCAGAAATGGGGCTATTCGCCGATCGAATCGACTTTCCTCTCCTGGAACTCGACGTTCCGCTGGGACGAGCACAATGTCAGCCTGCTCACGCTCGCCTATACGCGAACGGAGGACAACAACGTCCTCGCCTCCTTCACCAGCCCCAATCTGACAGTCGCCAATGAGCAGGGCTATACCGGCCAGATCAACGCGCGCCACAGCTTCACCTATGACGGCACGCTGGCGCAGCTCGGCCTGCAATATGTGAACTGGGCGAGCCCCAGCGGACAGACGTCCAATGTCGGTTATGCGCGCAAGGAGGATACGCTCAGCGGCTATGGCAATTTCGAGCAGAAGCTATTCGAAGATCGCCTGATCTTCGACGCGAGCTTCCGGCTCGACGACCACTTCGATTATGTCGGAGTCGATACGGCTGGAACGACGAAATATTTCTACAATCGCGGCTTCCCTCTCGCGGTGAATTATGCGGGCGGCGCCACGGTGAGGCCCTTGCAAGGATGGGGGATCGGCGAGATGGGAGCGTCCCTCGGGGCCTATAATCCGCTCGAGGGTCTCGCGAACATCTCTTTCAGCGGCCGCTATTCGCACACCGAGCAGAGCGACATGTCCGGCATTATCGCGGAATCGAATGTCACTCTGCTGCCGGAGAAGCAGGACAAATACGAAGCGGGCGTCAAAATCCCGGTCTTCCGCTGGTTCACGCCGGAAGTGACCTATTTCGACACCGAGATTCAGAACAACAAGCAGCCCTCGCGCACCGTCACGGTGAACAACAACAATGTCACTTACTGGACGCAGGGCAACACGTCGCGCAAGGGAATAGAGGCGGTCGCGACCGGCGTACTGCAGGACGAGCTGCTCGGCAAGACGACCTATCGCGGCAGCTACACGCGGTTGACCGAGGTCTACAGCAATTCGCTGGGAACCTATGACTGGCTGAACCCCTATCGCTTCCAGACGCCGAGGACGCAAATCAATTTCGCGCTCACCCATGCTTGGGACCGTTTCACCGGCACGGTCGCGCTCAATCATGTCTCCATGTACTGGTCCAATGGCTTCGCCGCCGACGGCCTTTATCACCAGGTCGGCAACTACACGACGCTGGACGCCAACATCGCCTATAAATTCCAGCTCATGGATTGGGATGCGCGGCTCAGCTTCTACGGCCGCAACATCACCAATAAGCGCTATGAGACGATCTACACCTATAAGGCCTGGGGCGCCGTCTGGGGCTCGGAGCTGAAGCTCTCCTGGGGCGAGCATTCCTCGCCCGCGCCGCTGCCGGGCATGGCGGCGCCGGCCAGAGCCGACGATGCGGCGTCGCCCTGGAGCGGGCTCTACGCCGGCCTCAACGCCGGCGGACTCTTCGGCGACGGACATGGGGTTAACACGGTTCCCGGCACGTCCACCATTCTCGGCGACGCTTACGACGACAAGGGCGCGGTCGGCCGCCCGGCGACCTTCTTCGGCCGCGCGAGCGCCTCCAGCGCGGCGAGCACGATCCCGCTCGGCGTCGGCGGCGGCGTCGGCGGCGCGCAGGTCGGCTATAATTGGCGCTTCCGTCCCGATGTGATCGGCGGTCTCGAGCTCGATCTGCAAGGCGTGGCGGGCGGGCGCGCCTCGGGCTCCTCGCTGCGCTCCGCGAGCGAGCCGGTCACCGGCGCGAACGTGGCGACGTCGACGGCGGTGACAAAGAGCCTCGCCTATCTCGGCACGGCGCGCGGCCGCGTCGGCTATCTCGTAGCGCCAACGCTGCTTCCCTATCTCACCGCCGGTCTCGCCTATGGCGAAGGCGGCTTCTCGACGTCTCTGATGCAATCCTCCACCGCGGCGTCCTTCGCGCCGAATGGCGGAACCATCGGCTCTTCGTCGATCCGCATCGGCTGGGCGGCGGGCGCTGGCGGCGAATGGATGTTCCGGCAGAGTTGGAGCGCCAAGCTGGAATATCTGCGCTACGACCTCGGCAACCAGGGCGCCTATGGGATCATGGCCGGCTATAATCAGACAGCGGCCGGCAATCCGGCCCTCTATGGGGCGGCCGTGATCTCGTCGTCGCGCCTCGCCGGCCATGTCCTGCGCGCCGGCGTCAACTATCATTTCGAATAGAGGCCGAAGATTCTCGCGCGCATCGGGAGAGGACCGGCATAGCGCCGCCTCTCTCTTTGCGTGCAGGCGTGGCGATCTCGGTCCGTTTTCGGCGGTTAGAGGGAGTCGAAAGGCGCGATCATCTATTGCAAAAAAAATCCGCAAATCAGCAAAAAAGATGCAGCTTGTGCGGGAATTGGACAATAGCGCCGCCGCTCGGCCGTTTCAATAAAGCTTTCTGTCCCGTTGTCGCCGGCGAGGTAATTTCCTCGTTACTTTAGACTGGTTTTGGACGCCGAACGCAGCGACCAATTATATTGGGTGGCTGAAAATCAGGCGCCCGCATTCGGCTGCTTTGTCTGCGCGCGAATTTTCCCATTGACGCGATCTCGGCGCGTTCACAATATAACGAATGTATATATCGATGCGATGGAACACTCGCCGTGGGCGAGCGCGTCATGGCGAGCGATGACGAGTGCGGCGCGCCCAGGGCTCTCGACATTCGCTTCGCGATCGCCTCTGCTGGAGAATTGCGCAATGCAAATGGAATGGTTGTCGACGGCGATCGATTTCGGCGTCATTGGACTGCTGGCTGCGCTCAGCGTCGTCGTTGTCGCCGTGGCGCTGGAGCGGCATTTTTTCTACCGGGCGATCGACATTGCGACCTTCACCAGCATCAAGGCGCTGGAGCTGGAATTGACGAAGCGGCTCGTCGTCATCGCATCCGTCGCCTCCAATGCGCCTTATATCGGCCTGCTCGGCACCGTGCTCGGCATCATGCTGACCTTCTATAATTTGGGTCTCGACGCTTCGGCGGACGCCAGCAAGATCATGGCCGGCCTCGCGCTCGCGCTCAAGGCGACGGCGATCGGGCTCGTCGTCGCGCTCTTGTCGGTGGTCTCCTACAACGCCCTTTTGCGCAAGACGAAGGTGCTGATGCTGAAGTGGGAGATCGCCAATGGATGAGAAACCTTTCGAGACGCTCAACGTCATTCCGCTCGTCGATGTGATGCTCGTGCTTCTCACAATGGTGCTGACGACGGCGAATTTCATCGCGACAGGCCGCATACCGGTCGCCTTGCCGCAGGCTGCGCAGACGCAGGTCGATCGCCAGAAGGACAAGACGATCGAGATCGCCGCCGACGGAAGCGTCTATTTCGACGGCCATGTCGCGACCAAGGATGAGTTGCGGAGCCGGCTCACAGGCCTGCCGCCGGAAACGGGCTTCCTCATTCGCGCCGATCGCGCTGTGGCTTTGCAGAGCTTCATCGACGTCGCGGAGCTGCTCAAGCGCATGAGCTTCACCAAGGTCGCCGTGCAGACCAAGAACAGTCCCAAGTGAGAGGCGCAGAGATGGCTTTCCTGGCGGCGTCCGCGCCAATGAACACTGTGAGACCGGCGAGCCGGTTCACCATCTATCATGGTCTCGCGCTCTCCTTGGCGCTGCATGCCCTGCTATGCGCGCCCTACCTTCTGCATCGTCTCTATGCGACCGAAGAGGAAGCTTCTGTTCTCGTCTTCGAGCTCGATGGTCTCGTCGATGACGAGCAGACCGACGAGAAAGTGCAGCAGGATAATGCGGGCGCGACTCAGGAGACCACGCAGAATGCGACTCGGGCGTCGGAGACGAAGCCTGTCGAGCAGCGCGAGCAGGCGGATGAAGGCGAGGCCAATGCAGCCGCGGTCCCCGCTCAGGCCCCTTCGCAGTCGAAGCCAGACCCGGCCGGCTCCGCCAATGTGACCGGCGTGCAGGAGCAGCAGGTCGCGCACACCATCGCCCGCCGCACGGTAAGCGAGGAAGACCGCATTCGCGCCTATTTGCGGCAATTATCGAAGCGCGTTCACGAGCGGCTGGTTTATCCAGAGGAGGGGCGTCGCGCCGGGCTGCGGGGCGTCGCGAAAGTCTCCTTCCGCATCCTCGAGAGCGGACAAATCCGCGAAGAAACGCTCAAGATCGTTTCGACCAGCGGTCAGGAGCGCCTCGACGTCAGCGCGTTGAAAACGGTGCGATCGAGCGCGCCCTTCGCAGCGCCGCCGCGGGAGATGAATGTGGCGATCGACGTCGAGTTCGGCCCCTCGCGCTGAGCGCGAATTTCGCCGGCGCTCGGGGGCGTCGCCCGCTCGTCGCAAGCAGTCGGCCGACGCTCCCGCATTTATCGCGCTCGCTGTTTACGCGGATAGAGCCTCTCTACTCGGAGCCCGCTCGGAATCATCGGCGAGCGCGGCGGCAGCCGCCTCCGTAGCCGCCATATCGAGACGCGGGCTGAAGAGCGAGGTGATCTTCTTGGCGATGATCGACCAGTCGAATTGCTCCTTGGCGATGGCGCGCGCCTTCGCGCGGATCGCCTCGCCGCGCTCGGTTTCCCAAACGCGCTCGCGTAGCAAGGCCTGCAGCTCGCTCTCATTCTGAGCCGCTACATGCCATCCGTCCGCGGCGACGCCGCGCGCGCCGAACTCATTGGCGACGATCAGGCATCCGGCCGCCATATAGTCGAAGAGCTTCAAATTTGTTCCGCCGCCGGAAAACAGCAGCTGCAGAGCGATGTCCGCCGAGCTCAGGAGCGCGATCTTGAGATCGTCCTCGACGTAATCGAACCACAGCTCGTCGAAGGGAACATCGGGCCAGCCGGTGCGGTCGGCCTGCGCGATCGAGCCGATCAAGGCGACAGCGCCGTCGAAACCTGCCTCCGCCAGCAGCTGCCGCGCCTTGGAATAGGATTCGACATTCGGCCCATAGCCGCTGCCCAAAAAGACGGCCAGCGTCTTGTCGCCGATCTGCAGCCTGCTGCGAAGCTCGTCGCGGCTCGCCTTGTCCCAGAGCGGATATTGGGAGCAATCGACGCCATTGGGCGCAACAGTGATCTTGCCGCGCGGCACATCGTATAATTCCGCCATGCGCTCGGCGTCATGGGCGCTCACAGTGGTCACGAAATTGGCCTCGCGACAGGCCATTCTCTCGGCGTGAAACACCGTATCCACGAAGGAATCGAGCTGCGCCGCGCCGAGGCCGCCGCGGAAATGCTGTTCCTTTATGTCATATTCGACATTGTGCGCTTCATATATTTTGAGGGCGTTCCGCTTGGCGAAGCCGAAGCCCAGAAGCGCGAGATAGGGATGCGAGGAGATGACGACGTCGGCCGCGCCGATGATCTGCCGCGCGTCGCGCACGAACTCGTCCGAGAAATGATATTCCCTTATGCAGAGAACATCATGCGCGAGGCGCCGCGTCTTCTCCATTATGTGCCAGACGTGATGCTGGTCGCCCGGCGCCGCGGGGAACACGATCACGTCGAAACGGTCGGCGAGCTTATAGCGCCTTATGTGATCGGTCTGCTTGAAATCATAGGCGATGAGCGTGACGTCATGCTCTTTCGCGATATTCTTGTAGACCGAGACGTAACGCGTCTGCCCGCCGTCGCGGACCGGGGTGATGTCGAATGTGGAAAGGACAACGATCTTCATCGGCGCGTTCCTTTCAAGACATCGATGATTGTTTTGGCGACGCGATCCCAGTCGAAGCGCGACGCGGCCTCCTTCGCTTTGGAGCCGAGGCGCGAGCGCAGCTCGGAATTGAGCGAGAGCTCGCGCAGTCCCTGAGCGATCGAGCTCACCGACAAAGGATCCACGAGAACGGCGGCGTTCTTCGCTATGTCCTGCATGCTGGTTTCCTGTGAGGTCAAGACCGGGACGCCGCAGGCCATGGCCTCCAGCACGGGCATGCCGAATCCTTCATAGACGCTGGGATAGGCGACGAACATCGCGCCCGAATACAGCGCCGACAAATCGTCATTGTCGACGCCGCTCAGCACTCTCACATGCTCGGAGAGCCCGCTGTTGGCGATCAGCCGCACCAATTCGTCATATCCCCATCCATGCGAGCCGACGATGGCGAGCTGCGGCGGATGGTCGACGCCGCGGCGAAATTCGTCATAGGCCTGAACCAGACGAACATGGTTCTTGCGCGGCTCCAGCGTCCCGACATTGAGAATATAGTCTCGACGAAGGCCGAATTTGGCGATCGCCGCGTCCACCACGGGAGCGGGGCGCGGCCCGATCGCCCCAGGGCCGATCCATGAGGTCGTCAGACGCTCGGGAGAGACGCCGACATTTTCGATAATGTCCTTGCGGGTCGTCTCCGAGTTGCAAAAAATGTGATCGGCGCGTTTGAATATATCGATGACATTGGCGAAATTTTCGATCGCGTCCTTGCCGAAGAAGTTCGGAAACAGGATCGGGATGACGTCATGCGCCCAGCTCGCGAGAGCGAGCCCCGGGATGGCGATCGGAATGAAGTGATTCGCGAAATAGACGGTCGCGCCCATTTCACGCAGCTCGCGGCCCAGCTCCTGCAAATTGAAGGCGCGCCGCTGCTCGATCGCCGCTTGCACGACGCCATTGTAGCGACGATCGAAACGGCCGTCCGCGAGGCTATAGACGACCTTGTGCCGAATATGCACGCCGACGCGCGCCGTTTCGACGCGCGGGAAAAATTCGAGCGGGATTTCGGCGGCGCCATTCGTCCAGCGCCAAGCGCTCTCCGGGTCGTGATAGCCATTGGTGAGGCGGGCGTCGTCGAAGGCGAACTCCTGTGATCCCTTGTCCGATTCGATGACGATCTTGCTAATGGCGACGCCGAGGTTGCGGTTGTCCGGCGAGTTCATCGTGTCGCAAGGACGCGCCGCTCGGCTGCGCAGCAACAACCTATGCCGAGGCGTCGGGCCATCGTAATGATAGCAAACGCCGTCCGGCGTCGTTGTCTGCTCCGTCGGGACGACGCGGCCGTCGACCTCGAAGCGCACGCGCTCCCGATTGGTGCGCAGCGAGAAGGAGCCGGAGGATTTCAGCACGCTGCGATAGATCACGCGCGGCCTGAAGGTCAGCGCCGCCAAGGCGTCTGGCCGCACCTCGCCGAAAAACGGGTCGGCGACGAACAGGAATTCGGCGTCGGGGGCGACTCTGGCGGCGGCGTTCAAAAAGCCGACGGAGACATTGAAAATTCCACCGCTGATCGACTGCTGAAAGGCGCCGGCGTCATATGCGATGATCATGAGTTCAACCCCGCGGAGATGTCGACGAATCCCTCTAAGAATGAGAGCCACCGTCTCGCTGTCGCTTCGGAGTAGAAGTCGGTCGCACGGTCCGCCTGCTCGCGAACGATATTGTTGCGCAGCGTCTTATCGCGACGCAGGAGCTCCAAATAGCCGGCGGGGATCGATGGATCGAGCGTGTCGAATTTGATGCCGGCAGGGCCCATCGTCTCGCCCACCGCGGTTCCCGCATAGGCCAGCACCGGACAGCCGACCGTGAAGGCCTCGAGCACCGGCACCATGAAGCCTTCGTGCTCGCTCATGGAAATATAGGCGTCGGCGGCGGCGAACAGTGTCTTGATCGCGAGGCCGCTGGCGTTCTGATAGATTTTGATGTCGGAGAG
Source organism: Methylosinus sp. DMC45 (assembly GCF_056313885.1). NCBI lineage: Bacteria > Pseudomonadati > Pseudomonadota > Alphaproteobacteria > Hyphomicrobiales > Methylocystaceae > Methylosinus > Methylosinus sp. DMC45. The sequence goes on from NZ_JBQUZK010000063.1 coordinate 23,210, forward strand.
GACGCCGCCCTGCACCGCCCGCCCCAGCAGCCCATGGAAGTATTCGTCGCCCCAAATCTTGCCGCCGAGATGCAGCGAGGCCGAGCGACCGAAGAGCCTCTTATAGGCGGCCAGAGTGTCGATCAGCAGATCATGCCGCTTATTGGGAACGAAGCGTCCGACGAAGACGATATTGACCTCTGACGCCGCCTTTATGTCGAGATAGAGCTGATTGTCGAGCTCGCGTGAGGAGAAAAAAGCGTCGTTGAAGAACACCGGGATCGTCACGGGATCCCGAAAGCCGAATTCTCTCAGCTCGGCGGTGTTGTAGTCCGAATCGCCGACGCCCTTCTCGAATGCGCCGGCGAAGCGCCGCATCTGCGCGCGGGAATGGTCGCACATGTCCCCGAGCCAGCTCATCGAGCCCTGGCCGCGGAAAAAATGGCCCGGCGTGACATTGTGGTAGATCAGAATCTTGCGGACGGGCAGGTCCAGCAGCGCTTCGAGCTCCTCATTGAAAAAAGAATAATGCAGCAGCAGCAGGTCCGTGTCGCTCCAAGCCATGCGTTTCAGCATGGAGGTCGAGAGCGTCGCATAATCGCTCGTGGCGATAGTGGAATCCGCGCACGCCACATAGGACGCGGCGCCACGCTCTCGAAGGATCTGATGAAGGGACGAAATCGAGGCGCCGATGGCGTCGGCGCTAATTACCGAGGGATGATATTGAACAACATGTGACATTCATCCTCACCAGCCAGATGTTTCGAAATCGAGCCGCCAACGGGGCGCCTCCGCCACAGCGGAGAACCGACGGATCAAAGCCCCGAAGCTTCCGTCTCCGCCGAGGAGGGAGCGCGCGCCAGAGGCCCGAACACCTCCATCTGCTGCTCCAATTGCTGCGTCACGCCGGCGACGACGGCTTCGGCGACATCGTTCATCTCCTGCTTGGCGTCCTCGAGGGCCTGCTGCAGCGCCTCTCGCTCGCGTCTCAAGCCGTCCACCTCGCCGCCGACCTTGGCGACTTCCGTGGACAGGCGATCGATGGTCGAGGAGAGGGTGAGAAGCTGCGCGGAAATCTGCGCGGAGAATTTCAGGAGGTAATTGCGTTGTTCAGTCAAATGGAGCAGCAGGGAATCCATCGTCGAAACGCCGCTCGTGAATGTGAGCGGCGGCAGCTCGCTCGATGTTTCACCCTGTGGTTGCGATCTTGCGCGAGTGACGAGCGCATGCGCGAATTCGGATAGTCGTCGCTTCTCCGTTGTCGATATCACTTTATTCATAAGAGCCTTCCATTTTTGTAAGCTCGCAGCCGCAGTTGTATAAAGCGGACTGTCGATATGTCAACGCGCGGCCATTGCTATCGAAAGCCCATGACATGTCATTCGTGCGCCGTCGTCGATAAGGCGTGCAGCGCGACGGCGATATTTCGCGGCGTTGTCGCGGACGAGGCGACGGCGCCGAGCGAGCAGGCGAGAGGCGCTCGCTTTGTTCGCGGGGCGCCCAAGCGCGAGGCAGGCTCGCGCCGATGGTCGATCTCATTCCTTTCGGCAAGCAGGCTTCGGACCATTCGATCTGGTCCGCGAGGCGCGCCGGCGTGGCCAATCCCCACTTTCTCGGAATTTACCTTTAGGTAATTTAACCTATTGTTAACCATGACGGCGTGAGATGACGGCGCAGCTGGAGCCGAGTCCGCCGTTGACCCAACCTTCGACTCACATTCGTTTTCGTGGCCGATCCTTCCCCGTCCTGGCCCTGGAGCCGGATGCGCCGATCGCCGGATGGTTCGAGCGGCTCGACGCCTGCCTCGAGCATTCGCCCGCCTTCTTTTCCCGCAAGGCGATCGTCATCGACGTCGCCAGGCTGGGACTCGATCGTGACACCGTCGGGGAGCTGGTGGAGCAGCTGTCCGGCCGCGGCGTCCGCATCATGGGGCTGACCGGCGTCGATCCCGCCTGGGCGTGCGACGACCTGCCGCCGATCCTCACCAATGGCCGTTCCATCGCCGCCGACGAGCCGCCCGCCGAGGGCGGCGAGGCGCCGAGCCTGTCGCCGAGCGAGCGCGCCGCATTCGACGAGATCGCCGAGGCGCTCGGCGGCGGCGAGGCCGGCGCGGAGCCGCCCCATGAGCCGGAGCGAAGCGCCGCGCCGCTCATCGTCGAGACGGCGGTGCGCTCGGGCCAGTCCATCTTTCATCCCGATGGCGATGTGATCGTCATCGGCTCGGTCTCCTCCGGCGCCGACATCGTCGCGGGCGGCTCGGTCCACGTCTATGGAACCGTGCGCGGCCGAATCATGGCCGGCGCCTATGGCGATTCGCGGGCGCGCATTTTCTGCCGCCGCCTCGAGGCGGAGCTTCTGGCCGTCGGCGGCTTCTATATGACGGCGGACGAAATTCGAGACGACGTGCGCGGATGCGCGGTTCACGCAAGGCTCGAGGACGAAACGATCAAGATCATCAAGCTCGACTGAGAGGGACGGTATAAAATGCCCAAGATATTGGTCGTCACTTCCGGCAAAGGGGGCGTCGGCAAGACGACGTCGACCGCCGCGCTCGGCGCGGCGCTGGCTCAGTCGAATCAGAAGGTCGCGGTCGTCGATTTCGACGTCGGCCTGCGCAATCTCGATCTCGTCATGGGCGCGGAGCGGCGGGTCGTCTATGACCTCATCAATGTCGCGCAGGGCGACGCCAAGCTGCATCAGGCGCTCATTCGCGACAAGCGGCTCGACAATCTCTATCTGCTTCCCGCCTCCCAGACGCGCGACAAGGACGCGCTGACCGAGGAGGGCGTGCGCCGCGTCATCGACGAATTGCGCGAGCGCTTCGACTGGATCGTCTGCGACAGTCCGGCGGGCATAGAGCGCGGGGCGACGCTCGCCATGCGCTTCGCCGATGTGGCCGTCGTCGTCGCCAATCCCGAGGTCTCCTCGGTGCGCGATTCGGATCGCATCATCGGCCTGCTCGACGCCAAGACGGAGGTCGCCGAAAAGGGCGGCCGCATGGAGAAGCATCTGCTGCTGACGCGCTACGACGCCGGACGCGCCGCGCGCGGCGAGATGCTGAATGTCGACGATGTGCTGGAAATTCTGTCGATCCCGCTGCTCGGCATCATTCCCGAGAGCGAGGATGTCCTGCGCGCCTCCAATGTCGGATCTCCGGTCACGCTCCACAGCGGCACGAGCGCGCCGTCGCGCGCCTATGCCGATGCGGCGCGGCGCCTGTGCGGCGCCGAGGTGCCGATGGACATACCGTCCGACAAAAAGGGGCTTCTCGTCAGATTGTTTGGTCGGAGGGCGGCATGAAGCTGTTCAATTTTTTCAATCGCCGCGCATCTGCGCCGGTGGCGCGCGAGCGTCTGCAGATTCTGCTCGCGCATGAGCGCGCATCCGTGTCGAACTCCAATCTCGTCGCTCTGCTGCACAGAGAGGTGCTCGCCGCCGTCTCCAAGCACATAGAGATCGACCCGGACAAGGTGGAGGTCAAGCTGCGCGAGGGCGACGACATGTCGCTGCTCGAGATCGATATAGAGATTTCGACCAGCGCGTCGGCGCGCGAGGCGATCGCCGACGCCGCGGCGTGACGTTGACGAGGCGGGCGGCGGCGATCCGCCGCTCGCATCACGTAATCATCGCGAATTGACGCCCGCCTCTCTGGTCGCCTAAGCCTCCTCGCATCGACGTCGAGAGGCGTCCGCGACGAGCTGGAGGAGGCGATGGCGGTCTCGACCACAAGGGCGCGCGCCTTGCGCCTATCGGGCCTCGTTCTCATCAATGTGGCGTTGGCGATCGCCTTGCTCGCGGCGACGGAATTCATTCTTCATCGCGTCTATAATTGGACCAACCCTTTCCTCGACCACGGCGAGAATGCGCTGCGGTCGCGCGATCCCGTCTTCACCCATACGCTGCGTCCAAATTTCGACGGCTATGACGTATGGGGGCCCTATACGCCGCGCATATTCACCAATTCGCTCGGCTTCAAGGACGCGGCGGCGCGCAATGTTCCCTTGCTTTCCGACCGTCGGCGCATCGTCTTTATCGGCGATTCCTTCACCGAGGGCGTCGGTCTGCCTTACGAGCAGACTTTCGTCGGCCGCTTCGCGCAGGCTTTTCCCGAGATCGACGTGCTGAACGCGGGCGTCTCCAGCTATGCGCCCTCCGCCTATTACGAGAAGCTGAAATATTATCTCGACAAGGGTCTGAAATTCGACGAGGCGATCGTCTACATCGACATTTCCGACATTCAAGACGAGGCCATTTCCTACCGCTATGACGATAAGGGCGTTTTGGAGCTCGGCGTGTTCACGCCCAATCCAGAAAAATGTCTGCCGAGCGCCTATCAGCTGCTGCCGCGTGATCCGCCCGGCTGGTTGGAGAAGCGCTCCTTCGTCGCCGAATTCGTTTCCAATCTTCTATTCGTCAAGAAAGCCAATGCGGCGAACGCCAGCGCCAGCCTGTCGGAGCTGATGCGGCCGGGCCGGGTCTATAGCCGCGATTGGAGCCGCGCCTCCTGGACCTTCGATGATAAGGCGAGCTGCTATGGCGATGCAGGCGTCGCCGGCGGCGTGCGCAAGGCGCTACAGCAGATGGATCGTCTCCACGAGCTGCTGACCGCGCGCGGAATCGCGCTCTCGGTCGGTGTCTATCCCTGGCCGCATCAGCTTCTCTATGATGTCGAGAATTCGCGGCAAGCGCAGATTTGGCGCGATTGGTGCGCCGGAAAATGCGAGCGCTACTTCGATCATTTTCCCGCCTTCGTTCAATATAAGAGCGGACACGCGGATTATGTGCGCGATCTCTATTTCTGGGCGGACGTGCATTTCAACGCCGAGGGCAACCGCCTGCTCGCCGCTGATCTCATAGAGAAGTTTCGTCGCCGATGAGGGGTCAGGACGCCAAGGCCAATCCGCCCATCATCAGCCCGAGCGCTGCGAGCCAGCTGCCGAGCGCGCGAATGGCCACGGAGCGCCACGCACGCGCATCGGCGTTTTCGCCGCGAAATGCGAGCGTCGCCGCCGAGACCAGCGTGACGATCACATAGCCCGCGACGGAAAGCCCGGCGACGAACAGCAGGCGATTGGTCTCCGGCCCGATGGCGGCGGCGTTGGCGGCGCCGCGCATCGCTGCGAGAACCAAAGCGAATCCGCCCAGCGCGGCGGCGGAAATGGGCGCTGCCGAGGCCAGAAGGGCGCCGAGCAGAACCAGAGCGCCGGCGGCGAGCAACGCGCCTTCCGACGTCACATTCAGCGCCATCGCGCTCGTCACGCCGATGGCGAGGCCGAAGGGGAAAAGCAGCAGCAGCGGCCGGGTCTGCTTCGCGCCGAGCGATCCGGCGAGCATGCCCAATGCGACCCAGAGCGTCACGTCCTTCAGATCGGTGAGAGGATGCGCCGCGCCGGCGTAGAAATCGCCGAGCCGCGCCCCGATGATATGCGCTTTCGCGCTCGTGGCCGAGAGCAGCAGAAAGAGCGCGCCGACGCCGGCCTGTCGCGAGCGGCGCATCATCCTGCGACGCCCGCGCCGAGGAAGAGAAAATAGCCGCCGAGCAGCGCGATCGACGCGCCGAGTCCTTGGATGATGCGCGCGCCGAGCGGCCATCGCGACAAGGCGCCGATGAGGATGCCGAATCCGTGCAAAAGCCCGGTGGCGGTGATGAAGCCGACGCCATAGGCCATAGGGTCGGCTGCGCCGGGCAGCTCGGCGCCATGCGCATGGCCGTGGAAGATTGCGAAGAGCGCGACGACGAGCGCGGCGACGACGACCGGCGGCCGCACGCGCATCGCTACGGCGGCGCCGAGAAGAAGCGCCGAGAGCGCGATCATCATTTCCGGCGCCGGCAGCGGAATATGCAGAACCCCGAGCACGCCGCCCAAGGCCATGACGAGCGGAAAGGCGATAGGCAGCAGAAAGATCGCCGGCGCGCCGAGCTGCGCGCCCCAAAGACCCACGGCGACCATTGCGACGAGATGATCCGCGCCGGTCAATGGATGCAGAAAGCCGCTGGCGAGGCCGCCTGCCACGCCTTCGCCGTCATGCGCGAGAGCGGGCGGGGCGAGCGCGACGCCTGCGAGAAGAGCGGTAACGAAAAGGCGGAGACGGGACGGCATGGGCAACGCTCCTCAATCGATCGCGAGCACGCGAAGAAGTCGGCCGATGAACCAAAAGGCGGCGATCGAGCCTATCGCATAGCCGGGAAGAAGATCGCGCGAGCCGGGGAGAACGGCGCCGAGGCGGCGATGCGCCCAGATGAGCGCGAGAGTGATGAGCACGAAGGCGAGCTGTCCGATCTCGACGCCGATATTGAAGAAGCCGAGCGCTGCCGGCAGCAGGCGCTTTTCGATGCCGAGCCCGGCGAGCGCGCTCGCAAAGCCGATTCCGTGAACGAGGCCGAAGCCTCCCGCGACGGCCCATGGATAGCGCGCCGTCAATCCCGCTTCGCTGCGTCGCTGCTTCACGATCTCGACGCCGACGAAGACGATGCTGAGCGCGATGCAGGCGTTGAGCGGCCGCTCCGGCACGCCGATCACCCCGAAGGCCGCCGCCGCCAACGATATGCTGTGCCCGATGGTGAAAGCGGTGATCGTCGAAACGAGCCGCCGGCCGACGCCGACGATCCATATCAATCCAAAGACGAAGAGAAGATGATCGGCTCCGAGCAGAATATGGTCGACGCCATAATTCAGATAGGTCGCGCCGAGCGCGATCCAGCTCTCCAGCGTCGGCGCCTCGGAGCCGAGAATAGAGACGGTCGGATTGGCGGAGGTGATGGTGTAGCTGCGCGCCTCGCCTTGCAGCGGGATGATCTTGATGAGCGCCGCCGACATGCTCGAGCCGAGATTGCCGATCGTCATCGCGCCGATGAGGCCCTTGGCGCCGCATTCGAGCTGCGGCATGCGCAAGAAGCAATGCGGCGGCGCGCGCAGATCGACGCGCGCGGCGCCGATCGTCGGCTCCATCGTCCAGCGGCCGACATAGGCGCCCTGCCGCACCTCGCGCAATTCGAGAACGCCCAGCGAGGATTCATGCGCGTGCAGCGCCGCCGGCGTCAGCAGCGTCGCCGCGACGATCCATGCCGAGAGCAGTCGCATCGCTCGTCTCACGGCTCCATCCGCACGGTATAGGACGCCTTCAGCCGGTTGACCGCCTCCCATGCGCGCGAGCGCGTCTCGTCGACGCGCCATTGCCGCAAGACTTCGTCGCGCACATCCTCGAAATGCGCGGGCGCGCCGGGACGGCGCGAGTCGAGCCGAACGATGTGCCAGCCTTCCTTCGATTGCAGCTTCGCCCAGCTGCCTTGTGGCAGCGCGAGGAGATCGTCGCGGAATTTCTCGCCGAAGGCGGGCGCGAGGCTGGTGACGGGACGCGCGAGAATGGCGCGCGTGCGCTCGCGAAGCTCTTCCGATTCATGGCCGGCCGAGATCTCCTCGAGCCAGCGCGCCGCCTCGGCGGAATCGGCGGCGGGCGTGAGATAAAATCCGACACGCTCCGGCTCGTCGAAGCGTTCGCGATTTTGCTCGAACCAGGCGCGCAGACGCTCCTCGCTCGGCTGCGGCAGCTTGATCTGATCGAAGATGAGCAGCTGCAGCTTATAGGCGATGCGGTCGCGGATCATATCGTCGCCGCGATCGACGCCGAGCGACTTGCCTTCGCGATAGAGAATCTCGCTCGCCACCCAGCTGTCGATCATTGCCTGCAGCTGCGCGTCCGAGGGGGCGCGCGCTTTGTCCTCGTCGAAATTATCGATGAAGGATTGGCGCAGCGCCTTGCTCACCATGATGACGCGCTCGTCCTTGGGCAGGGGATGCAGAGCGGCGTCGGCGGCGAAGACGAGCGCGCCGATCGCCAGAAAATGCAGGAGCGGCTCGTTTCGAAGGCGTCGCGCCGCGGCGCCGAGCCGATTCCGAAGGAGAGCTGAGGAGAGTGACTTCACCATCGAGACCATATGCTTTTCGAATATGTCGCGAGAGCAGCCTTATGCATCGGCGCATGCGCTTTGTCATCGGCTTCACGATGAAAAAAACACGTTTCAGCATGAATAAAAGCGCGTCCTTGTAATGAAATAGTCACAAGACTGTCGTTGTCGTTCTTCCATATTCCGCGCGCCGATGCGTCGCTCGACGCCGGGGGGCTCGTCTAGGTTTTTTGCGGGGAATTGGCATGCACCGTTCGAAATCAGCGGTTCTATTGACCGCCGCGTCTGTCACGCTCGCTTTGGGTCAATCGGCGTCCGCCGGTGGATTCGGCGAGGAGTCGCGTAAGCATAATCCATATGTCGCAGGCGACATGCACAACCACAACACCTGCACCGACGGCTCCGTCGCCGCGGGCTACACGATCGATCGCGCGGTCGGAACCGGTCAGGCCGCCGCTGGCGGAACCAATTTCGATCTCGATTGGTTCACGCTCGGCAATCATGGCGGCTCGGGCAATCGCGATTGCCGCTTCGCCGACACCAGCGCCAACATCCCGGGCGAGACGACCACCACCTGGTCGCAGACCCTCGGCCAGACGATTCAGGGCATCACCATCACCAGCCTGAAGGGCTCGGCGAATGGCGCGAACATGTGGCGCTGGCAGTCGATCGGCGAGGTCGAATATCCGATCATCGTCAATCGCTCGGCGCAATATGACAAGGTGCTCGTCGAAGGCCTCGAATGGGTCGTTCCGGGCCATGAGCATACGGATGTGGCGGTGATCGCCGGCCAGCATCCGCGTCACGGCGGCAACGCCGACAAGATGGCGGAGTTCGAGTTCCGCTTCGACCGCGGCGATACCGACAGCATAGGTCCGGTGGATCTCAGCAATAACCCGCTGTGGCCCGGCAAGGACAATGTCAACAATTCGGGAACCGCCGGCCATGGAAAGGCGCTGGAAGGCGTCAAATGGCTGCAGGCGAACTACCCGCTGCAGTCCTACGCCATCCCGACGCATACGGAGCGCCAGGGGCCGTTCTCGGCGACGGCCAGCAAAGGCTACAATATCGAGCATTTCCGCGACTTCAACAATGCGGCGCCGACGGTGGCCTTCGGCATCGAGTCTCCTGGCCATATGGCGGAAGGCGGCTTGACCGGCGGCTCGGGTTCCTATGGCTCCGGCGCGGTCGGCGGCGGCACTTATGGCATGGTCGGCGTCTATACGGCGAAGGTCGGCGGCTTGTGGGACGGCTTGCTCGCGGAAGGCCGCAACTTCTTCATGTTCATCAGCTCGGACTGGCATCAGCGCGGCGCCTTCGGCGCGCGTGATCGCTACACCACGGCGGACTTCATTCCGGGCGAATATACGAAGCTCTACGTTCCGCGGACGGAAGGCTTCCGCAATCAGTCGATCATCGACGGCATGCGTTCCGGCAACAGCTATTCGGTGAATGGCGACGTCATCGGACCGGACTTCGAGTTCCGCGCCAGCGCGCATGGCCAGTGGAAGACAATGGGCGAGACGATCGTCGCGCGTCCTGGCGAGAAGATCGTGCTCGAGGTCGAGCTGACCGTTCCGGCGTCGAACAACAGCCCCTATAGCTTCGACAATCCGCTGCTGGCGCAGATCGGCCAGCATCAGCCGCTGAACAAGCCGTCGATCGATCACATCGATCTCATCACCGGCAAGATCACCGGCGTCGTGTCGCCCAGCGCGCCCAATTACGCCGTGGCCAACGCCGCTGGCGTCGCCGGCGCGTCGATCGTCTATAATCCCACGGCGGCGATCGCCAAGCAGATCAATTGGCGGAACATGAAGGTGAAGAAGCAGCGCGACGGCTCGACGCGCCTCTCCTTCGAGACCACATTCACCATGGGATCGGAGCCGGGCTATATTCGCGCGCGCGGCACCAATATTCCGGTCGCGACCCCCAATGTGACCGATAGCGCCGGCAATCCGCTGCTCGACGCCAATAATGCGGCGGTCAGCTGCACGGACAGCTCCTGCCCGGCGCATCTCGAATCCGTCAATGGCGTCAAGAAAGTGACCCATGACGTGCAGGCCTGGTCCAATCTCTGGTTCTATGGAAACCCGATTTTCCTGCGCCCCGTCGGCTCGCCGAAGCTGCTCGTCGAGCAGAACGCCGAGCTCGCGCGGCGTCTCGCCATCCAGCACGGTTTCGATCGCTGGCGCGAGGAGCATGCCGAGCGGGAGCACGCCGAGCGCGATTGATTGCTCTCTTTAGCGTAGATTAAACGCCGGCGGCGATTTATCGTCGCCGGCTTTCTCGTTTTGCGGGTTCTAATGGCGATGCGGGCTGTGCTTGTTTTCATGGCGAATATTTTCGTCTGCGCGGCGCTGCTGCTCGCAGCGCGGCGAGAGCCGCCCACGACTGCGCGCGCGCCCGTGGCGCCTGCAGCAGCTGCGATCGTCGAAACGACAGAGAAGGCTGCGGACGCCGAGCCGACGCGCGAGAATTGCGTCGCCGCGGTGGAAAAGGCGCAGGCGCTCGCCAATGCTCTGCCGAAGGAGGATCCCTCGCGCTACATTGCGGAGCGCCATCTGCATCAGTCGATGGTCGAGGCCGGCAATGGCGAGTTCGACGATTGCCTCGATTGGGCGGCGGCGGCGGCCGATGAGGTGCGCGAGCTGCGGCACCAGCTGCGGCCGGGAGAAACGCTCGGCGTGCTGCGGTCGGACGAGAAGCCGGCGCCAGCTCAGGACGCAGAGAAGAAGCCCATGCGCGACAAAGCGCGAAAATAGGCCGAGGACGAAAGATGGATCAGATCGAGCCGCTTTTTCCCATTCCGCTCATGCGCTGTCCCGGCCTTTTGGACGCGGCGCTCGTCGAGGCCGCCGTCGAAGCGATCGGCAATGCGCGCATCGAGAAAAACCTGCGCTCGGAGCAGCTGTTTCATACGGAGATCGCCGATCCCCGTCGCGACGAGCTGTTTCGCCGCATGTCGGATCTCGCCATTCCCAAGCTCGTCGATTTCGGCGCGCTCCTCTTCGGAGAGCGGCTGGAATGGATGGTCAAGGAAATGTGGACCAATGTGCTCGAGCCCGGCGGCAGTCAGGCGCTGCATTCGCACGCCAACAGCTTCGCCTCGGGCGTCTTCTATCTCACGTCCTCGCATCCTGGCAGCCGCACCGCCTTCGTGCGGCCGCCCGGCGGATTCGAGTTCAATTTTCGGCATCACACGCGCTCTGCGGCGATGGGGCCGTTCAACGCCGGAAAATATGTGGTTCCCGAGGCGGAGCCGGGCGATCTCATTCTCTTTCCGAGTTATCTCTATCACGAGGTGCCGAAGAATCAGGGCGGCGTGCGCGTGACGGTCGCCTTCAACGCTATCCCCGATCGTCTCGATTGCTGGGGCTATCAGATCAAATTCGCTCCGTGAGAATGGCGCGCGATCACTCGCCGCCAGTCTCGCCGCGCGACTTTCGTCTTTGTGGCGCGGCTTCGTCGATCGCCTGCAGCAGGCGCGCCGCCTCCTCGCGGCTCGACTCGCCGAGCGCTCGCGCCATCGCCATCAGCGGCGCATAGGCGGGATCGAATTCCGGGCTGATGCGGAGCGTCTCCAGCAATCCCGGAGCGGCGGCGTCCACGAGCGCGCGGCCGCGTGGATCGCCGGGCAGCGCGGCGCCGACCTCGAGGAAATGGTTGCGTGCGCGCCAATAGGCGGAAAGCCGCCGCGCGAGCGCGTCATCGTCGCGCGCGAGCTCGGTCGCGTCGGGCGTCATCTCGCGCGTCACGGCGAGGAGCGTAGTCCAGGGCGGCGCCGTCAGCGCGCGAACATTGCGGCGCGCGTCGAAGGTCACGAAGGGCGCATCATCGACATTGAGCGGCGCCGCGCCGGCGAAAGTGGCGAGCGCATGCGCGCCGCCGGCATATTGGCCGAGCAGATCGATCGGCGTGGCGAAGCCGAGCGGGCGCGCGACGGCGGCGGTCGCCGGATCGCTCAGCCGCGCTGAAAGCGCGTCCATGTCGAGAGGCGCGTCATCGCTGCGTCCGATCAGCGCGAGCATGGGCGTGCGCACGCTGTAATGATTGAGCCAGGCCGACGCGTGAGGATAGGCGGAAAGAAAGCTGCGAATGATCGCGCGCAGGGACGGCAGATCGAGCTGATAGAGCGGCAGCCATTGGCAGAAGAGCCCGCCGGGCGCGAGCCGCGCGCGCGTCGCTGCAAAATGCTCCACCGTGTAGAGCGCGCCGCTTCCATCCAGCGCCGGGTGAAACAGATCGGCGACGATCACGTCATATTTCGCGCGATCGGCGAGAATGTAGCGCCGGGCGTCGGCGACATGCACTTTCGGCTCTAGCGCGCGCGTCTCATCGGCGAACCATGGCAGGAGCGCCACGACTTCCGGCGACAGCTCGACGCCTTGCGCCGTGACGCCGGGCGTCATGGCGCCGCCGATGAGCGTGGCTCCAGTGCCGACGCCGAGGAAGAGCGCCTCGCGCGGTCCCGGATGTAGCAGCAGCGGGAGCATCGCCTGGCGGAAGTCGGAGCGCGCGGAGCTGGTGCCGCCCATTCGAAAATGGCCGTTGAGATCGAGATAGCGCACGCCGGCGGCGTCGACGACGACGCTGGCGGTGACGGTCGGGCCGTCGAGCGTCGCCAGCACGCGCCCGCCTTGCGGCGCGCGAATGAAGGAGGGCGCGGGGAGCGCGAGCAGCAGAGCGCCAGCGAGAGCCGGCGCCGCCATGGGCGCGAGCGCGGCGAGCCGGGGACGCAGCAGCAGCAGATAGCCGAGCGCGATCGGTATGGTCGCGCGCCATGCGCCGAATGTCGGGATGAGAAATTGCGCCGTCACGAAGGGCGCGAGCGCGGCGCCGAGACTATTGACGCCGACCGCGAAGCCGAGAGAGCCGCGCAAATCCTGCGCCTGCTGCGCCAAGCGTCCGAAGAGCGCGCCCATGGCGATAGAGGGCAAAGCGAAGAGCGCGAAGGCGGCGACGAGCTCGCCAGCGACGCCGAAGCCGCCCGCCTTTTCGGCGGCGCTGAGCACGATCGGCGCGAGCGCCGTCGTCGAAAGGCAGGCGGCGGCGGTCGCCGCGAGCAGCCAGCCGGCGGCGGCGTCGCCGAAGCGCCGGCCGAATTTCTGCCACGCCAGGCCGCCGACGGCGGAGCCGAGAAGATAGGCGGCGAGCAGGCTCGCGAATGTGTAGACCGTGTCCTCGAGAACCTGCGCGGCCAGCCGCACGATCGTCATCTCGAAGGCGATGCCGAGAAAGCCGGTCGTGAAAAGAGCGCAGAGCACGCGCGTCGCGCTCGCGCGCGGCATGTGGGGGGAGGGGCTCGGCTCGACCCGTCTCTGCAGCGCGACGGCGCCGATCGCGCAAGCGGCGTTCACGCAGGCGAGCGCGAGCAAGCTTCGCGACAGGCCGAGCTGCGGCATCAGCCAGAAAGCAGAGACCAGCGCGCCGAGCACCGCGCCCGCCGTATTGGCGCCATAGACGCCGGCGGAGACGCGCGCATCGCCCGAGAGCGCATTGGTCATGCGGGCGAGGGCGGCGAGCGTTCCGCCCATCGCCGTCGTCGCGGGGAGCAGCAGAAGCGCCGGTAGGGCGAAGCCGACGGCCCATAGCGCGGCGGGAGAGGGATCGACGCCGAGCAGCGCCGGCGCGATGCGCGCGGCCTGCTCGAGGACGAGGACGCTCGCCGCGCCCCACAGACCGATGGCCGCTTCCAGCAGAGCATAGGCGAGAAAGGGCGAAGGCGTATCGCGGATGAGGCGGTCGAGAAGGAAGGCGCCGAGCGCGAGGCCGGCGAAAAATCCGGCGATCACGCCGAGCACGGCCATCATCTCGGAGCCGACGACGAGGCTCGCCATGCGCGTCCAGACGATCTCATAGCCGAGACCGGCGAAGCCCGATGCGACGGTGATCGCAATCAGCGCGGTGAGCTCGATCCGCGCCCGGCGCGCTGGATCGATAGAGGTCCGCATCGTCTCATTATCCGTGAAGCCGCGAAATTCCTCGCCTATCGCGCCTTCGATACGGTTTGATGACGATCAGCGCAGCGACAGCAGATGGCCGCGGGTCATGCGCTCGATCAGCAGGCTCACGAAAATCATGCCGACGCCGAATTCGAGCACATAGGCGCGGTCCAGGAATCCGGCCCCCACGCCATCGTAATAAGCGTAGCGCATCCATTCGATCGATTGCGCGATCGGATTGTAGGATTGCATCGTGCGATAGGGCTCCGGCAGATTGTCCGGCAGAAAAACGGTGCCCGAAGCGAACCATAGCAAAATGCGGATCAGCGAGAACAGCATCGCCCACATCGGCATTGCGAGAGCCAGCGCGCCGTTGAAGAACCCCACGCCGACGCCCAATATGATCGCGGCGCAATAGGCCGCCGCCGCCTGCTCCATGTCGCGTGGCGTGAAATTTTCGCCGGCAGCAGTCCCGAGAATGAGGAGAATCAGCACGACCGTGCAGGAGGAGAGGATCTCGAGCACAATGCTCGCGATCAGCGCGTCCATCACCTTGACCTCGGGAAAGGCGAAGAGAGGACGGCTATTGAGGACCGACGTCATCATGAAGGTGGAGAGATAGGCCTGCACTTGGAAAGGAATGGCGCCGGTCGCGACGAACAGCATGGTGCTTTCTCCAACGGGCGCCATGCGGGCGTTGAAGACAAAGAGCAGGATGATGACCAGCGTATGTACCAGCGGCCAGGCGATCGCCACCAGATAGCCGAGGCCGTGACCGAAGAAGCGCGTGCGAATATTGCGCAGCATCAAGGCGAGCAGCACGAGCCGCTGGCGCCGGAACGCGTCCCGTAATTCAGATGTCGCGCTCTGCGTGGCGTACATAGGCTGTCTCCACTCGGGCTTGGCGATCTCCCGCTCGGAGCGCGCGGATCATGGGCGAAGGGTTTCGCCTCGAATAGGTTTCGAATATGGCGCCCATGCGGCGCGGAGCTCGATAGAGCCGGGCGCTTGCGCGGCTCGATTCGATATCGCAATCCTCGGGCGCCGGCAAGATCGGCGCGGAGGGCGCGCGAGACGCGGAGCTTCTTGATCCGGCGGCGGCTTTCACTTAGATAGAATTGTCGGAGGCCGGCGCGTTTCACATTGGCGGCCTCTTTGCGGAAATGGGGCGTTTCGATGCGCGGAGCCGCGAGCGTCATATCGATTTGCGCCCTTACGCTCGGCGCGCCCTGCTCGGCGGCGCCGTCCGGCGTCAGCGTCGAGCCGGAGGCGCTCGCGCATTATTCCTATTGCGTCAACGAGGCGAAGGACCGCAGCTTCGTCTATGTCCTGTCGCGCCAGATCCTCTATCGCTGCCACGGCGACGTCGCCATCTCCTATTTCAACTATCTCGGCTATCGTCATGTCCGGGAGCGGCGTCTCGAGGACGAGACCGGCGTCTATCTGTTTCGAATGATCAGCGGCGTCGGACGATGCTGGACCAAGATTCTCGACGAAGCGCGTCTTCCCGTCTCGGCCTTCGGCTGCGAGATCTACGTCGATATTTGAGCGTCCCGGCGCGCCGCCGCGCCGCGCTCGTCGAGACCGCCTTCCGGGCGGCGACCGCGCGCGGCGAAGGGCGCGCGCTGGCGCATGTCGTCTGGATCGCATTCGCCGCTCTCGCCTTCACATTTGTCGATTTCGCGCAGCTCGGATGGTGGGCGGCGCCGACTCTGGTTCTGTTCGGGGCGCT
The DNA here is from genome assembly GCF_056313885.1 of Methylosinus sp. DMC45. Lineage (NCBI taxonomy): Bacteria > Pseudomonadati > Pseudomonadota > Alphaproteobacteria > Hyphomicrobiales > Methylocystaceae > Methylosinus > Methylosinus sp. DMC45. The sequence goes on from NZ_JBQUZK010000063.1 coordinate 38,772, forward strand.
GGCTTTGGCCGCTGTCTTCGATGCGCGCTTCCTCATCATTCCCGACGGGCCGCTGATCGTCCTGCTGCTGCTCGGCCTCGCCCTGCTGCCCTCCGATGGCGAAGAGGCGGCGCTGCGCCTCGCGGGCGCGGCGGGCGGCTATGCGACGCTGCGGGCGATCGACATGGCCTTTCGGCTGCTGCGTGGGCGCGCCGGGCTCGGCCTCGCGGACGCGCATCTGCTGGGCCTCGCCGGGCTCTGGCTGGGGCCGGCGGCTCTGCCCGGCTGCCTGCTCATAGCGGTGGTCTCGGCCTTCCTTTCGGCGCTGATCGCGGCGCGCGACGGCGCGCTCGGCCATATGGCGCAGCCCATCCCCTTCGGCCCGCATCTCGCGCTCGGCTTCTGGCTCTGCTGGAGCCTCGGGCCGCTGGAGGCGGCTCAGAGCGGGTTTTGACGAATGCGCACGGTGAATGAGGCGTCGATGCGCTTGCCGCGACGCGCGCCCGCCAGCCGCACGGCGATGAGCTTGGGCGGGGCGTCGCGATCCACCCACTCATTGGTCCAGACGGGCGACGCATTGGGCTCCGGCGCGCCGAAATAGGAGAGCTCGAAGGCGGCGAGCCCGCGCAGCGCGGTGGCGGAGCGCGACGGACCGCCGCCGCCGAACCAGGCCTCCTGCCGCAGCACGCCGGAGCGCACGCCGAGATCGTCCGCGGATGCGGAGATTTCGGTCAGCGCCAGGCCGCCCCAATCTGCGCCGCCATCGCTCGTCGTCACCAGGCGAATGCGATTGGCGCGGCCCTCGAAAGCGACCGTTGGCCGGCCGTCCCGCCTGTCGAGCTGGACGGGAAAGGCGCGGGACAAGATCGCCTCCAGCGCGCTGGCGGCCTCTTCCACCTCCTGCACGCCCTCATAGTCGCGGCCGGTCTCCCAGACGCGCTTGCCGAGCCGAAAGCCGCCGGCGATGGTCCCGACGATCAGCGACATCAGCGCGATGGAGAGCAGCGCCTCGAGCAGGGTGAAGCCGCGGGCGCGGCGCGGAATTCTCATTGCGCCGGCCGATTGGCGTCGATCTTGACCGTGCGCAGCGTCAGCGCGTCGCCAGGAGCGGCGTCGCCCGGGCGGCGTATGGCGAGCGCCACCGGGCAGGCGACGATCTCGCTGAGGCCGCCGGGATCGGCGGCGGAGCGGCAGGGGCCGACCGAAAGGCTCCAAACGAGTCCGTCCGCATAGCGCCCGGAGCTTTCGCCCATGGCGAGCGGCGCGGCGACGCCCAGCGCCTCCAGTTGCGAGCGCCCCCGACGCGCCGCGCGCAGCAGGAAATCGCCGCGGCTCTCATTGCGGGCGCCGAAGCCGACGCCCTGCAGCAGCCCGCCCAGCACCAGAGCGAGGATCAGAAAGGCCGCCAGCGCCTCGATCAGCGCGAAGCCGCGCCGCGCTAATGGAATGCGCATCGCGTCGCTCCGGTGAGCCAATTGACGTCGATCTCCGCGCGCGCGCCGGCGACGCCGATCGTCAGCCCGCCGCCCGAGGAGCCGCCATCGGGGAAAAAGGCGATGGCCCCGCGCGAGGGCTCCGTCCGCTCGCGCGCCGAAACGGCCAGCTCTATGGCGGCGTCCTCGGGCAGCGCCGTCTCGGCGACGGCGGGGGAGAAGAAGGCTCGGCGCCGCAGGTCGATCGTCAGTGTCTGCTCGCTGGCGGTGGAGATGGCGCGCATGCGCGTCGCGCGCAGCCCGGCGCAGAGCGCGCGCGTCGCGCTCTCGACGCGCAGGCGCGGCGACGGCCGGCGCGCGAATTGGCCCGCCATTCCCGCGAGCAGCGCGACGATCAGCAGAATGGCGAGCGTCTCCAGCAAGGAGAAGCCGCGCCGGCGCGTGTGCGGCGGCTTCATCGCAGAGCGAGATCATTGATGCCGAGAACGGCGTCCATCACCGTCATCACCAGCCCGCCGACGACGGCGGCGATGAGGATCGTCAGGCTCGGCGTGATGAGTCCGACGGCGCGCTCCAGGCTGCGCTGCGTCTGCCGCTCGAACATCGCCGCGAGGCGCAGCAGCATGTCGTCGAGCCGCCCGGCCTCCTCGCCGATGCGCGCCATCGTCGCCGTCGTCGGCGGAAGACGCTCCACTCGCTCCAGGGCGGAGCTCAGCGCGCCGCCGCCGCGCACGGACTCGATCACCTTGGCCAGCTCCGCCGAGAAATAGCGATCCGACAGCACGGCCCGCGCGCTCTCGAGGCCTTGCAGCAGCGGCACGCCGGCCTTCAGCGAGGAGCCGAGCGTGTAGGCGAAGCGCGCCGTCTGCAATTTGGCGCTCAGCGGCCCGGCATAGGGCAGAGCGAGCAGCGCGCGATCGAAACGCACGCCGAAATCCGGGCTCGCCGCCGCATAGCGGCGCAGCGAGACGATGAGCGCGATGATGAGCGCGAGCGCGCCGACCGCCCATCGCCAATGCGCCGCGACATCGATGACGAATTGCAGGCCCGCCGGCATGGGCTGGCCGCTGTCGACGAAGATCGGCGCTATATTGGGAACGAGCGCGCTCAGCACCACGGCTGTGGAGACGATCGCCAGCACGATCAGCAGCGCCGGATAGACGAGCCCGCTCTGAATGCGCGCGCGCATCTCGAGGCGGCGCTCCAGAATATCGGCCATGTCGCCGAGCGCCTGCGCCGCATTGCCCATGGTCTCGCCGGCGCGCACGATGTTGACGTAATCGGGACCGAAGAGATCGGTCCGCGTCGCCAGCGCGTCGGAGAGCGACGCGCCATCGACGACGCGCCGCAATATTTCATCCGCCAGCGCGCGCAGGCCGGGCGTCGCGCTCTGCGTCGAAAGCAGCCGCAGGCTGTGGTCGAGCGGAACGTCGGCCTGCTCCAGCGTTGCGAACTCGCGCGTGAAGGAGGCGATGTCGGCGGGCGAGGGCTTGCGCGCGCCGAATTGCAGAGACAGCAGCGAGCCCTTTGCGCCGGCGCGCGTCTCGCGCAGCGAGAGCGGCGTGAGCCCGCGCCGCCACAATGCGTCCTCGGCGTCCTCGCTCGAGCGCGCTTCTATGTCGCCCTCGATCAGATCGCCGATCGACGAATAGGCGCGATAGCGAAAATTGGACATGTCAATCGACCTGCGTCACGCGCAGCACTTCGTCGACGCTGGTCTCGCCGCGCCAGGCCTTGCCCATGCCGCATTGGTACATCGTCGTCATGCCGGCTTCGCGCGCCGCCGCCGTCATCGTCGCCTCGGGCGCCGCCTCACAGACGAGCCGTCGCATGGGCTCGGTCATGATGAGCATTTCCGCGATGGTCGAGCGGCCGGCATAGCCCGTGTGGCGGCATGCGGGACAGCCGACCGGCTGCCCGAGCCGTTCCGGCTCGCGCGTGAAAGCTTCGCCGGCGAGGCGGCTGCGCCAGCTCGCGCGCTCCGGCAGCGGGCTGCTGCAGGATGGGCAGAGGCGCCGCACCAGACGTTGCGCCATGATCGCCTTTACCGTCGAGGCGATGAGATAGGGCTCGACGCCCATGTCGATGAGGCGCGTGATGGAGCCCACCGCGCTATTGGTGTGCAGCGTCGAGAAGACGAGATGGCCGGTCAATGACGATTGTATGGCGATCTTCGCCGTCTCCGCGTCGCGAATCTCGCCGATCATGATGATATCCGGGTCCTGGCGCAGCATGGCGCGCAGGCTCGTCGGAAAATCGAGGCCGATGGCCGGCTGCACCTGCACCTGATTGACGCCGGCGAGCTGATATTCGATCGGGTCCTCGACGGTGAACACTTTCACTTCTGGATTGGCCAGCTCCTTCAGCGCCGTGTACAGCGTCGTCGTCTTGCCGCTGCCGGTCGGGCCGGTGACGAGCGCGATTCCATTGGGGCTGCGCATCACCTTGCGCAGCGAGGCGATGACGCCGGGCTCGAAGCCGAGCGCCTCGAAATCGAGCGCCACCTGGCTGCGGTCGAGAATGCGCAGCACGATGCTCTCGCCATGCGCGGTCGGAATGGTGGAGACGCGAAAATCGATGTCGACGCCGCGTACGGCGAGCTTGATGCGTCCGTCCTGCGGCAATCGCCGCTCGGCGATATCGAGCCGCGCCATGATTTTTATGCGCGAGGTGATGGCGGCTTTCAATCCCGGCGGCAGCGTGTCGACCGTGCGCAGCGCGCCGTCGATGCGATAGCGCACCTGCACCGCATCGAGCCCGGGCTCGATGTGAATATCCGAGGCGCGCGCCTCGATCGCGCCGCCGACGATCTGATTGACGCGCCGAATGACCGGCGCCTCATTGGCGATGTCGCGCAGGCGCTGCAGATCGAAATCGCTTGCGTCTTCCGCGCGTATATCGGCCTCGACGAGCGCCGAGCCTTCCGAGCGCTCGCCATAGAGGCTGGCCCAGGCTTTCTCGAACAGCGCTGGCGTCGCGATGCGCAATTCGAGCGCGAGGCCGGTGGAATAGGCGAGCGCCTCCATCGGGCCGTTCTCCAGCGGATCGGTGACGGCGAGCGTCAGCCGCTCATGCGTCGCGGCGAGCGGGAGAATGCCGTTGGCGCGAATGAATTTCTTCGGGATTTTCGCCTCGAGCACCGGCTCGCCGGGCGTCTCCTCCGCCGACATAACGGGAATGCGCAGAAATCTGCCGAGATGAATGCAGAGATCATTCTCGGAAACGAGGCCGAGCTTGGTCAGCACATGGTCGAAACGCTCGCCGCTCTGCCGCGCGGCGCGCTGCGAGCGTTGCAGCGCCAGCTCGTCGACGACCTTCTCGCTCAGCAGATAGGCGCCGAATTGCTCCAGCAGCGCAGCGCCGTCGATGTGCGGACGGGGCGGCGTCCCTTGCGAATATGCGCCGTCGATCATCGTCGCCACTCGTCGAAAAATCTCAAAATGTCCCCGCTGCGGTCCGTTGGCCAGGCTCTGGCGCTGCGCGGGATCGGATGGTAGCCTCGCAGCGTTCCGGGCGCAATCGCGCCGAGCAGCGAACGAGCGAGCGTCAATGTCGTCGGCGTCGATGGAGCCGAGGCGCCGCCCCCTCGGCTGGGGCCGGCGCGCGTCTCACATTTTGTTGTTTTTCGCGGCGATCGCGTCCGTTTGTCTCATCGCGCCGCGCGCTGTGGCGGGAACGTCATATTTATTCGCTACGGCGGAGGCCTGCGTCGCTTCCGGGCGATTCTCGCGACAGGGCTGCGCGCATGCATTCGGCAATTCGCTGATCGAATTGCGCGAGCGCATCGCGCGTTTCTCGACGCGTTGGAAATGCGAAGCGAAATATCGTCTATGCGAGAAGGATGCGGACGCCGAGGAGGCCTATCGGCCGACATTGCTCGGCGTCGAGATCATGACCGGCGGCGCGCCGACCGTCACGCCGGTTATCGCGGTGGAGACGCCGCCGCGAGCGTTCGTGGCGCAGCCGATCTCACATGCGATCGAGCCGACGCCGCATATCTTCGCCGGCTTCGCGCCCATTCTGCCCGTGGGGCGCTTTCAGGCGAAAGCGAAGGCCGCCGCGGAGCAAGCCTCACAGAGCTCGGAAGAAGAAGAGACTGTCGATATCGACGCGCCGCCGCCGCGCGAGGATATCGGCCGGGCGCGGCGCGAATCCTCTGCGGCGCGGCGTCAGCGCCTGCGCGCGGCGCCCTTCGTCGAGTGAAGCGAGCGAAAGGATTTCGCCTCATCGTTCGTCTCGGCTCGCCGACGGAAGAGAACCGTCTTAAGCTTTGCCGTAAATGAAAAAAATGCTATTGCCGTCTGCGCTGGGCCGACCGTTTCGGCAAACGTCTCATTTCGTCGTCGCCGGATCGGAATTGATGGCCAGCCCTGAAAGTCGAACGAATCTATTGAGAGGGAGAGAAATATGCTGAGAAGTGGCTTGCTCGCCGGCGCTGTTCTGGTTGCATCTTCGAGCTTCGCGCTCGCTTTGGATTTCGATCCTGGCGCGCGCGTCAATTCCTGCAGAGGCCTGCCCAATAATGCGACGCTGACGTCGGCCCTCCGGGCGGCCGTCAAAAGCGGCGCGAACAATGGCGGTCTCGGCTTCAACATGTGGGCCACCGTCGTCGCCAATGACGGAACCGTCTGCGCCGTCGCCTTTTCGGGCGGCTCCTTTACCGATCAATGGCTGGCGAGCCGCGTGATCTCGGCTCAGAAAGCCGCGACGGCGAATAGTCTGAGCCTCGGCAAGATTAGCGCCGGCGCTGCCTCGCCCAAGGGCGCGTTGGCTCTGTCCACGGCCAATCTCTATGCGGCCGTTCAGCCGGGCGGCAGCCTCTATGGCCTGCAGTTCAGCAATCCTGTCGATCCGACCGACGCCTATCTCCAGCGCAATGGACGGCCCGACGATCCGGCGACCTTCGGCACCGCCAATGATCCAATGGTTGGACGTCCCATCGGCGGCATCAATGTTTTCGGCGGCGGTCTCGCGCTGTTCAGCTCGGCGGGCGTCAAGGTCGGCGGCGTCGGTGTCAGCGGCGACACCTCCTGCACCGATCATCAGGTGGCTTGGCATTTGCGCCGTGGCCTCAATCTCGATTACCTCAAGACCGCTGGCGTCGGCGGCGTGTCCCCCAACGCCTCCAATCCTGACTCGATCATCTATGACATCCCCGACAATGTCGGCGGAACGACGGGCGGCAATGGTGTCAGCGCAAAAGGGTTCGGGCATCCCAAATGCTTGAATACTCCCAACCTCAATGCCGACAATCTGACGCCCGCCGGCCTCGAGGCGGTGCGCTGATCTCTCGGCGAGGTTTCGAAGCTGTCGAAAATGAGGAGGAAGCGGCTCGCCGCTTCCTCTTTTCTCTGGAAAGCGCCGACGGATCGGATCGAGATCGCCGGCGATTTCGTTTTCGCAATTGTCGTCCGCTCGAACGCCGAGCGGACGAGCGATTGTTCCGCGGTCGGGAATGGCGAGGTCACGGTGTCATCGTCGTCCATCTGGCGTAGAGAACTCTTCGAAGGCTCGCTCGCGAGTTCCGCCAGCCGCGCGTGGAGCTGGTATCGCGCCGAGTTTTTCGCGCTTTTCTCGCCGGCGACGCTCGCTTGGCTGCTCGATCGCGGCGAGCGGCGTCTGCTGTTGCGCGTCGGGCGAGGGCTCGCGCCGCTGCAATTGCTCTCCGCGGACGGTCAGGAGCTCGCCGAGCCCGTCTCGGCGGAGGAGCTGTCCCGCATCTCGATCGACGAAGCGTTGGAGCGTCGCGGCGCGACGCGCGCGGCGACGAAGATCGTCGTGGAAATTCCGCGCGAGGCGTTTTTTGTTCGACGCTTCGACGCGCCGCTCGCCGCGCAGTCCGATCTGCCGCGCCTTCTCGCGGCGGAAGTGGAGCGCAAGACGCCTTTCCTGCTCGCCGATATCCTGCATGGCCATATCATCGAGCCGCATCCGCAATCGCCCGGCAAGCTCGCCGTCGAGCAATGGATTTTACGCCGCGATCTGCTGCCGCGGCTGCTCGACGGCTCCGGCCTTTCCGTCGATGATATCGACATTGTGCAGCCGGCGCTCGAGGGCGCTGCGCTCGTTCCCGCTCTCGCGCTCGGCCGCGCGGCGGAGGCGCCGCATCGGGAGCGCGCCGCGGCGCTGATCCTCGCCGTCCTCGCCATTGTCTTTCTTCTCATCGGCGTCGGCGTCACTCTCTGGCGGCAGGACAATGAGGCGTCGGCGCTCGATGTCGAGATCGCCGAGGTGTCGCGCCGCGCCGCAGATGCACGCAAGATCGCCGAGCAGGCAGCCGCCGAGAGCCGCCTTCTCGCCACGCTCCGCAGCGAGCGCGCGAAATATCCGGCCTTTGCCGATCTCTGGGAGGAAGTTTCGCGCCTTCTGCCGGACGGTGCCTTCGTTTCCGACATGCGCCTCGTCGAGGCGCGCGAGGGCGAACGCTCGATAGAGATCGTCGGCCTCGCCGATTCGGCCGCCAGCCTTCCCGCGCTATTCGATCGCTCCACGCTTTTCGCGGACGCCAAGCTGACGGCGCCGATCACGCCCGATCCGATCGAGAAGCGCGAGACCTTCTCGCTGCAGGCCAGAGTGAGACGCAACCCATGAGATGGTCACGCCGATGGCGCTGAGCCCGACATCCCTCTCGCATCCGCAATGGTCGCGGCGCGCGCTGTTCTTCGGCGTCAATGCGCTGGGCGCGCTGCTGCTCTATTTCATCGTCGTCGAGCCGATGCGCGCCTTGCTCGCCGAGCGCGCCGAGGGAATCGTCGATCGGCGCGCGACGCTCGCGCGCTATGCGGCCGTCGCCGCGCAGGAGAAGGCGGTGCGTCTCTATGCGCAGCAGGTGGCGGAGAGCAATGCGCAGGGCGAATTGCTCTCCGGCGCGACGGAAGGCGTCGTCGACGCCAATCTGCAAGCGCTGCTGAAGGCCGCGGCGGATCGCTCCGGCGCCACGGTGAATTCCATTCGCATGCTGCCCGCAAAGACAGTGAATGGCGCGTCGCTGGTCGGCGCGCGGCTCGATGTGAGCGGCTCGATCGAATCGCTGCATGCGCTGGTCCGATCGCTCGAAAGCGAGACGCCGCTGCTGCTGGCGCTGACGGCCTCGCTGCGTCGGCAAATGCCGGTCTGGGGCGCGCAGACCGCCAATGACGGCATGCTCGCCGCGCAATTCGACGTCTTCGGCGGCGCATCGAAGGAGCGCTCATGACGCGGGCGCTCGCCGCGCGCATTCGCGCGCTCATGCGCGAGCTGCGCTTGTCGCCGCTCGCCGCCATGCTGCTCGCATCGCTGACGGCGGTGGACGTCGCCGCTCTCGCTTTCGCGCTTCTCGCATGGATCGGCCCGGACGAGTCGGCGCCGCCGGCGAAATCCGATTGGCGTCCGCCCAGCGCGCTCTCGCCCGCATCCGGGCCGGCGTCGCTCGCGCGCGAGGACGCGCAGACATTGTCGCGCCCCATCTTCTGGAAATCGCGGCGTCCGCGCCCGGCCGTCGCCAAATCCGATCGTGACGGCTTCGCCGGAATTCCAACGGCGCCCGCGGGCCTCGCGCTCTCGGCGATCGTGCGCTCCGGCGGGGCCGTGCGCGCTTTCGTCGTTTCCAGCGACGAGCCGGAGGGCCGCTGGCTCACGCCCGGAGAATCCGTGCAGGGCTGGACGATCGCCGAGGTCGGCGAGCTGGAATTGAAGCTCGTCAATGGCGCGCAATCGGCGCGCCTGCAGCTCTATCCAGAGCAATTGCAATAATATTCCATCGCTTTTGCGCGAGGAGGCGTGTGGCGTGTGACCGACAATCATGTTAGGTGGCGTGAGCTTGTCTATTCGGTAGCGTCCCAGAGGCGAATGTGCGTCTGCCTTTATTCCATTCGAGCCTGATCGCCCTCGTCGCAGTCTCTGGTTGTCAGAGCGCGAGCGATCCTCCCATCGCCGAATGGAGCCGGGAATCGCTCGATGTCGCGGCCGCTTCCAAGGGCGGGACGAAAAGCGGCGTCCCCGCGGCGCGTGGACGGCTCGCTGCGGAGGCGATCGTCGGCAGCGGGCGTTTCGTCGGGGAGAGCGTGGCGCGCCGTAAGGACGACGCCCGTGACGAGAAGGAGGGCGTCAGCCTCAATCTCGCCAATCTGCCCATCGCGCAAGCCGCGAAAGTGGTGCTCGGCGATATCGTCGGCGTCGATTATGTCGTCGATCCGCGCATCGACGGCAAGGTGACCGTGCATACGGCGCGGCCCGTCAAGAAATCCGTCGCGATCGAATTGTTCCAATCGGCGTTGCGCGTCTCCGGCGCCGCCATCGTCGAGAATGACGGCGTCTACAAGATCGTGCCGCTGGATCAGGCGGCCGCCGGCTCCACGCTCTCCGTCGCGCCACAGCCGCTCGATGCGGAGCGTCTCGGCAGCGGCGCGCGCATCGTGCGCCTGCGCTATGTCTCGGCGTCGGAGCTCAAGCGCGTGCTGGAGCCGATCACGCGTCAAGGCGCCGTCGTGCGCGCAGACGATCAGCGCCGCACGCTGACATTGACGGGCAGCGCGCAAGAGATCGCGGCGATGGAGGACGCCATCGCGCTCTTCGACGTCGACACGATGCGCGGCATGTCCTTCGCCGTCGTGCCGGTGACGAGCGCCGACCCGGACGCGCTCGCCGAGGATTTGCGCAAGGTCTTCGGCTCGGAGCGCGAAGGGCCGATGAACGGCATGATCCAGTTCATCGGCAACAAGCATTTGTCGGCCATATTGGCGATCACGCCGCAACCCGGCTATCTCGCGCGAGCGCGCGCCTGGATCGAGCGTCTCGACGCGCGGGCGGAAGGCGTTCAGAAGCAGTTCTTCAGCTATCGCGTGCAAAATCGCCCGGCCAAGGAGATGGTGCAGGTCGTCGCGTCTATGTTCGGGCGCGACGCCGGCGTCTCCAAGAGCAATGAGGTGTCGCCGCGTTTCGGCTCCTCGGCGCTCTCCACCTCCTCGGGCGGCCTTTCGTCGGGCGCGGGCGGTGGCGGCTTCGGCTCCTCTGGCCTCGGAACTTCTGGCGGTCTCGGCTCTTCTGGCGGTCTCGGATCGTCGAGCGGCTCCTCCTCGGGCCAGCTCGGCGCGATCACGCCGTTGAATTCGGGCGGCGCGGGCGGCGGGGGCTTCGGCTCCTCCTCCTTCGGCGGCGGCGCGTCGAATGGCGCCGCCAATTCCAATAGCGCGCAAGATCAGACCGCATCGACGGCGTCCGCGCTCGGCGAGGACAGCCGTTTCAAGATCGCCGTGGACGAGGCCAAGAACGCGATTGTGGTGATGGCGACGCCGGAGGACTACAAGCGTCTGCTGCGCGTCATCGAGAAGCTCGACGTGCTGCCCAATCAGGTCTTCATCGAGGCGACGATCGCAGAGGTCTCGCTCAATGACGATCTGCATTTCGGCGTGCGCTGGTTCTTGCAGAAGAAGTCGTCGCTCTCGGGCTTCTCCACTGGCGACGCCGGCACGCCGGCGGCCAATGACACGCTCGGCAATAATCTGCTCGGCACCGCGGTGGGCGCGGCGTCGCCCGGCTTCGCCTACGCCTTGCGCGCGACCAATGCGCAAGTCACGCTCAACGCGCTCAATCAGATCACCAATGTCAACATCGTCTCGACGCCCTCGCTCACCGTGCTCGACAATCGTCAGGCGGTTCTGCAGGTCGGCGACCAGGTGCCGGTGACGACTCTCTCCGGCGCGACGGCGCAAGGCGGCATCACCACATTCAATTCGGTGAATTATCGCGACACCGGCGTCATTCTCGCCATCACGCCGCATATCAACGAGAGCGGCCGCGTGATGCTGGAGCTCGAGCAGGAGGTTTCCAATGTCGCCTCCGGCGCCGGCGCGGCGACGACGACGCCGACGATCCAGCAACGCCGCGTGAAGACGCAGGTCGTCGTCAATGACTCCGAATCGCTGATGCTCGGCGGCCTCATTCAGGATTCGCGCACGCGCGGCTCGTCCCAGGTGCCTCTGCTCGGCGATGTGCCTTTGCTCGGCAACGCCTTCAAGGACAAGACCGATTCCTCGGGCAAGACCGAGCTGCTCATCATGATAACGCCGCATGTGGTGCGCACGCTCGGCGAGGCGCGCGACATCACCGACGAATATAAGCGCAAGCTGCTGAACATATCGACGCGCGCGAAGGTGCGTCCGCATAATATCGAAGGCACGGCGCGGCGCATTCTGCTCGACGAGTAGAAGCGAATTTCGTCAGCAGGGCGCCGCTGCGACGCCGGCGCCGAGCAGGCTTTGATTGCGCGCCGGCGCGCGTCGCGTCTCCAGCACGGTGAAGGGGAGACGTTCGTTCGGCCGCAGCGTCACGACCATTTCCACGACGCCGATCGCGCCATTGAGCAGAGCGGCCTCCGCGTGAATCGAATAGGTTCCACCGCCGAAGACGCCGTTCTGCCGATATTCCTGCGGAAAGCGCGGGTCGCGGCGATCGAGGCCATTAGGAAAAGGCTTGGCGGAAAGCGCGAGAACATCCGTTGCCGAATAGCGCGCTAGCGCCGCGAACAAGGCCGGCGGCGCCGCGCGCGCATCGACTCCGACGCTATGCGAATGAATGGTGACGACCGGCAGCAGCGCGCGTAGCAGCTGCGGCTCCATGCCCTCGACCTGATCCAGCTCGAGCGCTGTCTGGAAGGGCGCGTGCTTCGGCGTGAATGGCCGGTCGGAGGAGGGCGGCGGCGCAGCGAGCCGCGCGAATTCGGATGTCTGCGCCTCGCGAAAAGCGATGATCGCGCGAGACAAGGCGCCGGGGTCGGCCGCGCCGAATCCGCGCAGCGCCGCCTCGAGAAGCTGCGGGGATGCGGCGTTGAGATCGAGCTTGCCGCTCTCGTCCTCGATCGAGATCGCGACGGCGGCGCCGGCGAGCGAGCAGAGGCGCGGCGATCCATCGTAAACGGGGGGCTCCGCTTGTTGCGCATTGGACGGTCGCTGCTCGGAGATCAATCCGAAAATCGCGAGATTGACGGCGCCCTCGGCGATGAGCCGCGTCTTGATCGATGCGGAATTGTCGACGGCGCTGCGCAGGCGCAAGCGCGCCGTCGCCATGAAGGAGGTCATCAGCAGAATAATGACCCCGAGGCCGAAGATCACGATGAGAAGCGCGAAGCCTTTTCTCTCGGCGATCTTGCGGCCATGCGTCATGCGCGCGGGGAAGATGGTCAGCGCGCCGCCGTGTCGCGGCTGCGCGTGATCGATCCGGCGCCGCCCTCGCGGCCTTCGGGGCCGAGCGAGCCTATGTCGTAAGGTCCGTTCTGACCCGGAGCGCGATAGAGATAGTCATGTCCCCAAGGATCCTTGGGCACATTGGCGGATTTCAGATAGGGGCCGTTCCACACAGAGGCGCCGGCCGGCCGCCGCGCGAGCGCGGAGAGGCCTTCCTCCGTCGAGGGATAGCGGCCGACGTCGAGATAGAAGAGATCGAGCGCGCTGGAGATATTCTCCATCTGAATCTGCGCGGTCTTCACCTTCGACTCGGAGAGATAGTTGAGCACGCGCGGGCCGACGAGGCCGACGATCGAGCCGATGATCGCGAGCACGACCAGCATCTCGACGAGCGTGTAGCCGGCGCGCGCGGAGCGAAGCGCGCGGCGTTTCGAAAGGGTCGAGGCTTTGAGCGGGAGCATGGCGCGCATCGGACTCGTAGGGCTGGGCGTTTCACACGCGGAAAAAAAGCGTCGCGAGACTAGGCAGAGCAGGCCGACGAGTCCAGCCGCGCGACGGCTTTCTCGGCAAAGGAATTCGCGCCTTTCGTCATCGTCGCGACATGCGAGCATGTCTTGGCGGGCGATGCGCGTCGCGCCGCGGCTTGACACTCCTTCGTCCGTGGCGGTCAACTCCGCTCATGCGCAGACGAATCGCACGACGGCCCTCGGCCGCGGGGCCCTATCCATGAAAGTCGTCGGCCTCTTCGCCGGCATAGGCGGGCTCGAGCTCGGGCTCGCGCGCGCCGGACATGATTGTCTCATGTTTTCCGAAAACTGGCCGCTCGCCGCGCGCGTGCTGGCGACGCATTTTCCGCAGACGCCCAATGTGGGCGATGTCGCCGCGCTGCGCGCGCTGCCGGGCGAGACGGAGCTGGTCACGGCGGGCTTTCCCTGTCAGGATTTGAGCCAGGCGGGCCGCACGCAGGGCATAGGCGGGCGCAAATCCTCGCTGGTCAGCCACGTGTTCCGCCTGCTCGACGAGACGCGCGCGCCGCATGCGCTGCTCGAGAATGTCTCCTTCATGCTGAGCCTCGATCGCGGACGCGCCATGGCGCGGCTGGTCACGGCCTTCGAGGAGCGCGGCTATCGCTGGGCCTATCGCGTCGTCAACACTCTGGCCTTTCTGCCGCAGCGGCGCGAGCGCGTGCTGTTTCTGGCCTCGGCCCTCGCCGATCCGGCCGATATTCTGCTGGTGGACGAGGCGAGCCCCCGTCCGCGCGCGACGACGCTGGCGACCCACGCCCATGGCTTTTATTGGACGGAGGGCGTGCGCGGCCTCGGCTGGGGAGCCGATTGCGTGCCCACATTGAAGAACGGCTCGACGCTCGGCATCGCCTCGCCGCCGGCGATTCTGCTCCCCTCCGGCGAGGTGGTGACGCCCGATATTCGCGACGCCGAGCGCTTGCAGGGTTTTCCGGCCGACTGGACCGCGCCGGCCGAGGCGTTGGGCCGTCCCGGCTGGCGCTGGTCGCTGGTCGGCAACGCCGTCAGCGCTCCGGTGGCCGAATGGGTCGGCGGCCGGCTCGAGGCGCCCGGGCGCTATGATCCCTCTCGCGACGGCGCGGTTCTGGAGGAGGGCGACCGCTGGCCCCGCGCCGCGCGCTATGACGGCGAGCGGCGCTGCGGCGTCGAGATTTCGGCCTTTCCGGTCTGGCGCGAGCGCGCGCCGCTGCATGTTTTCTTGCAGCATCAGGGCAAGCCGCTGTCCGAGCGCGCGAGCGCGGGGTTTCTCGCCCGCACCATGCGGGCGAAGCTGCGATTCGAGCCCGGCTTTCGGGAGGCGGTGGCCGCCCATCTCGAGGCGATGCGCGCCGGCGCAGGCCTCGCCGCCGCCCAATGAAGACGCCGCCGGCCAGCGATCCGGCGCGCTCGGCGCTGATGAAGCGGGTGCGCCAGTCCCGCACCGGGGCGGAGGAGGCGGTCGCCGCGGCGCTGCGGCTGGGCGGGCTCCACTATCGGCGTAACGCCAAGGGCCTGCCCGGCGCGCCGGATTTCGTCAATCGCAGCCGGCGTTGGGCGCTCTTCGTCAATGGCTGCTTCTGGCATCACCACAAGAACTGCCGCCGCGGCACGATCCCGAAACAAAACAATGCCTTCTGGCTGGAAAAATTCGCCGCCAATCGCGCCCGCGATGCCCGTAAGGCCAAGGCTCTGCGGGCGCTGGGTTTTCGCGTCGCGATCCTGTGGGAGTGCGAGGCGCTGGACCCGCCCCGCCTGAAAGCGCGCGCCTCCCGCCTCGCCGAGCGTTGGGGGCGGGAACAATTGGACGGGCCGCGGTAGAAGGCGGTTCACGCCGATCGCCCACGCTTCTGGCCATGGGCCCGCCGAATTGCTACAAGCCGCGCAGGGAGCGGTCTATATTCCGTTCCAGCCCCTCGAGATTCACCGCGAGCCAGTCGAGCCATGCGCAGCGCCAAATACGAGCGCGACACGAAAGAGACCCGTATCGCCGTCGCCGTCGATCTCGACGGCGAGGGCAAATCCGATATTTCGACCGGGATCGGCTTTTTCGACCATATGCTCGACCAGATCGCCCGCCACGCGCCGCTCGACCTCACCGTCGCGGCCAAGGGCGATCTGCACATAGACGGCCATCATACGGTCGAGGATGTGGGCATAGCGCTCGGCAAGGCGGTGGATCAGGCGCTCGGCGACCGCAAGGGCATCGCCCGCTATGGCGACGCCCATGTGCCGCTGGACGAGGCGCTCTCCCGCGTCGTGGTGGACGTCTCCGGCCGGCCCTTCCTCGTCTTCGACGTCGCCTTTCCCGCGGCCAAGATCGGCGAGTTCGACACGGAGCTGGTGCGCGAGTTCTTCCAGGCTTTCGCCACCAATGCGCGCATCGGCCTGCATGTGGAGGCGCTGCGCGGCGTCAATTCTCATCATATAGCGGAGTGCTGCTTCAAGGGCTTCGCCCGCGCCCTGGGCAAGGCGACCGCGCCAGATCCGCGCCGCGGCGGCGTGGTGCCCTCCACCAAAGGCACGCTCACCGACTGAAAGGGAGGCGGGCCCATGGCCGTCTACACCGTCCTTATACCCTCGGCCGCGCCGGGCGAGGCTCCGCCGCCGGAGCGAATCGTGTTTCTGCGCGAGGGCTTCTCGACGCCGGCCTTTCTCTTCGGGCCTTTGTGGCTGCTTTGGCGGCGGGCGTGGCTGCCAGCCGTCCTATGGACAGCCACACTCGCGCTGATTCTCGGCGGCGGCGTGGCTCTGGGGATCAATGCCGCGGCGGCCTCGGTCTTGCAGCTGGCGCTCGGCCTGCTGCTCGGCCTCGAGGGGCCGCGGCTCGTCGCCTGGTCGCTCGAGCGCAAGGGTTACACGGAGAGCGCCGTAATGGTGGCGGCTAGGATCGATGAGGCCGAGGACGTGTTTTTCGCCAATTGGCGCCCATCCGGCGTCCTTCCGACGACGGCGGCGCCCTCCAGCGGCCGGGCCGCGATGCGTTCGGTCATCGGCGGCCTGTTCGAGGAGCCGCGCGCGTGACGACGGCGATCATCGATTACGGATCGGGCAATCTGCACTCCGCCGCCAAGGCCTTCGAGCGCGCCGCGCGGGAAGGCGAGGGGGCGGAGATCATCGTCACCAGCGACCCGGATGTGGTGCGCCGAGCCGAGCGCATCTGCCTGCCGGGCGTCGGCGCCTTTCGCGATTGCCGGAGCGGCCTCTCCGCCCTCGCGGGGCTGGACGAGGCGCTGCGCGAGGCGGTGATCGAGCGCGGCCGGCCGTTCCTCGGCATATGCGTCGGCATGCAGCTGATGGCGACGCGCGGCCTCGAGCATGGCGAGGCGGCCGGCCTCGGCTGGATCGCCGGCGATGTCGCGGTCATCGAGCCTGCGGACAAGAGCCTGAAAATCCCCCATATGGGCTGGAACACGCTGGAGCTGACGCGCCCGCATGCGCTCTTTTCCGGCATCCCCACCGGAAAGGACGGGCTGCATGCCTATTTCGTGCACTCCTACCAATTCCTGCCCGCTTCGCCTGACCATATCGTGGCGACGACCGATTACGGCGCCCCGCTGACCGCGGCGGTGGCGCGCGACAATCTCGTCGGCACGCAATTCCATCCCGAGAAGAGCCAGAGGCTCGGCCTCGCTCTCATCGCGAATTTTCTGAGGTGGCGTCCGTGATCCTGTTTCCTGCGATCGATCTCAAAGAGGGTCAATGCGTCCGCCTCGTCGAGGGCGAAATGTCCTCGGCGACGGTGTTCAACGACGATCCGACCGCGCAGGCGCAGGCCTTCGAGCGACAGGGCTTCGAATATCTGCATGTTGTCGATCTCGACGGCGCCTTCGCCGGCGCGCCGATGAACGCCCTCGCCGTGGAGGGCATTCTCGCCAACATAAAGATTCCCGTGCAGCTCGGCGGCGGCATTCGCGAGATGCGCACCATCTCGCGCTGGCTCGACAAGGGGATTTCGCGCGTCATCATCGGCACGGCGGCGGTGCGCGACCCGACGCTGGTGCGCGAGGCGGCGCGGCTCTATCCGGGCCGCAT
Source organism: Methylosinus sp. DMC45 (assembly GCF_056313885.1). Taxonomy (NCBI): domain Bacteria; kingdom Pseudomonadati; phylum Pseudomonadota; class Alphaproteobacteria; order Hyphomicrobiales; family Methylocystaceae; genus Methylosinus; species Methylosinus sp. DMC45. The sequence goes on from NZ_JBQUZK010000063.1 coordinate 55,878, forward strand.
AGCGGTGGGCATAGACGCCAAGGACGGCTTCGTCGCCGTCGAGGGCTGGGCGCGCCGCACCCATGTCTCGGCGCAGGATCTCGGCCGCAGCTTCGAGGACGCCGGCGTCGCCGCCATCGTCTACACCGACATCTCCCGCGATGGAGTCTTGAAGGGCCTCAACATAGAGGCGACGCTGGCGCTGGCCGAGGCGCTGAGCATTCCGGTCATCGCCTCGGGCGGCCTCGCCTCGCTCGCCGACATAGAGCGGTTGCTGCAACCCGACTGCAAGAAGCTCGCGGGCGCGATCACCGGCCGCGCGCTCTATGACGGGCGGCTCGATCCAGCGGAAGCGCTGGCGCTGATAAGGGCGGCGAGGGGAGGGGCATGAAGCGGCCGGAGGAAGCGTTTCGGAGCTGGACGTCCCGGGCGGGGACCGTCAAGGTTCGTAACGTGCTTAATCCGCTCCTCTGGACAATCGCGCTCGTCTTCCCGACTAGCGTCGTTGCGGTGTATCTTCTTCGAGACGACGCAATCCTGAAGCTGGTTTTTGCGGCGCTCGGCGGCGCCCCTGTTTTGGTGACGCTGATCACTTACATTATCCTGCTATTCCGCGATCCAGATCGGCTGCAGTCGGAGGAATATCAGCTCCGCCACCACGCCCTGCAGATTCTCTACAGGAAAGACGCGACTGCCGAGATCGTCGACATAGTGAACGAAATGCCGCGCCTCGAAATCGAACGGAAGCAAGGGAAGGACGAGCAATGACACGCAAGCCATATATCCTCGTCTTTTCCGTAGGCTCTGCTCCTGCCGACGCGGATGTTCGGCCTGTCGCGAATGTTCTGGACGAAGGCGACATGGTCTATGCGTTCGATGAAAATGTGACGTTCGTTTCGACCGCTCTCGACATTGCGGCGCTCACGGAAAGATTGCGCTCGGGTCCTATTGGCGATGAGCAGTTTTTCTTGGCCGATCTCAGCGGCTCGGATCGCGCAGGCTATATGGCTCCTAAATTCTGGAGCTTTTTGCGCTCGACCGAAACGCTCACATCGGCCGCCTGATGCTCAAATCCCGCGTCATCCCCTGCCTCGACGTGAAAGAGGGCCGCGTCGTCAAAGGCGTCAATTTCGTCGATCTGCGCGACGCCGGCGATCCGGTCGAATGCGCCATCGCCTATGACGCCGCCGGCGCCGACGAGCTGTGCTTTCTCGACATCACCGCCAGCCACGAGAATCGCGGCATCATGCTCGATGTGGTGCGGCGCACGGGGGAGGCCTGCTTCATGCCGCTCACCGTCGGCGGCGGCGTGCGCGTCGAGGACGACATTCGCAATCTCCTGCTCGCCGGGGCCGACAAGGCCTCGATCAATTCGGCCGCTGTGGCGGATCGGCAATTCGTGCGCGAGGCGGCCGAGAAATTCGGCTCGCAATGCATCGTCGTCGCCATAGACGCCAAGCGCGTCGGCGATCATTGGGAAATTTTCACCCATGGCGGCCGTCGCCCGACGGGCATAGACGCCGTGGACTACGCCAAGGAGGTCACGAGCCTCGGCGCCGGCGAAATATTGCTCACCTCCATGGACCGCGACGGCGCGAAAATCGGCTTCGACATAGAGCTGACGCGCGCCGTGGCCGACGCCGTCGATGTGCCGGTCATCGCCTCGGGCGGCGTCGGGACGCTGGATCATCTCGTCGAGGGCGTGCGCGAAGGCCATGCTTCCGCCGTTCTCGCGGCGTCTATTTTCCACTTCGGCGAGTTCACCATCCCGCAGGCGAAGCGATATATGGCGAAAGCGGGCATTCCGATGCGTCTCGACGGCCTGGAGCCCTCATGAGCGATTTTTCCCTCGCCGATCTTGCGCAGATCATCGCATCGAAGCGGGGCGCCGACGCCGCGCAGTCCTACACCAAGAGCTTGTTCGAGGCCGGAACGCCCCGCATCGCCAAGAAATTCGGCGAGGAGGCGGTGGAGACCGTCATCGCCGCCATGGAGGGCGATCGCAAGAATCTGACCAGCGAGGCCGCCGACACGCTCTATCATCTGCTCGTGCTGCTGGAGGCCGGCGGCGTCACGCTCGCGGAGGTGCTCGCCGAGCTGGAGACGCGCACGGTCCAATCCGGCCATGCGGAAAAAGCGTCGCGCGGAGAGCGGAAATGAACGCCGAGGCCTATCTGGGAGGCGGCGTCGCGCTGTCGCCCTATCGGCGCTTCACCCGCGCCGAATGGGCGAGCCTGCGCGCGGACACGCCGCTCACGCTCACGATCGACGATCTCACGCGGCTCAAATCGCTCGACGATCCGATCTCGCTGGAAGAGGTCATCGAGATTTATCTGCCGCTCTCGCGCCTGCTCGCCCTCTATGTCGCGGCGACGCAAGGCCTGTTCAAGGCGACGCAGCGCTTCCTGGGCGCCGAGGACGGCAAAATGCCCTATATCATCGGCGTCGCCGGCTCGGTCGCCGTGGGCAAGTCCACGACCGCGCGCATTCTCAAGGCGCTGCTGTCGCGCTGGCCCAACACGCCGAAGGTCGAGCTCGTCACCACAGACGGCTTCCTCTATCCCAACGCCGTGCTCGAGCGCGACGGGCTGATGGACAAGAAGGGCTTTCCCGAGAGCTATGACAATCGCGCGCTGCTGCGCTTTCTCTCTGATGTGAAGGCCGGCCAGCGCAATGTCGCCGCGCCGGTCTATTCGCATCTCATCTATGATGTGGTGCCGGACGAGTTCTTCTATGTCGACAAGCCCGACATTCTCATCGTCGAGGGCGTGAACGTCCTGCTCGCCAGCCGTCCACGTGAGGATGGGCGGGAGATTCCCTTCGTCTCGGATTTCTTCGACTTCTCGGTCTATCTCCACGCCGAGGAGAATGTGCTCGAGCAATGGTATGTGGAGCGTTTTCAGCGCCTGCGCGAGACGGCCTTCCGCGATCCGCTCTCCTACTTCAAGAAATACGCCGATCTCGACGATGCGGAGACGAAGCGCGTCGCCAAGGATATTTGGACGCGCATCAATCTCGAAAATCTGCGCCGCAACATTTCGCCGACGCGCCCGCGCGCCAGCCTGGTGCTGACCAAGGGCGCGGACCATCGCATTGAGGAAGTCGCGCTGCGCAAGCTGTGAGCGCGGCGCGACAACGGGTCCAATTCATTGCAGAGCCGCGCCGTTCGATCGGCGCGGGCCTCATGTCATTGCGGAGGAGCGATCATGTCGGAGGCGCCGCATTCGGCGGATTACATTCACGACGAGCGCTTCGATTGGTGGAGCCGTGATTTTCTCCGCCTGCTGAAGTCGCGCGCCATAGGCGACGCCATCGCGACGAGCCTCGCCGATTTCGGCGTCGGCGAAGGGCATTGGAGCCTCGGCCTGCTCGACGCCTTCGTCGATCTGCGGGAAGTGACGGGCGTCGATCGGGAGCGCGAATGGTGCGCGCGCTCCGCAAAAAAATATGCCGAGCGCGCGCCGCACATCGCCTATCGCGCGGTCGAGGCGGATGCGAGCGACACCGGTCTGCCCGGCGCCTCGTTCGATATCGTCACCGCGCAGACTTTGCTGATGCATAGCCTCGCGCCGGAAAAAATCGTCGCGGAAATGCGTCGCGTGGCGAAGCGAAGCGGAACGATCCTCTGCGTCGAGCCGGTCAATCATTTGAATTGGGCGCAGACGCTCGAATTGACCCATTTCCTCGCGCCCGCTGAACGCGCCGCCTTCTATGGCGTTTGGGTCAGATTCGTCGATTTCGTCAAATCGCGGAGAGGCGATCAGGATATAGGCTTGCGCTTGCCGACCTTGCTCGCGCGGGCGGGGCTCGAGAATATACGCATGTGGTCGAACGATCGCGTGCGTCTCGACCCGATCGAAACTTACGACATTGACTTTCTGGAAGAGGAAATGGGCCGCGATTGGGTGAGGGAGGCGCTGGCCGGCGCCGCGATCGGCGACGCCGAAATCGAGTTCGTGAAGGCGATCGTCGCGAGAATTCGCGCCGAAAAGCCGCGTGAGCTCGATTTCGTGCCGCGCGCGTCGGCGAGCTTCATTTGCGCCGCGACTGCGCCGTGACCGCCAGCGACACAGAGCCGGCGCGGTCGTCCCCTATATTCTTCGTCGATTCGAGCGAGACCCTTCCGCCCTTTCCCGATGCTCGAGCAGGAGAGTAAGAATGACCAGCCGCCTCGATTACGCTCACGCCGCGCCCGAGGGCATGAAGGCGCTCGGCGCCGTGCATTCCTATGTCGGCGCGAGCCTCGGCAAGGCGCTCGCCGAGCTCGTCTATCTGCGCGTCTCGCAGATCAACGGCTGCGCCTATTGCCTCGATCTGCACACGCGTGCGCTCATCGCCGAGGGCTTCACCGTGGACAAGCTCGCGCTCGTCTCGGTGTGGCGCGAGGCGGAGGCATTGTTCAGCGAGCGCGAGCGCGCCGCTCTCGCCTGGGCGGAGACGGTGACGAAAGTCGCCGAGACCGGCGTCCCCGATGCCGAGTTCGCCGCCGTCTCGACGCAGTTTTCCGAGAAGGAGCTCGCCGATCTGACGATCGCGATCGGCGTGATGAGCGCCTACAACCGCATCGCCATCGCCTTTCGCGCGACGCCCGCCGCGGTGAAGCGCGCCGCGAGTCATGCGTAGCGAGCGGGGGCTCGATTGGGTGAGCTTTCTGCTCGCCGATGTGCAGAGCGGCGTCGGTCCGTTTCTGGCCATCTATCTGTGGTCGAGCCAGCATTGGGACGCCACCCATATCGGCGTCATCATGACCATCGCCGGCGCGGCGACAGTGGCCGCGCGCGCCCCTGCCGGCGCGCTGGTCGATTGGACGCGCGGCAAGCGCGGGCTCATCGCCGCGGGCGCGCTGCTCGTCGCGGCGGGCACTGCGGCGCTCGGTCTTTTTCCGTTTTTCTGGCCCGCGGCGGCGGCGCAGACCATCATCGGCGCCTGCGACGCGGTGTTTCCGCCGGCCATAGCGGCGATCAGCCTCGGCGTCGTCGGCCGCGCGCTCTTCGCCGAGCGCATCGGCCGCAATGAAGCCTTCAACCATGCCGGCAATGTCGTGACGGCGATCGCGGCCGGGCTCGCCGGCTGGCTGATCGCGCCGGTCGCCGTGCTGTGGCTCGTCGTGCTGCTTGCCTGCGCCAGCGCCCTCGCGCTGGTGATGATCGACGCGAGCGAGATCGACCATCGCGCCGCGCGCGGTCTCGCGGACGGCGACGACGACCCCGACGATGGCGCACGGCCGAGCGGGCTGCGCGTGATCTTCGAATCGCGCCCGCTGCTGATCTTCACTGCGGCGATCACGCTGTTTCATTTCGCCAACGCCGCAATGCTGCCGCTGGTCGGCGAGCGTTTGAGCGAGGGGCGCGAGCAGACCGGCTCGCTGTTCATGGCCGCCTGCATCATCGCCGCCCAGGCGGTGATGATTCCCATGGCCGCTCTCGTCGGCGCGAAAGCCGATCTCTGGGGTCGCAAGCCGCTGCTGCTCGCCGGCTTCGCCGTGCTGCCGATCCGCGGGCTGCTCTACACATTCTTCGACGATCCGGCCTATCTCGTCTCCATCCAATTGCTCGATGGCGTCGGCGCGGGCCTGTTCGGCGCTCTGTTCTTCATCGTGATCGACGATCTGACCGAAGGAACGGGCCATTACAGCCTCGCGCTCGGCGCCTCCGGCGCCTGCTGGGGCGCGGGCGCCGCGCTCAGCAATGTCGTCGCCGGCGCGCTCGTCGACAGAGCCGGTTTCAACGTCGCTTTTCTGTTTCTGTCCGCCGTCGCGGCGCTCGCTTTTCTGCTGCTCTGGCTCGGCATGCCGGAAAGCGCTAAGCCAGCGCGATCCGCCGCTTGAACGCGTGAGTCCGAATGGTTGAAAAAGAACGCTCGCCCTTTGTCGCGGCGCTGCTGGCGGTTGCGCTCGTCTTTGGCGGCGCGCTGGCCGCCGCCGCCGGCGTGACGCTGCTCGCCGCGCTTCCGGCGCTGCTCGCCGGCGGCGCGTCGCCGGCATGGACGCACGCTATCGCCATCATCATCTTCGCGGCGACCTATTTCGTCATCGCGCTCGGCGAGGCGCCGGGGCTGCGGCTCGATCGCGCCGGCGCGGCGCTGCTCGGCGCCAGCCTGATGGTCGGGCTCGGCGTGCTGCCGCTGGACGCGGCCTATCGCGCCATCGATTTCGACACGATCACGCTTCTGCTCGGCATGATGATCGTCGTCGCCAATCTGCGCCTCTCCGGCTTTTTTCGCTTGGCGAGCAATTTCGTCGTCGCGCGCGCGAAGACGCCGCTCGCTCTGCTCGCCGCCATCGTGCTGGTGACGGGCGCCTTCTCGGCCTTTCTCGTCAATGACGCCATTTGCCTGGTGATGACGCCTTTGACGCTCGAGCTGACGCGCCGGCTGAAGCGCGATCCGCTGCCCTATCTGCTCGCCGTGCCCATGGCCTCCAATGTCGGCAGCGTGGCGACGATCACGGGCAATCCGCAGAACATGATTATCGGCGGCCTGTCGCATATTCCCTATGGCGCCTTCGCCGCAGCGCTATGGCCGGTCGCCGCCTTCGGCCTGCTCGCCACTTTCGCGCTGGTCGCGCTGTTCTACCGGGGCGAGTTTCTCACGCGTGAGAGACTGCCCGTCGCGGCGCCTGCGCCGGCGCGGGCGCGCGGCTTTCTCGTCATCAAATCGGTGGTGGTGACGCTGGCCATGATGGCGCTCTTCTTCGCCGGCCAGCCGGTCGCGAAAGTGGCGATCGTCGGCGGCGCGCTGCTGCTGGTCACGCGCCATGTGAAGGCGGAGAAGGTCTATCGCGAGATCGATTGGCCGCTTCTCTTGATGTTCGTCGGCCTGTTCATCGTCGTCGAGGGACTCGAGGCCACTGTGCTGACGCCGGAGGCCGTCGCCTCCATCGGCCGCTTCGATCTCTCCAACGCCGGCGTTCTGGCGGTGGTGTCGGCGCTTCTCTCCAATCTCGTCAGCAATGTGCCGGCGGTATTGGCGCTGAAGCCGTTCCTCGCCGGCGCGGCCGATCCGCAGCGCGCCTGGCTCGTCGTCGCCATGGCCTCGACTCTGGCCGGGAATCTGACGCTCATCGGCTCCGTCGCCAATCTCATTGTCGCCGAGCGCGCCCGCGCCGCGGGCGTCTCCATCGGCTTTTGGGCCTATTTCGAAATCGGCGCGCCGCTCACGCTGATCACCGTCGCCTTCGGCGCATGGCTTTTGTGACGCGAGGCAACTTTTCGTCTCGCGCCGCGTTTTTGATTCAAAGAGGGCCGGGGGCTCACGAGGGAGGTCGAAATGGCGACCGCTATCCCTGAACTTCATATGATCTCGAGCGAGCATATCGTCGGCGCGAAAATCTTCGATCAGAGCGGCAAGGAGATCGGCGAGATCGATCATCTGATGATCGATCCCATCACCGGCCAGGCGCGCTACGCCATCGTCGATTTCTGCGGCTTCATGTGCCTGCGCAAGGGCCATCACGCCGTGCCGTGGAAGGCGCTCTGCTACGATCAGGACAGGCGCCGCTATACGACTTCTGTGACGGAGCAGATGCTCGAGAAGGCGCCGGAATATAGCGAGGCGAGCTGGACCGATCGCGACTGGGAGACGCGCATCCACCAGCATTACGGCGCGGCGCCCTATTGGGAAGGCGTGGCGCTGGAGGGGCGCCATTGATTTGATGCAGCCTCACGGCTAGCGGTCTGAACGCCGCGAGCCGTCAGGCTCGCTCGGCGTCCCATCAAATATGAATCGCTCGTCCGAAGGCGTCGAGCGCGCTCTCATGCATCGTCTCGGAGAGCGTCGGATGCGGGAAGATGGTCTCCATCAGCTCCGCCTCCGTCGTCTCCAGATTCATCGCGATCACGAAGCCCTGAATCAGCTCCGTCACCTCCGCGCCGATGAGATGCGCGCCGAGCAGGCGTCCGCTCTTCGCGTCGAATATGGTCTTCACCAGCCCCTCCGTCTCGCCCATGGCGATGGCCTTGCCATTGGCGATATAGGGAAAGCGTCCGATCTTCGGCTCATGTCCGGCCGCTTTCGCCGCCGCTTCCGTGAGGCCGACCGAGGCGATCTGCGGATGGCAATAGGTGCAGGCGGGAATGCGCGTGCGCTCGATCGGATGCGGCGACAGCCCGGCGATCGCCTCCACGCAGACGACGCCCTCATGCTCCGCCTTATGGGCGAGCATGGGCGGGCCGGCGACATCGCCGATCGCATAGATTCCGGCGACATTGGTGCGGCAGAGACCGTCGATGACGATGATTCCGCGATCGGTCTTCACGCCCAGCGCTTCCAGTCCCAGCCCTTCGCTGTTGGGGACGACGCCGACGGCGGAGATGACGCGCTCCGCCTCTATGCGCTGCTCGCCGCTCTCGGCCGCGATCGTCGCGACGACGCCATTGTCTGTCTTGTCGAGCTTCGCGAGCTTGGCGCTGGTGATGATTTTTATCCCTTGCTTCTCGAAGGATTTGCGCGCCAGCGCGGCGATCTCGGCGTCTTCCGCCGGCAGGATTTGCGGCAGCGCCTCCACCAGAGTCACCTGCGCTCCGAAGGTCGAGTAGAAGGACGCGAATTCGACGCCGATCGCGCCGCCGCCGACGACGAGCAGAGATTTCGGCATGGAAGGCGGCAGCAGCGCCTCGAAATAGGTCCAGATACGCTCGCCGTCGGGCTCCAGGCCCGGCAGGGCGCGCGGCCGCGCGCCGGTCGCGACGATGATGTGCTTGGCCGAATAGTCGCCTTCGCCGAGGATGTTCTTCGGCCGTGGGAATTGCGGGCGCGCGGTTCCTTTGGGCGCGGCGACGCGAATCTCGCCCGGAGCGGCGAGCGCGGCCTCGCCCCAGATCACATCGATCTTGTTCTTCTTGCACAGGAACTCGACGCCCGCGTTGAGCCGCCCGGCGACGGCGCGCGAGCGCTTCACCAGCGCCTCGGCGTCGAAGGAGACCTCGCCCTCTATGCGCAGGCCGAAATCCTTCGCATGTTTCGCGAGCCGAAAGACATCGGCCGAGCGCAGCAGCGCCTTGGTGGGAATGCAGCCCCAATTGAGGCAAATGCCGCCCAAATGCTCGCGCTCGACAATGGCCGTCCTCAGCCCGAGCTGCGCGGCGCGGATGGCGGCGACATAGCCGCCCGGCCCGCCGCCGATGACGATGAGATCATAAGAATTGGCCATGGAAGCCCTCGCGACCCTCGGCGCCGCTCGAATGATTCCCTTCGAGCCGCTGCGCTCTCATATGTGGCCGATGCGCGCGCCGGGCGCCATAGGCGCGGGGCGTCAGGGCCGCGTCAGCTGCCGGCGTAGTTCCGTGCGCCCGCGCCGCTCGAAATGCGCACGGGCGGAAGGATAGCGGCCGCGCGCGATCAGAAAGGCGACGTCGGGATTGCGCGCGACATAGGCCTCGGCGTCGAAATTCTCGGGCGTGGCCGGCTGGTCGCCCGGGATCATCTGCACGCGCCCTTCATAGCGGCCATAGCGTGCGAAATGCGCGCGGCCGGAGAGAATGCTCCCGCTGCGAACCTTCTCGGCGACATCGGGATTGGCGTAGAGATAGGCGCGCTCGTCGAAATTCTCGAGCGTCGCGATTTGCGCGAAGCTCGCCTCCGGCGGCAGAATGGGCGAAGGCGCGGCCTCTCGCGGGGTCAGCGGGCGCAGCTCGCGCAAAAAGGCGAGGGCGCGGCGCAGGGCGCGGCCGCCGGACGCCGCCGCCGCCTCCAGCCGCAGCGGCGCCAGCTCGGCCGGGCCGAGGCGCGCGCCGCGCCGATCGGCCTCGGCGGCGATGTCGTAGAAGCGCAGAAAATGCGCATAGCCCCGCGGATCGCGGGCGTAGAGCTGCGAGAGCAGATCGGTCCCCGCCGGCGCGGCTGCGAGGCGGCGCGCATCCTCCGCCTTGGGGCCATGGAAATGCACGATGGACGCGCCCCATTCGACGCCCCAATAGGGCTTCCAATGCATGGCCAGCGGCAGATGGTCCCAGCGCCCGGCGAAATGCGCGTTGAGCGCCTCTTGATCGTAGTGATGCGGCAGTCCGAGCGCGGCGCGCGCGCGCCGCATCAGCGGCTCATATTCGGCGCGCATGGCCGGGACGTTGAAGAGCAGCACGCCCGAGCAGAATTGCGACCACTCATGCGGCTCGTGCTGGGGCGCGGCGGCGAAATAGCGCGGCCGCAGCGGCGACAGCTCGACCCGCCGGGCGAACAGCACGTCGCAATCGGTGTAGAGGACGAATTCGTCCTTTGTCTCGATGAGGGGAATCTCGAGCCGCAGAAAGGCGCCGGCGGCGATGGAGCGGCTCCAGTCCGGCGTCTCCGGCGTCGCTTCTATGGCCTCGATGAGGCCGGAGCGCCGGCTGTGGATATGGACGGGCGCGTCATGGCCGAGACTGGCGCGGAGCCGGTCCGCCTCGCCGTCGAAGACGAGATGCGGCTCGAGCCCCGCTATGTCGATCGCCGTGCGGACGGCGACGCGCAAATGCCCGGCGTAGCGGTCGAGAGCCGACGCATTCAGGCAGGAATACCATTTCATCCGAAAGGATTCCCGCGTCGAAGCGTCGGCGCCGACGGATCAGGCCGTCTGCGGCAGCGCGGCCTTGGCCTTCTCGACGATGGCCTTGAAGGCCTCCGGCTGGGTGATGGCCAGCTCCGACAGAACCTTGCGGTCCACCGTGACGCCGGCCTTGGCGAGGCCGTCGATGAAGCGGCTGTAGGTCAGGCCCAGCTCACGCACGGCGGCGTTGAGGCGCTGAATCCACAAAGCGCGGAAGACGCGCTTCTTGGCCTTGCGGTCGCGCGTCGCATATTGCATCGAGCGGTCGACCGCGGCCTTGGCGGCGCGGATGGTGTTCTTGCGGCGGCCGTAGAAGCCTTTGGCGGCATCCAGGGTCTTTTTGTGCTTGGCGTGCGAGGTGACGCCGCGCTTGACGCGAGCCATGACATGATCCTTTCAGGAAATCCGAAATCGGGGGAAGGGGAGAAGCTCAGCCGTTGGGCAGGAAATACTTCTTGACGTTGTCGCCGTCCGTCTTGAACAGGACGGAGGTCCCGCGCAGATTTCGGATCTGCTTGTTGGTGCGCTTGATCATGCCGTGGCGCTTGCCCTTCTGGGCGTAGACCACCTTGCCGGTGCCGGTGATCTTGAAGCGCTTTTTGGCGCCCGATTTGGTCTTCAGCTTGGGCATTTTGCTCTCCTGGGCCGAGGGCCCTGTTCTGCGCGCCGGTCTCCCGGCGCTTTATTCGCGCGAGCGAAAAGAACCGCCACGGCAGCCCATCACTGGCCGGGCGGTTCGGAAGCGCGGCTTATAAGCGGAAAGACAGGGGGATGGCAAGAGCAGCGTCGCTCGGCTCGCATATGACGCAGGTCTAGCTATAGGACCCCAATTCGTGGAGCTCGACGCCGAGCGCCTCGCTGCACGCGCGCAGAAAGCGGCGCGACAGTTTTCCTTCCTTTCCGTCTTCGATGGCGGGAGGGATGGATTTCTCGCAATCTATCGCCACGGCGAAGCGATAGCATATGCCGCTGTGGATCGTCTGGCTCTCGCCGGTCGCGCCATTGGTGAATGTGACGAGCTTTTCCCGAGGCTCGAAACGCGCGCCGCAGGAGGGGCAGAGGCGCCGAATCGCGACGTCCTCGAACGGCGCGCGCGAATAGGAGAGGTCCTCGCCGCATCGGCAATGCGGGTCGACCGTCCCGGTATCGTCGTAGCGGTTGATCGTCTCCGTGCGGAAATCCTCGCTGGCTTCGATGAGCAGCCGATAATTCGGCGGATCGTCGCGGCTCGGGCGCTGCTCGAAAGGATAGGCCAGACCATTGGCGAGAGGGTCTTCGATCGTCCAGCCGATAGTCACCGCGCGATCGGCCAGCGCGGCGAAGGATTCCTCGGCGAGAGGAACGGCGAAGGGCCGCTCGACGTCCACGAGATCGAGAAGAGGGGGCTGCTCGGGCGCTTTGGAGCCGAATATTCGCTTCCACCAAGGCTTCGGAGGCTCCTGCGCGGCCGAGGTCGTTCCTTCGGCGGCCTCGCGACGCCAATCGTCGAGGAAATAGGTCGGGCCGTCGCCCGCTTCGGGCCGCGGAATGAAGCGCGCGGCCGCCAATGCGTCGATGAGCGCTGCAATGCGCTCTGGCTCGGGACGAAAGGAATTGTCGAGCGGAATCAGATAGTGCACGTAATAAACGCCCATGCGCGCGCTCGCTCGGACCACAGGACAAAGAGACGACATGCGCGGCCGCAGCGATGCGTCTTACGCCGTTTGGCTACAGCAACCCCGATGCGGTGTCGAGCGTCCGCGGGCGTCGCGGCTCCTCGCCGCTCGAGCGCCGCCCTGCGAACGCAAAGCCCGCCGGAGCCGATCGCTGCGCTCTTTTCTGAAACGACAGGGGAGCGTATAGAGTGGCCCGACGCCGCAACGCAAATCGTTCGGGCGAGGCGCCGGTTTAGCTCAGCTGGTAGAGCAACTGATTTGTAATCAGTAGGTCGCGGGTTCGAATCCTGCAACCGGCACCAATAAAATCAATATGTTATGCGACTTTGGAAGCATCGAATAGCCAACCAGATTTATTTTTAGAAGCCGTTTAGAAGCCGGCGAGGATCGGGCCTTCCGGGGTGGTGGATGATCTGCCGAGCGGGCCTCCATCAGGCGTCTCTCCTTTTTCCAGGCGAAGCACCATGGCGTTGGCAAACGGTCGACGGAATGCAGGAGCAATCCGTCTCGAGTCGGCGCTCGAAGGCGAGGCGCTTTCCCGTTTCCTCAGCGCTAAAATCTCTCTCGCGCATGATGGCTCCCGCGCTACGCGCTCCCGGTTCCTCCAACACGAGCGCGCTAGCCATCGATGTGCAAGGACGAGCCCGCGCGCGATTGGGCGAGCGCGGCGCGGGCGGCGGCCACTGTGCGGTCCACATCGCTTTCGCTCGTGCGCCAGTTCACGACGCTGATGCGCATGGCTCGGCGACCGCGCCATGTCGTGCCGGAAAAGAAGGCTTCGCCAGTGGCGTTGATTTTCTCGATGATTTCGTCCGTGAAGGCGTCGTTCTCTTCGGGCATGTCGCCGATACGATTGAATCGTACGAGACCCTGATTTAAGCTTGCCGGAGACAGCACCTCCACACCGGCGAGGGCTCCGAGCCCGTCCACGAGCGCCTCGCAATGCGCGCAGCAGCGATCGATCAGGGCTTCGACTCCCTCGCGTCCCAATTCCTTCAGCGCCGCATAGACGGGGACGCCGCGCGCGCGCCGAGACCATTCGGGAGTCCAGTCGATCTGATCGCGCGCGTCCGATCGCGCCGCGATATAGGCGGCGCTGGTGGTCATCGCGGCGCGATGGGCCGCGCGATCTCTGACGATCGCGATCCCGCAGTCGAAAGGGACGTTGAGCCATTTGTGGCCGTCGGTCGCCCAGCTATCGGCTAGCTCCACGCCCGATAAGCGATGGCGATGCGCGCGGCTCGCGCGTGCAAATAGCCCGAAGGCTCCGTCGATATGGACCCAGAGCCCGGCCGAATGCGCCATTGGAATGAGCTCGGCGAATTGATCGCAGGCGCCGATGTTGAGGTCGGCCGCATTCAGGACGAGGATCGCCGGACCGCCCGAGCGCGATATCGCCTGTTCCAACGCCGTCGGCGCGATCCTTCCCGAATCGTCGGTCGCGAGCGGCTGGATCGCCCGGCGGCCGAAGCCGAGAAGGCGCGCCGCGCGATCGATCGAGCCATGTCTTTCCTCACTCGCCAGAATGGTCAAACGAGGCGCGCCGAAGAGTCCGTCCTGCTCCACGTCCCATTCGGCGCGCTTCAGCAGCGCATGGCGCGCAGCGGCGAGGCAGGTCGTATGCGCGAGCTGACAACCGGTCGTGAAGGCGAAGGAGGATTCGCCCGGCAGGTCCAGTAATTCCTTGATCCATGCGCCGGCTACGTCCTCGATGACCGAAGCGGCCGGGCTGCAGGCATAGAGCGCCGCATTCTGATCCCATGTCGAGACCATCCAATCTGCGGCCAGCGCGGACTCCACGCCGCCCCCGATGACCCAGGCGAAAAAGCGGCCGCCGGCGCTGCCGAGCATTCCGTCGCCGGCATGGCGCGTCAACCATTTGACGACTTCTTCCGATCTGGTTCCGAGCTCCGGCAGCGGTCCGCCGAAGATCGCGGCGAGGTCGTCGCGCGTCGCGCGCGCAGCCACCAGCCGCTCGTCGAGGCCATCGATCCACGCGGTCGCGGCGCGGTAGGCGTGGTCAAGGGCTTTGCTCATGTGTTTCGGTCTCTCGTGAGCGAGTCGGTTCGCTCGCGAGCTTAGGCGTCCGACCGGAATGCGCGCTCCGGAACTTGCCGTCAAATCGCGGTCGTCGTCTGGCTTGTGCGGCCAGACGGATTTGGCGGCAGGAAGCGGAGCGGCGATCCTCACGCTTTGAGCTATTTTCGCGGCGAGGACAGTTCGGACAAAAATGAGAATGGATCGACCAGCTCTCCATGCTGAAGAGATGCTTCGGGCCGTGGCGACGCGCGACCGGGCCTATGAGGGCCGGTTCCTCTATGGCGTCGAAACCACGCGAATATTCTGCCGCCCATCATGCCCATCGCGCGCCGCGAAACCGGAAAATCTTCGTTTCTTCGCGGATGTTCCAGAAGCGCAGGCGGCGGGCTATCGCGCGTGCAAACGTTGCCGGCCTGAGGAACGACCTTTCGATGTCGAGAAGGCGCAGGAAATCGCCCGCCTCATCGAAAGGCGCGCGGAGGAAGCCTTACCGCTCTCCCGACTCGCAGCCGCGGTCGGCCTATCCCCGACCCATATGCAGAAGCTCTTCAAAGCGGTGATCGGCGTCTCGCCCAAAGCCTATCAGGATGGGCTGAGAGCGAGACGTCTCAAGGAGCTTCTACGAGACGGCGACGGCGTGACGGGCGCCATTTACGAGGCCGGCTATGGCTCGCCGAGCCGGGTCTATGGCGAAGGGCGACGCAATATCGGCATGGCGCCATCGACTTATCGAGCAGGCGGCGCCGGTGAGACGATCAGCTATGCGTGCCGCCGTTGCGCGCTCGGCCCCCTCATGATGGCCGCCACCGATCGCGGCGTGTGCTTCGTCATGTTCGGCGAAAGCGAGGCGTCGCTGCTGGACGCCTTGGCCGCCGAGTTCCCGAAAGCACGTCTGCAACAATCGATCGAGGCCGCTGGCGAACAGTTGAGCCGGTGGATCGACGCGCTCGACGCGTATCTTTCGAGGCGTGGACCGCGCCCCGAGCTGCCGCTCGATCTGCGGGGAACGGCCTTCCAGCTGCTGGTCTGGCGATTTCTGATCGGCATTCCGGAAGGGAATGTCGTCAGCTACGCCGATGTGGCGGCAGGAATAGGCAAGCCGAAGGCGCATCGCGCCGCGGCGTCGGCCTGCGCGGCCAGTCGCTTGGCGGTGCTGGCGCCATGCCATCGCGTGCTTCGTGGCGACGGTGGCCTCGGCGGTTATCGGTGGGGCGTCGACCGAAAGCGAGCGCTTCTCGATATGGAGCGCGCCGGCCTTCCCGAGGCGAGAAAAAGATAGGTTCGGATATCGCGAATGCCTCCTGCGGGTCCTGGTCCGGTCGGTCAGGCGGCGTCGGCGACGCATCGGGTGTTCATATTCTGGGGAAATGTTACAGAGTCTGCTGGCCAGCCGACTGACGGCGACGGCTTGCGGGAATGGCTGCGTAAGCTTTGATTGCGGCGCTGTCGAAGGGCAGGACGTATGACCGCGATGTCGACAGCTATGGGCAGCACAACTCGGGTGCGCTCTCCGCTCGGAAAAGCAGCTTGGTCGAGTTCTGCGCGGCGAACCAGTCTAAGACCGTCTGCGCGGGCTTAGGCCGCATCAGCTCGGAGACGACGTTGGTGTCGAGCAAGATGATGGCGTCGCTCATGAGATTTACGGCGGTTCGCGCATCGGGCCGCGCGCAACTCCTTCGACCACAGCCGATTGCCCGAACGTGAACGACGAAAATCCACACGTCCGACAAATCCTGCGCCAAAAG
>NZ_JBQUZK010000064.1:0-67075 GCF_056313885.1 Methylosinus sp. DMC45
GACGCCCAATGGATCTTCGACATGGGCTCGGACGGCAAGTCGCCGCGCGGCTCGGTCGCAACGACGACGGGCGGCGCTGGCGCCATCACCGTGACCGGCTCCTCCGGCGTGATGCTCGGCGCCGTCACACAGTTGGGGCTCGCTTGGACGCCGGGCACGATATCGATGTTCGTGAATGGCGTGCTGATCGGCTCCGCCTCGAGCGCGCAGATCAACACGGTCAAATCGGGCGGCGCCGCCACGCCATACATCAATGGCGCGTTCAAGGGGACGATCTACCGCGTTTATGAAGAAGACTTGACTGTTTCCGGCAATGCAGCGGCCGCAGTGGCGGCAAGCAGCTATGCGCTCAACAGCGGACGCTTCGTCTAGCGCTCGTCATTCCAAAGGCGCGCGGCTGAAATAGCGCGCGCTCCAACATTCATCAAAGCACATCGAAGCCCCATTCGCTCGCCGATCGCGCGAGCGCTTTCGCGCGCCTATGCGCGCCATCCTCAAAGGTGAGAAATGACCGATTGGAACGCAGTAATTCGCGCGACCGCAGACTCGCGCGGCAAGACGCCCGACCCGAAGATCATCGCCATGATCGCGGATCATGCGGACGATCAATTCCCGACGTGGGACGTCACGACGATCCGTCGGCAGGCCGCGCTGCTCGCGCATATTTGCGTCGAGACCGCGAATTTCACGGCGCTCGAGGAAAATCTGAATTACTCGGCCGAGCGGCTGCATGAGGTCTGGCGGAAGCGCTTTCCGACCGTCGAAAGCGCGACGCCTTTCGCGCACAATCCGAGAGCGCTTGCGAACAAGGTCTACGGCGGCAGGATGGGCAATCGTGCCGGCACGGATGATGGATGGCTCAATCGCGGAAAGGGCCTGTTGCAGTCGACGGGCCACGACAACGCCGCCGAGCTGGGAAATAAGCTCGGCGTCTCGCCCGAAGTCGCGAGCGCCTGGCTGATCCATCCAGATCACGCGCTCGAATGCGCGTGCGCTCTCTTTGTGCTGCTCGGCGCCATGCCGGCGGCGGATAGCGGAGATGTCGTCGTGCAAACGAAGCGCATCAATGGCGGCAAGAACGGCCTCGCGGAGCGTCACGCGGCTTATGCGCGGGCGATGCGCGCGCTCTCCCGAGAAGCGGCGAAGGCGCGCGTCGAGGCGTCGCAGGATAGCGTTGAGCCAACGGAACCACCGGCTTCGGTGCGCGAACTCCGCGCCGCCGGCTCGCGCACGATCAAGGGCGCCGATCAGGCGCAACAGGGCGTCGCCGGCGCGATGGTTTCCGTCGCCGGCGCATCGGCTGCGCTGTCGCAGATCAAGGACGCCGCCGACCAGGCGCAGGAAGCGGCGACGGCCCTGCAGAGCGGCGTCTCGACGCTCGAGGCGCTGCGCGATTATTGGCCACTGCTCGCCGTGGCCGCGCTCAGCGCCGGCGCCGCCTATTTCGTCTGGCGCGCCTGGCGCGGCGCGGCGCTGGTCAAGGCGGCCCGCGTCGATGACGCCGCCTCTGGCCTCAATATCGGGCGGTGACATGGCGCCGCTCATCATCGGCATTTCGGGGCCGTCCGGCTCCGGCAAGAGCTTCGCGGCGCGTCACCTTGTCGAGCGCCATGGCTTCCAGCGGACACGCTTCGCCGAGCCGCTGAAGGCGATGCTACGCGCCCTCGGCTGCTCGGAAGAGGAGATCGAAGGCGCGCGGAAGGAATCGCCGAGCGCCGTCCTCTGCGGCCGCACGCCTCGCGAGGCAATGCAGCTGCTCGGCACAGAATGGGGGCGCGATCTCATCGCTCCCGATCTCTGGGTAGAGGCATGGCGGCGCACTGTCGCCGACCTTCGCGAGCGCGAGCCGCGTGTCCGCATCGTGGTCGACGATGTGCGCTTTCTCAATGAGCGCGCGGCGATCTGGTGGCTCGGCGGCGCGACATGGCGGATCGATCGCGCCGCCGCGCGGACGCCGAGCGCGCCAACGCATGTCAGTGAGACGCAGCCATTCGGCTGCGATCTCCACGTCGGCAATGACGGCGACGAAGAGGCCTTCCGCGCCGCGCTCGATGCAGCGCTGCTGAAATAGGAGATAACGATGGTCGAGATGATCAAAGAGCTTACGGAAGCGCTGGGCGCCGTGGCGGCGCTCGGCCTCGCCGTCGGCATAGGCCGCCCGCTGCTCTATGTCGGATGGCTCGCCCTGATACGCGGGCGGATCGGCTGAGGGCGCGCTCATGTCGATCCTCGCCCTCCTCCCCATGCTGCTCAAAGGCGCGCTCGACGCACTCTCGGCGGCGGTCCGCACGCCGATCGGCGCGGCGGCGCTCGCCGCCGGCCTCACCTGGCTCGTCGTCGGCCACAATGAGCGCGCCGCCTGCTCGGCGCGCGCGGAGGCGCTGCGCCTCGAGCTCCAACGCGCGGCCGACGCCGAGCATGCGCGGCGTGAATCCGCGATCGGCGTGGCCGACGCCGCCGGCCGCGCCGAAGCCGACGCCCTCGCCCGCAAAAACCTCGATCTCGAAATCCGACTGAAGGAAGCCGCCGATGCGTCCGCCGCTCTCGATCGCAGCCCTTGCCTTACTCGCGACAGCGTCATGCGCCTCGAAAGACTTGCCCGATAGCAGCCGGACCGAGCCGGTGCGCGAGCTGGCGCACGCCGAGGCGCCCGACGATCTCGACAAGCCTTGCGAACGGCCGATCAGGCTGCCTCCGCGCGCGCTCGCCGCCGGCGAGGTCGAGCGGCTGTGGGGCCGCGACCGCGTCGCACTTACGAGCTGCGGCGATCGGCACGCCGCGAATGTGAAATGGCGTGAGCGTCGGGATTTGGGGCTGGCCGGGGAAGCGAAATGACCGAGCTGACGAAAGAGGACGTGAAGGCCGCTGTGCGCGAGGTGATGGCGGAAAAATTCGAGACGACGCTCGGCATAGATTGCCGCAAGCCGGAGGAGCGGGTGGAGACGCGCAAGGATATGGAATTTCTGCGCAGCGCCCGGCTCGAGGATCTGCGGGAGGGCGACGAGATCCTCGAGGATCGAAAATTCGTGCGGGCGCTCCGCTCCGGCGCGCGCAAGGGCGGCGAGAAAATATTCTGGTGGGCGATCGGCATTCTGGGGACGTCGGCCCTCGCCGTGTTCTGGCCCGACATTTCCAAGCATATCGGCAAATGAGCGACGTGCGACCGCCGCTCGCGGCGGAGCTGGCACTGGTGACGGCGGCGCTCGACGCGCTGCTCGAGCGTGAACCGCCGCTTTCGCCCGCCGTGCGGCAGTTGGTCGCGCCATGGCGAGAGGTTGCCGCGAGGGCCAGAGACTACGCGTTTAGAGAGCCGCCACGGCCGCCGCCCGATGGCGATCCTCGCGACCTCGACCATATCGTGTAAGCAAGAGCCCCGCCGTTCCATCGGCGGGGCTTTTTGCGTTTCAGGGCGCGCGGCGGCTGCGAAAGAGTGGGACACGGCCATTGACGCCGCGCTGATATCATTCGATTATTTCGCTGGCTGGAATGCGTCGCGTTTCTGTCCAACCAGTTGAAACACAACAGAATGGCCAGTCCCTCCACTCCTGCCTCGGCTTGAGGTCGCGTTGAAGGTCGCACCTCACCAATGAAGTCGCCTCACGGATGGCTGCGACCGCGCATCAAGGGGCAAATGTTGGTATGGCGTTGGTATATCTCGGATGCTATGTAGTTATTTCAACTAGTTAGGCAATAAATAGAGTCCTGCTCGGGGAGCCAACCGCATCTTTCCTCTCGAGGCCGACTTTATTCTGCCGAAACATCCTTCGGCGGACCGAAGTGGATGCCCTACTCGGACATGCCTTCTTCCGCCGCCCGCTCTCCACGACGGAAGCTCGGCGCCTCGGTCTTCAGAAATCGTCTATGTCCGAGAGCACCGCGTGAACTTGGCCCATAATGGCCGAGAGCATGTAAAGCGCCGCATGCTGCGGATTGCCGTGACACGCCTTGGCGGCCACGATGATAACCGACGATATATTGACCGACATTGCGAGAAGAATGTCGTCTACCGTCTGCCTTTCCCGCTCGACTTCAATAAAATCCTTGATATCACGGAACATGACAGCGTCTAGCTCCTCACATATCTCGGATATATTTCCACTTATATTCATAATCATACTGGCCTCCAGCTTGGATTTTTAGTTCTGCAGCTTATTGCTGCTGCAATAATTTAGATTCGAAATCCATTTCATTACAATTAGATTTAATGATCGCTTTATAATGGCCTACGCTGTCCTTATGTAAGGATTCGGCGCACGGCCGCCGCGGTCGCCCCCTGTGAAATCCGTCTCTCGGCGCCTAGATTGGCGGCACGGGAGCCTCGCTATGCAAAAATCCATCGTCATCACCGTGAGCCATGATCTCGGCGTCGAGACGGCGCGGGCGCGCGTCGCCGCTGGGCTCGAGCAGCTGCGGCGGGACTATGTGGACAAGCTCGCCCATTCCGAGGTCGTCTGGGCCGGGAACGCCGCCGATCTGAAGGTCGGCGCCTTCGGCCACAATATGCAGGCGCGCATAGACGTGCTCGCCGATTCGCTGCGCATAGAGGTCTGGCTGCCCTGGCTGCTGGCGGCTCTGGCGGGGCCGATTCAGACCGCGCTCGCCCACCGCGCCGGCGAGGCGCTGCGGATCGAGCACAAGCCGCAGGGCTGACGGCTCAGCGCTTGCCCGCGGCGAGGCGCGCGGCGCGGCGGCGATAATATTGCAAGCGAGTCGTGCGCAAGCTGTCGACGCCATGGCGGTCGATGCAGCTCGCCCACGCCTCGAACTCGTCCTGCGTCAGCGAATAGCGCCGGCAGACATCGTCCAGCGAGACGACGCCGCTGCGCACCGCCGCCACCACTTCGGCCTTGCGACGCACCACCCAGCGCGTCGTGGGCGGCGGCAGACAGGCATAGGCGATTCGATTCGCGGCCTCGTCGCCGGGGCCGAACGTCGTCGGATCAAGCGTCATCATGGCGCCGCTCCACAAAGAAGCTTTCGCATCACAATCGCGAAAAACGACCCGCCGCCTCGAGCGGCGAGATTTGTGACATTTCCAGCAAAGGCTGAAGAAAGTGTTGCCGCGCGCGCAAGCGCGAGAGACGAGCTTAACCACATCCGCTCGCGCCGCCGGCCAGCGGCCGCGCCATGGTCTAGACTAGGCTTTCATTCGCTATCGGAGGCGTCCCATGTCGAAAGCCCTGCTCGTCGCATCGATCGTCTTCGCAGGCGTCGCAATCGCGGCCTCGGCGCGCGCGGAGCCATTCGCGCGGGACCGCCAGCGCGAGGGCGGCGCGGGGCCTTCGCGCGCGCAGGCCGCCGAGCAGCGACGCGATCTGTGGGAGGCGCGCGAGCAGGCCTATGAGCAGCGCCGGCGTCAGCGCGAGCGGCAGAGACACGCCCCTCCCCCCGGCCAGAACGCCGGCGGCCCTGCGCCCTACGGCTACGGAGCGCCATATGGCGGCGGCTATGGCGCGCCCTACGGCGGCGGCTACTACGGAGATTACGTCAATCCGCCGCCGCGCCAGGCGCCGCCGCCCTCGCCGCGCGGGCTGCACGACGGCCTCTGGTATTACTGACGCGTCGCCGGCTCGCCGCGCCGCTCCAGCGCCGAGCTCACGATCTCCAGCGCGATGGCGAGCAGCGCCTCGGCGTCATTGGGCTTGACGAACACCTTATCGGCGCCGGCCCGCATCGCCTCCTCATGGATCGACGGCGCGGTGGAGGTCGTCAGCACGAAAACCGGAAGCTCCTTCAGCAGCAGCGAGCGGCGCAGCGACTTCAGGAACTTCACGCCGTCGAGCCGCGGCATGTTGAGGTCCAGCACCAGCACATCCGGGAGCTTGTCGGTGATCTCCTCGCGCGAGACGAGAAAGATCGCGTCCAGCCCATTGTCGACCTGCTCGCATTCTATGTCGCGCTCCAGCAAGGAGCGCACGGAATCGAGGGCGCGCTTGAACAGGAAGACGTCGTCCTGATCGTCCTCGATGATCAATACGCGGCAGGCCCGATTCTTCGTCTCGACAGCGGACATCACAATCCCCATCTTCTCGACTTGCGCTCGTTTCTCAGACGCTGTCTCCTATCAGATAGGATGCGGTCGCCCCGCGCGCAGCAACGAGCGCTGACAGATGCGCGCGACGAGGGGTGCGAGGATGAGCTTCGACAGCATAGGCGACGATCATTTTCGCCTCGCGGTAGAGTCGGCGCCTGCCGCCATGATCGTCAGCAGCGCCGATGGACTCATTCAATTCGTCAACGCGGAGACCGAGCGTATGTTCGGTTATCGTAGCGACGAACTGGTTGGAAAGTCCATCGATATTCTCGTCCCCGCGCGCATGCGGGCGGCGCATTCCTCCTTGCGTCAGAGCTTCCTCGCGCATCCGAGCAAGCGGCCGATGGGCGCCGGCCGCGATTTGAAGGCGACGCGGCGCGACGGCAGCGAGTTTCCGGTCGAGATCGGCCTGACGCCGATCGAGAGCGAGAGCGGCGCGGTCGTGCTGGCCACCGTGCTCGACATCACCGCGCGGCGCGAGGCGGAGAACGCGCTGTCGCAGCGCGCGGCGGAGCTGGAGCGCGCCAATGAGCGTCTGGCGCAATTCGCCTATGTCGCCTCGCATGATCTGCAGGAGCCGCTGCGCAAGATCGCCGCATTCGCGGATATTCTCGAGCAGGCGATCTCCAGCGCCAATGAGAACGACATGAGCTACGCCAATAGCGTGATGCGCTCCTCGGCGCTGCGCGCGCGCGAGCTGGTCGACGATCTCCTCACCTATTCGCGCGCGATCAATGATGCGCAGAATGTGCAGGACCTCGATCTGCGCGACGAGCTGGACCTCGCCGTCGACGATCTCTCCGAGGCGATCGCGGAGAGCGGCGCGCGCCTGCGCATAGACGCGCCGCATGTCGCCTTTCGCGCCGACCGCTCGCAATTCGCGCGGCTGACGCATAATATCGTCTCCAACGCGCTCAAATATCGCAAGCCCGATCGCGCGCCGGAGATCGTCATCCAAGCGACGCAGAACGAGCGCGAGATCGTCGTCGCCTTCGCCGACAATGGCATCGGCTTCGAGAGCAAATATGCGCAGCTCGTCTTCGAGCCGTTCAAGCGGCTGCATCCGAAAGGCAAATATCCCGGCACCGGCATAGGACTCGCGATTTGCAAATCCATCGCCGATCGTCATGGCTGGCGGCTGTCCGTGACATCGCAGCCGGGACAAGGATCGACTTTCTTTGTCACGATTCCGGCGGGAAGAACGAATAATGGGAAAAGCGAATAGCGAGCAGCGCGCCCTCGCGCGACACGGAGACCTCATATGATCGACCTCCATTTTTGGCCCACGCCCAATGGCCACAAGATCACGATCTTTCTCGAGGAGGCGGGGCTCGCCTATAAAATCGTCCCCGTCGACATTTCGAAAGGCGAGCAATTTTCTCCGGCCTTTCTCGCTATCTCGCCGAATAATCGCATGCCGGCCATCGTCGACCATGCGCCGGCGGATGGCGGCGCCGCTGTCTCGCTGTTCGAATCCGGCGCGATCCTCGTCTATCTCGCCGAGAAGACGGGGCGCTTTCTGCCGAGCGATCTGCGTGGACGCGCGCGCGTGCTCGAATGGCTGTTCTGGCAGGTCGGCGGGCTCGGCCCCATGGCCGGGCAGAACCATCATTTCCGCAATTATGCGCCGGAGAAGATTCCTTACGCGATCGATCGCTATGTGAACGAGACCAATCGCCTCTATGGCGTTCTGGACAAGCGCCTCGCGGGACGAGACTACATCGCCGATGACTATTCCATCGCGGATATGGCCGCCTATCCCTGGATCGTCCCATATGAGCGGCAGGGACAGTCTCTCGATGACTTTCCCAATGTGCGGCGCTGGCTCGAGACGATGCGCGCGCGGCCGGCGGTCGAGCGCGCCTATGCGAAAGGCGAGATCCTCTCCCGCCCGCGCGACGGCTTCACGGAAGAGGAGCGCAAAATCCTCTTCGGCCAGACGGCCGCGAGCCTGCGCGGCGCCGGCTGAGCGCGCTCATTCGCCCTGCTTCTGGCGGCGCTTCTTGTTCCGCCAGGAGGCGAAGAAAACGACGGCGAGAAAGACGTTTATGCCGAGGACCCATTTGTCGCTCCACGCCAATTGGCTCCAGATCGTGTGCAGATAGGACAATTCGCTCTCCCTTTGCGGGCGCTCGCCGCCCGCTTTTTTTCATTTTCGCCGCGCCGCGGCTCGGGTCTGGAATTTACGCGCAATGGCGCGCCCGATAAAGGCCCCGGCGATCATCCCGCCCGCAGCAGCTTCACCGCCTCGTCGCGCTCGAAGAGATAGAGCAGAACCCTCAGCGCCTCGCCGCGCGGGCCGGAGAGGTCCGGGTCACGGCGCAGGGTCAGCTCGACATCGTCGCGCGCTATGGCCAGCAGCCGCGCATGAGCCGTGAGATCGACCAGGCGGAAGCCCGGCAGGCCGGATTGCCGCGCGCCGAGAATTTCTCCTTCCCCGCGCAGGCGCAAATCCTCCTCCGCTATGCGGAAGCCGTCCTCGGTCTGGCGCAGCATCACCAGCCGCGCCTTGGCCGTCTCGCCGAGCGGGCCTTTGTAGAGCAGAAGGCAGGAGGATTTGCCGGAGCCGCGGCCGACGCGCCCGCGCAGCTGATGCAATTGCGCGAGGCCGAAGCGTTCGGCGTGCTCGATCACCATGACCGTCGCCTCGGGCACGTCGACGCCGACCTCTATGACGGTGGTGGCGACGAGAATGCGCGTTTCGCCCTGCTTGAACGCCTCCATTGCGGCGTCGCGCTCGGGCGCTTTCATGCGGCCGTGAACAAGGCCGACGATCTCGCCGAAAATGCGCGTCAGATCCTCGTGACGATCCTGCGCGGCGGCGAGATCGAGGTCCTCATTCTCCTCCACCAGCGGGCACACCCAATAGACGCGCGCGCCGCAAGCGAGAGCGCGGCGCACGCCCTCCACCACATCGCCGATGCGCGACACCGGCAGCGCGCGCGTGTCGATGGGCGAGCGGCCGGGCGGCTTCTCGTCGAGGATGGAGCTGTCCATATCGCCGAAATAGGTGAGCGCTAGCGAGCGCGGGATCGGCGTCGCCGTCATCACCAGAACATCGACGCTCTCGCCCTTGGCGCCGAGCGCCAGACGCTGCTGCACGCCGAAACGATGCTGCTCATCGACGACGGCGAGGCCGAGATCGGCGAAGGTGAGCTCGCTCTGCACCAGAGCGTGCGTGCCGATGACGATATCGACGCTTCCGGCCGCAATGGTCTCGTAGAGACGCGCGCGCTCGGAGGGCTTGGCTCGTCCAGTGAGCAGGCAGAGGCGCAGGCCCGCCGCTTCGGCGAGCGGCAGCAGGCGCTCATAATGCTGGCGCGCGAGAATTTCCGTCGGCGCCATCAATGCCGCCTGCCGGCCGCATTCGACGACGCTCGCCATCGCCAGCAGCGCGACAATGGTCTTGCCGGCCCCGACATCGCCCTGCAGCAGCCGCAACATGCGTCGCGAAGACGCCAAATCCTCGCGTATCTCGACGAGCGCGCGCTGCTGCGCGCCGGTGAGCGCATAAGGCAGCGCGGCTTCTATGATGCGCGTGATGCGTCCGTCGCCGGCGTTCTCGCGGCCCGGCTCGCGCCGCATCTTCGAGCGGATGAGGCGCAACGCAAGTTGCTGCGACAGCAGCTCGTCCAGCGCGAGGCGCTGGCGCGCCTTGCTGGCCGGCTCTATGTCGGCCGGCGATTTGGGGTTTTGCGCCGCGGCGAGCGCGCTCGCGAAATCGGGAAGGCCGTTGGCCTCGAGCACCGAGGCGTCCTGCCACTCCGGCAGCTTGGGCAAGCGCTCCAGCGCTCCGGCGACGGCGCGCTGCACGAAGCGCTCTTGCAGCCCTTCCGTGAGGCCATGCACCGCCTCCGCCGGCGGCAGCTTGGCGAGGCCCGCCTCGTCCAGCACGCGATCGGGATGCACGATCTGCCGGCGCCCGTCATAGAGCTCGATCTTGCCGGAGACCCAGCGCGTCGCGCCTATGGGCAGGCTCCGCTCGATCCAATCGGCGTTGGAGAGGAAGAAGACCAGCTCGGCGTCGCCGGTGTCGTCCTCGACATGGACTTTGAACGGCGCCTTGGCGTAGCGCCCCTGCGGCTTGCGATGCTCGGTGACGCGCACCTTCAGCACGACGACGCGATCCGTCGGCGCCTCGGCGATGGCGGGGCGCAGGCTGCGGTCGACGAGATTGATCGGCAGATGAAACAGCACGTCAATGAGGCGCGTCTCCTTGCCCGGCCGGGCGAGCAGCCGGTCGAAATGCTTGGCCGTCTTGGGGCCTATGCCCGGAAGGGCGGCGGCGCGGCCGAACAGCGGATCGAGGATCGAGGGACGCATTCGCGCCTTTTCCCTTATCGGCGCGGATTTGTCATGCCCGGCGACGTCGATTGCCCGGCGACGCGCTAATCCGGCAGCACGTCCGGCGTCTCCCAGGCGAGATGCTGGCCGCCGTCCACGGCGATCATCTGCCCGGTGACGCTGCGCGCCTCGGCGAGGAACACCACCGCGTCGACGACGCCGGACACATCCGCCGGCCGGCGCAATGGCACGCCGCGCGCTTCCGTCTCGAAGCCCTTCTGACCATGGACGGCGTTGGGAAACACGGGCCCCGGCCCCACGGCGTTGACGCGAATGCGCGGCGCGAAAGCCTGCGCCATTGTGCGCGTCGCCGTCCAAAGCGCGGACTTTGCGAGCGTATAGGTGAAGTAGCGCGGCGTCAGGCGAAACACACGCTGATCGACGATGTTGACGATCGCGCCTTCCGCCTCCTGCGGCAATTGCGCGGCCATGTCGCGCGCCAGCAGCAGCGGCGCGCGCAGATCGACCGCGAATTGCCGATCGAACACCTCGACCGAGAAATCCTGCGCCGCGTCGAGCTCGAACAAGGAGGCGTTGTTGACGAGCAGCGTCACCGGACCGAAAAAGCGCGCGGCGAGCCCCATCAGCGCCTCTGTCTCGCGCGCGTCGGAGAGATCGGCGCCGACCACCGCCGCACGGCCGCCCTTGGCGCGGATCGCCTGGGCGGCGAGCTCCGCCTCCTCTATGGAGCGATGCGAGGCGTGCAGCACCACAGGGCGCCCGCAATGCGCCAGCCGCGCGGCGATCGCCAAGCCGATGCGCCGCGCCGCGCCCGTCACCAGAACCGGCCCCGAACCGCCTGCGCCGCCAGCGCTCATCGCCCGAATCCCCATCATGCCGCCGTGAAAGGCAATTCTCACGCCGCGCCGGCGCGGTCAATGCGCCCTCGAGACGTAACCGCGGCTGAATTTACCGATTATTAGGCAATCTCAACGCCTCTATGCGACGTGATGATCCAATTCAAAATGGATAATGGCCAGAATGGCTCGGTTAATGCTAAATATAACATGGTTTCGACACAATCAATACATTCCAGCGCATCGTGGTTTTGCTTCGCCCGCAGCGCGGGCTCGGGCGCGGAAAGGTTCCGTTAACGTGAACGATTTTAATTCGACTGAGCTCTGGCTGGGCCTTGCCCCTCGCCTGCGCCGAGTTTTGTGACCGCGAGCCGAAGGCCCTTTAAGGCGCGCGAATGTGGAGTCGAGTTCGATGAGACCTATGCTGCTTCCTGCGCTGCTGGCGCCCGCTCTGCTCTGCGCCGGCGCCTCCGCCCTCGCCGCCGATCTGCCGCGGCGCTCCGCCCCCGCCACCGATTATTACAGCCCGCCGCCCGCCTTCACCTGGCAGGGCTTCTATATCGGCATCAACGGCGGCTATGCGCTGGGCTCGTTCCAGAACGGCAGCAGCAATCTGCTCGGCCAGCCCAACGGGTGGGTCGTCGGCGGCACCGCCGGCTATAATCTCACCTTCGCGCCCAACTTCCTCGTCGGCGTCGAAGGCGACTTCGATTTCAACAGCTCGAAGGATGGACGCTCGCCTTTCGTCGGCGTCTCCGGCAATGGCTCCGTCGACAACACATTCACCATTCGCGCGCGCGCCGGCGTCACCATCGATCGCGCTCTGCTGTTCGTCACCGGCGGCTTCGCCGGCAGCAACACGACGGCGAGCGTGAACAACGCCTTCCAAGGCTTCTACGGCCAGCAGTCGAAATTCCTCGCCGGCTGGGCGCTCGGCGCCGGCATCGAATTCGGCCTCGCGCCCAATCTCTCCGCCAAGGCGGAATATCTCTTCACCTCCGTCGGCGGCGATCGCTATTTCGATTTCTCGGCCAATTCGCTGCAGACGAATATCGACACGTCGACGATCCGCGGCGGCCTCAATTATCACTTCTAGTCCATGACAGCGCCGATCCCGTCGAAAGACGGGGTCGGCTCGTTTCGCGTTCGACTCGTCAATGCGCGTGCGGCTTGCTCAAGGCGCGCGCGCTCGCTTTGAAAAGCAGATAGCCGACAATCGACACGGCGACGACGGCGATCACCACGGCTTCGGCGAGCAAAGCGAAAACGATCGGGTCATTGGCTCCGTAAGTGGACATTGCCGATTCCTCCAGTCGCCTGTGCGATAATTCGAGACGCCAGGCTTGCATGAGAGATTAGGCTTCGCGGCTCTGCGCGACGAGCGCGCGCGGGGCCGCAGCGTCAATCGACCGCAATCACGAAAATCTCAGACAAAACGCGACGAATTTGATTTTCGTCAAAAGGCGTCGCAACGAAGAAACGCACTCGCCGCTGTGGATCGGCGACATAGGTTCAACCGCGTTCGCGCATATTCGTTCCAAGCGCAGACGAAGGAGAACCGCATCATGAGCACAGTCGTCAGATTATCGATCGTCGGCGCCGCGGCGCTCGTCATCGGCATGCTCGGCGTCGACGCCGCCGTGGCCAAGGAGAAGCGCTGTCGGCAAATCTGCGAAGAGAAAACCGAGTATGAGCCGCCGAAATCGGAACAGCCGAACTGCGAGCACAGAACGAGCTATGTGCGCCGCATCGTCGAGCGCCGGACCGTCTATGTGTCGCAGCCCGAGGTGGTGGCGACGCCGGTGATCGCCTATCCCGCCTACTCCTATGGCTACGCCTACCCGTACGGCTACGCCGGCTATGGCGGCTATGGCGCCGGCTATGGCCTCGTCGGCGCCAGCTTCGGCGGCTGGGGCTGGTGAGGCTCTCCCCACCGCGCGGCGCGTGAAGAGCCGCTGACGACAGTATGGCGCGATGGGCGAAAAAACGTCGCGCCATACGTCTTTGGATGATGCGCCGCCTCGCGCGAATGCTCGTTTGACAATGTCGAGACCGCGCCCGATAGTTCAGCCGGGGATTTTTTTCAGGCTGACGAAGATGATCGACGAACATAAGGGCGATTTAATCGGCGACGCATCCGATACTGCGGCTTCGCCGAAGCTCTCCCGCCGCGCTCTATTATTGGGGCTTTTCGCTTTGCCGATCGCCGCGCTCGATGCCGGGCCCGCTCGCGCTCAAGCCGAGTTTTTCGGAATGGCGGCCGAGCTGGCGCGCAGGGCAATGCGTGGCGGCGGCAATGGCGGCGGCTATCCCTATCGCACGCGTCGGCCTCCGCCGCGCCAGCACGTCCATCACAGTGGCGGCGGCTCGCGACACGCATCGCGACGCAGCCATCGAGATGATGGCGGCGGCCATGCGAACGGCGGCGGCGACAAGAGTGGAAACGGCGGAAGCGCCGATAGCAGCGCGACGGGGCTCGGCAAGGCGGATTACTGATCCGGCCGTGCCGCGGCGTCAATATTTGCCCGATTTGCGGAGCGCCTCCAGCGCCTCCGCGGCGCCCGGAAAATCCTGCGCCTTGGCGAGGCGAAACAGATCGCCCGCTTTTTTCGCATCTTTCTTCAGCACATTGGGCACGCCCTTCTCATAGGCCCTGCCCAGCCAGAACTGGCCGCGCGGATTATTCTGCTCCGCCGCTTTCATATACAAGCGCACGGCCTCCTCGACATTCTCGCCGCCCTCCACGTCGCCATTCTGATACATATTGCCGAGCACCGCCTGCGCTTCGGGGAAATCTTTATCGGCGGCCTTCTTGATCCATTTGAAGGCGGTCGGAAGATGCTGCGGCCGTCCCTGCCCTTTCAGCGCGATCATGCCGAGGATGAATTGCGCCTCGCGCTCGCCTGAGCTGGCGAGCGCCTCGCCGATCGACGCGGCGCGGTCGAACTCTTTCTCCTTCACCGCTCTGCGCAGATCGGCGATTGTCGAGGAGGCGCCGAGGGACGCCTGCTCGACGGTCGCGGTCTTCTGGCCGGGGACAGTCGAGGGCTGGCAATCGGCGATGCTGAAGCCCTCATTGCATTTGGGCTTGGCCGGCGGCGCATCATTCGTCAGAACGGCCGGACGGTCGATCTCGCTCCGCGCCGGCTTGATCTCGCCGGTCTGACCATAATCCAAAGTCTTCGTCGTCGGACGACGCTCGCTCTCCAGCTCGACGGCCGCGCGCCGCTCGCGTTCGGCCTTGTCGAGCTCGCGCTTCTTATTGACGCTGTCGCCGTCGCCGCCGAACAGCAGCGGCGCGACGGCTGCAAAGGCGACGACAGCCACCGACACGCCCTGCACGGCCGGGTGCAGCGATTTGAAGCGCCGGACCAACGAGGTCGAACGGCTCTTGGCGACCGCCAAAGCGACGGATGGCAAGGAAGCGGCGGAGCCGGCGCTCGCGCTCGTCTGCGTCGCTTTGTCGAGAAGATGGGCGGGGCTCTGCACGATGGATGTGGCGTCGACGCGCAGCACAGTCGCGCCTATGGCGTCGCTGAAGGCGCGGATCGACGGATAGCGCTGCTCCGGCCGTTTCGAGAGCGCCTTCATGATCGCGGCTTCCAGCTCCGGCGTCACGCCGGGAATGCGCGGCACCAGCGGCGGCGGATCTCTGCCGATCTGCGCTTGCAGCAGCTCCACCTCGTCGAGCCCGGCGAAGGGCGCCGCGCCGGAGAGAATCTCATAGAGAACGACGGCGAGCGCATAGAGATCGCTGCGCTCGTCGCCCTCGCTGCCGCGTCGCTGCTCCGGCGCCATATAGAGCGGCGTGCCGATCGCCGTGCCGGCGCGCGTCATGCGCACGCTGCCCTGCACGCGGGCGATGCCGAAATCCATGATCTTCACGCGGCCATCATTGCCGATCATCAGATTGGACGGCTTTATGTCGCGATGGATCACGCCCATCTGATGCGCATAGGCGACGCCGTCGGCGGCCTGCGAGACGATGGCGAGACATTCCTTCACGCCGATCGGCCCGCCGCGCTCGCGCAGAACGTCGTCGAGCGCGCGTCCGCGCACCAGCTCCATCACCATATAGAGGTCGCGGCCATCGGGCAGCAGCGAGTAGAGCGTGGTGATATTGGGGTGATTCAAGCGCGCGAGGCTCTGCGCCTCGGCCTTGAAGCGCCCGACGAATTCAGGATCCTGCGTCAGCTCGGGGCGCAGCGATTTGATCGCCACCTCGCGCTCGATGAATGTGTCGAAGGCGACATGCACCTTGCCCATGGCCCCGGCGCCGAGCAGCTCGACGATGCGGTAATGGCCGATCATTTTCTGGTCGCTCATGACCTCATGCCTCTATCGAACGACGATGACGCGCGTCGGCGGCGCGACATCCGCGACGACGGAAATCTTCTGCGTCGCGGCCTGATCGCGCGCGCCCGGCGGCGGCGCGACGATCTGAAACACGCCGACGGAAATATTGTCGTGGCCGCCCGCCGCGAGAGCGGCCTCCACCAGCAAATGGCAGGAGTCCTGCGGCGAGCGATCGGAGATCGCGGCAACGAGCTGCGCCTTCGAAACGAGATTGGAGAGCCCGTCCGAGCACAGAATGATCGTGTCGCCGATCGCGAGCGGCAATCCTTCCGACCAAATGGTCGGCGCGACCTCCTTGCGTGTTCCGACCGCCTGCAGAATGACATTGCCGCCGGGGCTGCGCTCGGCCTCCTCCTGCGTCATCACGCCCTCACGCACCAATTGCGCATGCAGCGTCTGATCGTCGGAGAGCTGCGTCGCCTCGCCGCCGCGCAAGATATAAGCGCGGCTGTCGCCGACATGGGCGAGCCAAAGTCTGCCATCGCGAATGACGACGGCGGTGCAGGTCGTGCCCATGCCCTTGCATTCGGGCTCGCGCGCGCTCTGCTCGAAAATGGCGCGATTGGCGGCCTCGAAGGCCGCTTTCAGCGCGCGCGGCGGCTCGACGTCGAGCGAGTAGAACACGCGGCGCACGACTTCCGTCGCGAGAGCGCTCGCCACCTCGCCGGCGGCGTGGCCGCCCATGCCATCGGCGACGATGGCGAGATAGCCCATTCTCGCCTCCGGCGCATCTTGCGCCGGCGCGACATAGGCGACGCTGTCCTCATTGGAGGAGCGCACGCGGCCGACATCGGTCCGCATCGCGCCGACCACGCGGAAAGCGCCCAATGGAGCCTCGCGCTCCGTCGCCATTTCCCCGACCTTCGATCAGTTGCGCTGCGCGCGCAGCAGGTCGCGCCCGAATTTGATCGGCACGGCGAGCGTCACGCGCGCGTCGCCGCGGCTGCGGCTGTAGGTGAACAGGCCGATGACCTTGCCATTGGCGTTGAACACCGGCCCGCCGCTATTGCCGGAGCCCGTGGCCAGCACGCTGAGCTGAATGCGCTCGCCGGCGCTGGTCAGCGTGACGCCGTCCTTCTCCTTATAGCCGGTGGAGAGCTTGGAGACGATGCCATCCGTCACCGTCGCCTCGGGAATGACCTCGTTCTGAACGCGCGTCAGGCCGTTCTCCACCGTCACCTGACGCTGGACATTCTCCACCGAAATGCCGGGATAGCCGAGCACGATGACCTTCTCGCCGATCGTCACCTGATCGTCGTCGGCGAGCTCGACCTTCTCGAGGAGCTGCGGCGAGTCGATCTTGATGAGCGCGGCGTCGGAATCCGCCGAAGCGCGCACCAGCGAGGCGTTGACGCCGAGCCGCGCGCCGGGAAAACGCACCTCGAGCTGCTCATTGCGGCCCTCGAAAGTGCGCTGCTCATTGCGCGTCATGTCGGGGATGTTGTTGCGGCCGATCGGAATGGCGACGCTCGACGGAAAAATGACGCCGCCCGCTTCCGGCACCCACATGTTGAGATCGGCGTAATCCTCAGATTCGAGATCGATGACGCCGATAGGCTTCCGCAGCTTCGCGTTTTTGGCGCCGGGGCCGCCGCCGAGATCGAACACATAGCCGAGGCGCGGAGAATCGTAAGTCACCTTCCAGCCGGCGGCGACATGCTTGTTGGTGAGCAGATAGCCCTGCTCGCTGATGACGAAGCCGGAGCCGCGCCCGGCGCCGGCGATCTGCAGATTGGAGCGCTGATCGTCCTCGAGCGTCAGCCAGCGCACGACCTTGCCATTGGGCAGGCGCACATAGGCGGGCAGCGTGTCCTTTCCGAACCGGAAGGTCTGATGGAAGATCGGCTTGCCGGTCTGCGTGTCGAAGAGACGCCAGCGCAGATCGACGCGCGCGGTGGCGTTGGAATATTTATTGTAGATGTCGAGCGGCGTCATGCCGATGAGATTGGTCTTCACCTCGCCCTGCAGCGCGGCGCTGCGCTGATCGGCGTGCTTGGCGTCCGCCTTCACATCGGCGAGCTCGGCCTGATGGCGCTCGTCGTCCTTGATCTGCTTCCAATAGACGGCGCCGCCGCCGAGCGCGATGAAGGCGAGCAGACCGGCCGCCACGGCGCCCCAGGTGCGGCCCGCCGATCGGCGCTCCTCGACGATCAGCCGCTGCACCGTCTCCTGCCCGACGCCGGCCTTGTGCGGAGGCGCCTGGGTCGAGGTCGAGCCGATCTCGGCGACAGCGGTGGAGGCCGCCGTCTGCGCCGTTTCGATCAGCCGGGTCGCGGCGGAATCGTCTATGCCGATGACGCGCGTGCGCGCCGCGAAGCTGGCCGGCCGGGGCTGCAGATCGAAGGTGAATTTCGGCCCCTTGGCGCCGCCGAGCTCGATCTTGTCCTCGGGCAGCAGCTCGGCGTCTTGCGAGATGCGCTGGCCGTTGAGGAAAGTGCCATTGCTGGAGCCGAGGTCGATCAGCTTGAACTTCAGATCGTCGCCTTCGCCCTCGATGCGGATGACGGCGTGCTGCCGGCTGACGACGCCGTCTATGGTGGGATCGAAAGCGATTTTCGATGTCGGATCGCGGCCGATGGTGATCTCTTTCAGATCGCCGATCGGAAGCTGCTCGATCTGATTGGCCTTCGACCCCGACAAATGTCGAATGACGACGCGCTCGACGACTCCACCCATAGCCCTGCCCCTGAAAAAACAGCGACTTTGCTTCAGCGCACGAAAAAAACAAAAAAAAGCGCCCGCGTCGCCCCCAATTACAGAATACCAGCGGCGCGCGGCGCATCGCAAGAGGCGTTCCGCGGCCTTTGGGGGCGCCGACTTGCGCCGGGCCGGCCGATCGTATAGCAGGTTCCTCTGGACGATGAGCGCGGAGTCCTTCGCCCGATGAGCAAGAAGCCGTTGAACCTGGTGCATTTGTCGACTCTGGTCGCCGTCGCGATCCTGGTCGGCACGGAGCTCGTCGCGACCTCCTGGGCCGCCGGCTGGGCGCTCGGCGGCCTGTTTCAGCTCGATCCGGCCATCAGCCGCATTTTCGAGATCGTCTTCGCGCTGGCCGGTCTGGTCGGCCTGTATTTCTTCATGCGCACAGCCGTCCGCCACGAGCCTATCCGCTGATTTTTCGACCCTAGGCCGACGACAGGCGCTTCCCCGCCCCGCGAGGTTCCCTGCATGATCGACGACACGGATCGCCGCTCCTTCCTCAAGGCCGCGGCCGCTACAGGCGCGCTCGGCGCAATGAGCGCGAATGAGGCCGACGCCCAGCCCGTCCCCGGCCGTCTCGACCTCGGCCCAGCCGAGCCCTTCTCATTCGAGCGGCTGAAGGAGACCGCCCGCCGCCGCATAGCGGAGCCCTTCCGCCCGCCGAGCCAGCCCGATCCGCAGATCACCTCCAAGATCGACTATGAGGCCTGGGGCAAGATCAGCTACGACACGAATTATGCGCTCACCACGGGCGCCGGCCGTTTCCCGGTCGAATTCTTCCACCTCGGCATGTTCTTCAAAAAGGCCGTCCGCTTCTATGCGGTCGAGAACGGCCAGGCGCGCGAGGTGCTCTACAACTCCAAATATTTCGACATGCCGGACGATTCGATCGCCCGCCAGCTGCCGCCGGGCGCGGGCTTTGCCGGCTTCCGCATTCAGGAGCCCAAGGACGGGCCGCTCGACTGGCGCAAGAATGACTGGGCGGCTTTTCTCGGCGCCTCCTATTTCCGCGCCATCGGCGAATTGCGCCAATATGGGCTCTCGGCGCGCGGCGTCGCGCTCGACACTTGGGTCTCCGGCCGGCCGGAGGAGTTTCCAGATTTCACCAATGTCTATATCGGGCCGGAGACGGAAGACGGGCTGCCGCTGCATCTCCTGCTCGAAGGTCCCTCCATTGTCGGCGCGTTTCGCATCTTGGCGAAGCGCGGCAAGGGAGTCGTGATGGACGTCGACTGCTCGCTGCATTTGCGCGGCGCCTTCGAGCGTTTCGGCATCGCGCCGCTCACCTCCATGTATTGGTTCTCCGAGACCAAGAAGCCGACCGCCGTCGACTGGCGGCCGGAGGTGCATGATTCCGATGGTCTCGCAATGTGGACCGGCCGCGGCGAGCGTCTGTGGCGTCCGCTCAACAATCCAGATCGCGTGATGGCTTCCGCTTTCGGAGACGAAAATCCGAAAGGCTTCGGCCTGCTGCAGCGCGACCGCAATTTCGATCATTATCTCGACGGCGTTTTCTATGATCGCCGCCCGAGCGTGTGGATCGAGCCCAAGGGCGATTGGGGCAAGGGAACGATTCAGCTCGTCGAGATTCCGACCGACGACGAGATCCACGACAATATCGTCGCAATGTGGGTTCCGGCGAAGCCCGCCGTTCCCGGCGCGTCTTTCGACTTCTCCTATCGCCTGCATTGGCTCGCCGACGAGCCCGATCCGACGCCGCTCGCGCGCTGCGTCGCGACGCGGCTCGGCAATGGCGGCCAGCCCGGCAAGCCGCGCCCCAAAGGCGTGCGCAAGTTCATGGTGGAGTTTCTCGGCGGACCGCTCGAGCGTCTGCCCTTCGGCGTGAAGCCGGAGCCGGTGCTGTGGTCCTCGCGCGGAAGCTTCTCCTACATCTACACGGAAGCTGTGTTCGACGGCGTGCCGGGACATTGGCGCGCGCAATTCGATCTCACCGTCGACGGACATGACCCCGTCGAGATGCGGCTCTTCCTCGCGCATAAGAACGAAGCGTTGTCGGAGAACTGGCTCTTCCAATATCACCCGTTCTGAGGCGCCTCAGCGCGCCTCCAGGGCGACGTTTTCCGAAAGCCGGGCGGGATAGTCGCCCTCGCGCAGAAGGCGCGCCAGCGCCTCTGCGGAGCGCCCCCAGGACAATATGTCGCAGGCCGGCGCGGCGGGCGGAGCGGCCAGCGCCTCCTTCAGCCGGGCCAGCAGAGCGTCGCTGTCGCCCGGATCGAAATAGGACGCCCAGTCGCCGCCCACCTCGCGAAACACCGGAATGTCGCTCGCTATGGCGCGCGCGCCGAAATGCGCCGCCTCGACGAGCGGCAGGCCGAAGCCTTCGGCGATAGAGGGAAACACGAGCGCATGCGTGCGCTCGTAGAGATAGCGCAGATCGGCGTCGCTCGCGCCGCGCAGCCAGAACAGGCGACGGCCGAATTGGGGATGCTCCAGAATGCGCCGCTCGAGCGCCCGCACATTCCAGCCTTTCGCGCCGACGATGACATAGCGGACATCGGCGCCCTGCTCCCACCAGCGATCGAAGGCGCCGAGCGCGACTGCATGGCCTTTGCGCGGCTCCAGCGTGCCGACGCTGAGAAAGAGCGGCCGCCCGCCCGCCGCGGCCTCGACGGCGTTCGGCGACGGCGCCGCGTCGCCGGGCGCGCGAAAATCTGCGCCGAGCGGCCACCAGCCGAGGCGGAGGCCCGGCTTGCACGGCAGGCCGCGCTCCCGCGCATAGGCCTCGAGATCGTCGATGACGGACTTGGAGATGCCGACGATCGCGTCGCTCTTTCGAATGAGGAGATCGAACCATTCCACAAAGGCGCGATGCGCGGAATTCGTCACCACGGACGGATACAGGAGCGGAATGAGATCATAGAGGCAGCCGACCGTCTCGCCGCCGGCCTGCGCGACGATATCGATCATTCGCGAATATTCCGCCGTGAGGTGCCAGCCGGCGTCGAGCAGAAGAAATTTATCGCCCGCGGCCGGCGCCACCTCGTCGGGAAGATTATCGTGCAGAAAATGGGAAAAGAGCCTCCCATCCTCCATGAAGACGGGAATTCCGGCGCCGCTCTCGACCATGGCGCGCGCGATCTCGCGAACGACGCGCTGAATGCCGGTGCGGCCTATGGTGCGATGTGTCGCCGTCATATCGACGAGCAGCCGCGCATGCGCGGCGGGAGGCGGAATGTCGCCCGCGAGCGCCGTGCGCCACGCGCTCGCCTTATCGTCGCTCGGCTTTCGCCATACGCCGTCATGCAGCCGGCCGAGGCCGAGCAGACGCGTCACCGTCCAATAGAACTCGCGGGCTCGCGCATAGAAAAATTTCGTGGCGTCATCGACCTCGCTGCGCGCGAGCTCGTCGATCTCCGCCTTCATCTCCTGCAGAAGATAGGCCTCGATACGGCCCTCTCCCGACCTTTTTTCGACCATTTGCGCGCGACCTCGTCTGTGACGTCGCGGACAATAGCGGCCCGGTCGGGCAATTCCAAACGCGCATTCGGCGCGCATAGGCCGCCGAATGCGAGGACGCCGGCCGTGACCGCTGACGGATCGCGACCGGCGTAGCGCCAGCGAGAGTGCCCCGCTCAGCCCCCGTGGGAAATGATGGGGGCGAAATGAACCAGGGTGATGATCAGCGCGATCGCGCCGATGAACCACGCCAGAGACTTGACGATGTCCTTCCCAGAGGTCTGCAGAGCCATTTTCTTCTCCATTGGTGCGCCGCCGCTCGTTGTTTCGAATTGGCTGCGTGCAGAGGCGTCAGGGGTCGCAGCTTGACCTATCGAATGGCGACATATTGCGTCGCGCGCAAGTTAATTTTTCGAGCAGCGTGGGGAAAAGCGCTCACTGCGCCGGTTGCGGCTCGCCGACGCCCGGCAGCGCCTCGCCCTGCCCCTTCTGCTCCTCATGGCCCGAACGATGATCCTCGACCGGCGCATCGCCGGCCTGCGGCGTCCGATGCGCCTTCTCCCATCTCTCCATCGCCTCCGCATCATGCGCATGCGCGGCGTCCGGCGCGTCGATCGCCGCGTCGATGAGCAGTTCGCCGGCCTTCTCGAACACCAGCGTGAGCTCGAAGCCCCAGCCGACGGGGTTGATTTTCTTTATGCCGGAGAGATGGACGAAGGAGCCGCCGGGCGCGAGCGTCACCTTCGATCCATTGGGAAAGAAGATCGCATCTGTCGCGACCGCGAAGTGTGGAGCGACATGCAGATCGAAGCCGCCGATCTCGGGAGATTTTACTCCGATGAGACGATCGGCGGAATCGCTGCGGTTATACACGGCCATGAACAGATTGGCGTCGCTCTCGCCGTCGCGCGGCGCACGCAGCCAAGGATGCTCCACCTTGATCCCGCCTTTTTCATATTCATGCGCGCTCACGCGAGAAAGGCCGCTCGCAGCCAGCGCAGCGCCTCCGGTCAAAAACAGAACGCGCCGTCGATCGATAGACATGCTCGCCTCCCTTTCGGCGCGCCGCAGGAATCGCAGCGTCGCACACGCAATGACGGCGAAGCCGCCGCGATCACGCTCGCGGCGGCTTCGCCTTGAAGGAGTTTTTGTACCAGATAACGAATCCGACCAGTCCCAGCGCCGCAAAAAATGTCGCGATGGTGATGTTGCGGCTTTCGGTCTCGCCGACGGAGAAGGGAAAGCGCGACACATATTCTTTCGTCCCGTCGTCGCTCCTCGCCTTCACCAGGCCGATGAATTTGCCCTTGTTCTTGAAGTCGTATTCGAAATTGAGCGTGCCGGCGCGATATTTCTTCGCCGGCACATAGGTCTCCGTGTTCTGCTCGAGGTTCTCGTCGTCGCTCGCCTGACCGACGTCGCGCAGAACGCGGATCTCCAAATTCATGTCGCGCAGCTCTTCCTGAACGGCGTCCAGCACGATGATGGTGGGACCGACATCGGGAATGTCGTCGCAGAACTGCTCGCGCGATTTCAGCGGCTGATAGCCGGTGAAATTCATCTGATCGGGGCCGATCTTCATCTTGCACTGGCCTTCGTCGATGCTGACTCCGCCATGCGCCTGCGCCTGCGTCGCCACGCCGACCAAAACCGCGGCGGCCAAAAATCGAACGATCATGCTTCTCTCCCGATCGCGCGTCTTTAAAGGGGCGCGCTTTTCCCCGAGCGCCGCCGCCGCATCGGCCGCTCATCGTGACACGATGAATATACATCGTATAGCGATATAAATGCAAGAGCGCGCTTCCCTTGCGCCCGCCGCGGCGGGCGCTTGACCCCGCGCGGGGCGAAGGCCATCATGGGCGCTTGGCCGAAGATCGCGGGCAGCGAATCCGAGGAGAACGAGAAAAATGTCGACGGCGCTCGAGAGCCGACCTCAGGAAAGCGATGACGCCGGCCGCCCCTCCGACGAGGAGCTTCGCGCGCTCGCCGATTTCCGCTACGCGCTGCGGCAATTCCTCGCCTTCAGCGAGCAGGCCGCCGCCGATGTCGGCCTCACCATGCAGCGCTATCAGGCGCTGCTCGCCATCAAGACCTTTCGCGCCGGGGCGCATATCAGCGTCGGCGAGCTCGCCGAGCAGCTGCTGATCCGCGATCACAGCGCCGCGGAGCTGGTCTCGCGCCTCGAGCAAGCCAAGCTCGTCAAGCGCAAGAGCGATCCGCTCGATCGCCGCCGATCGCTCATCGTGCTGACGACGCTCGGCGACCGTCGGCTGGCGCAGCTCGCTTTCGTGCATTTGCGCAAGCTGCGCGCCGACAAGAGCGCCTTTCTGCATCTCTTCGACACGCCGTCGGACAGCGAGTCGCAGGATCAGACGCCGCGCTGAAGCGCGGCGCGACTCGCTCGCGCGCTCGACGACCCCCGGAGCCGTTTTCGTCACGGCTCCGAGAGACGAGCGGCCCGATCAGGATTGCGACGACGACCACGGACGCATGAAGCTCAGCACCGTCGCGCTCAGCGTGCTGCCGGTGAGCACGACAGTCGCGCCGAGCGCCAGCAGCGCGACGAGATTGAGCACGAGATCATTGCTGTTGCCCGCGACGGCGAGAACGCCGAGCACGATCGCGGCCAAGCCCGCCAGCGCCTGAATGCCCGCCGAGCCAGAGGCCATCTCGCTCGCCAGAAACTCGCCGCCGACATTCTGCGATTGCGCGGCTTCGCTCTTCGCCTGCGCATGACGCAGCGTGTAGAGATGCCAAACGGCGTTGCTGCTGAGCACGAGCGCCGTGCCGAAAGCGATGGTCGCGATCGGAGTCAGCACGCCGGAATTGATTCCGAGCAGCGAGAGAACGCCGAGCACAATTCCCGCCGCTCCCACGAGGAAGACGGCCGAGAGGCTGCCGCCTCCGAAATGCTCGAAATTCGCAGCCTTCGCGCCCGCGGGAAAAATGATCTGCGCATATTCCGACAGCATTGCGCCGCCTTGAATGAGCAGAGCGACGCCGAACACGATCGTCGCTATGCCCGCCATGAGCGGCGGATTGATTCCGGCGAGCCCGCACACGGCGAGGACGATCGTTGCGATGCCTCCCACCGCATCGACGAGACCGCCATAGACTGCGGCGTTTTCTTGCGCTGTCGCCTCTCGGAAGGTCATGGACATGAGGATCTCCGTTCCTGCAGCCCGTCCTGCAACCCCGCGAAGCATCTAGTCGCGCTGTCCGAGCCGGCAAGAGCGACGATCGCGCCCGTCGACGCGAGCGTCGCCGTGCCGGCGCCGACCGCGGAAAGCCGCCGGAACCAATCTTCGTCGAATGTGTTCAGTCGAGTCGGGGATTTGTTTTGTCGGGCGAAAGGCCCCATTGGCGACGGAGGGCGTGATGAAATACCGGACTCTCGAAGAAATAACCAAGCTCGCGGGCGTCGAGCCGATCGAGGCGAAGCGCGACCAGGCGTCTCTGCGTCGCGCGCGCTTGGAGCGGCTCGCGGCTCTCATCGAAGCGCATGTCGGGCGCATCCGCCTTTTCTCGATGATGGAATATGTGCCGGTGAAGGAACGCGTGAAGCTGCGTCAGGACGAGTCGCCCTTGTCGATCGCCTTTCGCGACGCCGCGTTTCGCGAGGAAGGCCTGAAGGGCGACAAGCTCGGCGATGCGATCGACTTTTTCCAGCTCTCCATGCGCGAGGCGCATCACATTTTCTGCGATTGCAATTATTCCGGCGCGATCACGCCCGGCGCCGTCGCCGCTCGCGCTCGTTCCGTCGCGGAGAAGAAATCGCTCGGCGAGCTGTGGCGCAGCTTCACGCAGCGTCTCGGCTTCGCCTGATCGGATATTGGACCGACTGGATAAAGCTGGATCAGGCCGCCGCAACGCGGCGGCCTCCGTTCATCAGAACGAAAGGCGCGCCGGACAGGAGAATGTCCAGCGCGGCGAGCGACTGGTGCCGTCCATTCACCGAGAGCCGCGGCAGCGACATGAGACGCCCGCGATGCTCGGGAAAGATCATGCCCGCACGCGTCGTCACGGCGCTGGCGAAGCCGAGCCGCGCCGCCAGCTCGAATTCCCGTCGCGCCGCCGAGGTCGGATCGCCGACCGGATAGCAAAAATGCGGGACCGGCCGTTGCAGCTCGGACTCAAGACGCAGCCGGCTCTCGGCCATCTCATAGATCGCGGCCGCGCAATCCACCTTGGCCAATCGCGCATGCGTCACCGAATGCGCGCCGATCGTCGCCAGCGGATGATCGGCCAGCGCGCGCAGCTCGCTCCATCCGAGGCAGAGACGCCGCGTGAGCGCATGAGGCTCGATCCGCGCCTCGGCGGAAAGAGCGGTGACGACGCGCAGCAGCTCCGCCTCGTCGCCCGCGCGCAGCTGCGCATAGACCTCGGCGAACGCGAGGCGCTTTTGCGCCGCCGTCGCCGCCGCGCAGCAAATGTGCTTGCCGCCGGCGATGACGTCGAGACGATCGAGGCGCCGGATCGCCTCCTCCAGCTCCACCCACCACAGCCGCGCGGAAGCGTCGGCGTAACCTGCGGTGAGATAGAGCGTGAATGGCGCATTGTGGCGCTCCAGCGCCGGAAGCGCATGCTCGACGAAATCGCGATAGCCGTCGTCGAAGGTGAGGACCGCGAAGGCCGCTCCCGTCTCACTCTCGCGCAGCCGCGCGAGCGCGGTCTCCAGCGAGACGATCTCGACGCCGCGCTGACGCAGCCGCGCGATCAGCGCGTTCAAAAACTCCGGCGTGATCTCGAGCGGCTGATTGGGCTCGAAGGCCTGCTCGAGCCGCGGACGCACGCGATGGAACATCAATATCGCGCCCAGCCCGCGCGTATAAGGCTCGGCCAGACGGTGCACGCCGCTCGCGCGGAAGAACTCCATGCCCGCCTCTATAGCCATTCGACGCCATTTCGTCACAACCCCGCGCCTCCCGCGCATTTCTTTTTCTGCGCCCACCATCTCGAGGTCTCGTTGACCTTTCCTTGCTAGTGTCGCGAAGAAGCGCAAACATCAGCAATGCGGCGACGATATGGTTAATGCAAGGGCAGAGAATCTCACAGAAGAAAGCCTCATGGATCTGTCGCGACCAGAGACGTCCGTGGACGCAATCTCGCTCGACGTCTTCGCCTCCTTCGAGGCGGCGCGCGCGGATTGGGAGGTTCTGTTCGCCAATGCGCCGGCCAGCGCCTATCAATCTTTCGGATTCGCGCGCGATTGGTTCGAGACATTCGGACGCGCGCGCGGCCTCACGCCGATGATCGTCGTCGCGAGGCATGGCGAGAACGCGCGCCCTCTCGCGCTGCTCGCGCTCGCAACATCGCGTCTCGGCCCGCTGCGGATCGCGCAATTTCTCGGCGGCAAGGAGAGCAATTTCAATCTCGGCCTCTTCGCCGCCGATGCGCGTCTCGACGCCGCCGCGCTTCGCGCTCTGCTGCGCCGCGCCGCGCGCGCCGGCGGCGTCGATCTCTATCGTCTCGCCAATCAGCCGCAGACTTTCGAGGGCGTCGCCAATCCGCTCGCCCTGCCCGGCTCGAGCGCGAGCCCGAGCTTCGCCTATGGGACGAGCCTTCCTGCGACAGCGAGCGAGCTCGACGCGCGCTTCTCCGCCGATACGCGCAAGAAGCTGCGCAAGAAGCAGGCGCGGCTCGAGAAGATGGGCGCGCTCGTCTTCGAGCATGACGCGACGGGCGCGCGCGCGACAGAAATTCTCGAGGCGCTGCTCGCGCAAAAGGCCGAGCGCTTGCAGGATCCCTCCTTTGCGAGCGGCGCCATGCGCGATTTCGTGCTCGGCCTCTGCGGCGGCGCGCTCGAGGTCCATGCGCTGACGCTGGACGCGCGCATCATCGCGACCTATGCGGGCTTCACCCATCGCGGGCGCTTT
Organism: Methylosinus sp. DMC45; assembly: GCF_056313885.1. Classification (NCBI taxonomy): domain Bacteria; kingdom Pseudomonadati; phylum Pseudomonadota; class Alphaproteobacteria; order Hyphomicrobiales; family Methylocystaceae; genus Methylosinus; species Methylosinus sp. DMC45. The sequence continues at coordinate 27,525 of NZ_JBQUZK010000064.1, forward strand.
TCGGCGATGCTCAATTCCTTCGTGGCGGATGAGGAGATCGCACGCTCCTCGCCCGGCGATCTGCTGCTGCATTCGCTGCTGCGCGATCTTCTCTCACGCGGCGTCACGCGCTTCGATCTCGGCGTCGGCGAGGCGCGCTACAAGAACGCCGTCTGCGACGAGACGATCGCGCTCGTCGACACGCTCATTCCGGCGACAACGCTCGGCGCGCTCGCGGCGCCCGTGCTGTCCGCGCTCACCCGCGCCAAGCGCGCGGTGAAGCAGAATCCGCGTCTTCTCGCCAAGCTCACCGAGCTGCGCCGACTCGCGCGCTGACTTTACGCGGCCGAAGCGTCGGCGGGAGCGGTCTCGTCCTCGAGCAGGAAGGCGTCGCTGACGCCCGCTTGCGCCAGTTCGTCGATGACCGCCTCGGCCGCGCGCTCGGAGCCGCTCACCAGAACGATGTCGAAGGACGGCGCGAGGAACATGGCGCGATCATAATCGCGCGTGGCGAAGACGATGAAATCATAGGTCTGCGCCAGCGCTTCCAGCACGGGCTCGGCGTCCTGATCATATTCCGCCGCGGCGCGGCCGCCCGGCATCACATGCAAACGCGAATCCGCGTCGCGATGAATGGCCTCGGCGAAGGTCGCGGCGCCGCTCGAAAGATCGGCGAGGCCGAGCGGCCGGGCGCGATCGACATCGGGGATCAGCCGATCATAGAGCTCGCCGCGCTCCTGCGCATCGGCGGCGACGATAATGGCGAGGCCGCGCCGCGCCAGCGCGCGCGACAATGTCACCGCGCTGTCGAAACTATGCTCGGCGTCGGCGCAGCCGACCAGCAGAACTTTCACCGAGAGCGTCGCCATGCGCGCCGCGTCGATCTTTCCGACGACGCTCGATCGATAGGCGCGCGTCGATCTGCTTTCGAGCTTGGGCGTGCGCGAGGGCGACAGGCGCGTCCGCGGCTCGGCGGCGAGGCTCGCCATCTTCGGAGGCGGCGCCTGCTCCTCTTCTTCTTCGGGCTCCACAAAGGTCGGCTCGCGCCGATCGGCGGCGATGCGCGCCTTGGGCGGCGCCTCCAGCTCCGCGTCGTCGCGCTCCTCGAGGCGCGGCACCGGAAGCGGCGCCGCGGCGCGCGCGCGGCCGCTCAGCAGCTCGATCGCGACGATCGATCCCGCGGAGAGAACAAAGGCGGCGATCGTCGCAAAGGCGGTGATCGGAACCTTTTTCGGGAAGGAGGGAATCGGCGGCGCGACGGCGCGCTGAATGACGCGCGCGTCGGCGGGCGAAGCTTTCGGACCCTCGCGCGCCAGTGCTTCCTGATATTTGGCCGAATCCGCCTCGAGCTGATCCTTGAGCACGCGCGCGGCGCGCTCGAGCTCACGCAGCTGCACCTCATCCGCGCCCGCGGCGCCGGCGACGCGCTTCTGCTCGTCCATCGCGCGAGAAAGATTCTCGACGCGGGAGGAGGCGATATGCGCCTCATTCTCCAATGTGCGCGCGGTGCGCTCGGCGGCGCGGCGCCAATCGGCGTCGAGATCGGCGAGCTGCGCCTGCAGCTCCTTTATGCGCGGATGGCCGGGCAGCAGCGTGCGCGATTCGAGCGCGAGCTGAGCGCGCAGCGACACGCGCTGCTCGCCGATGCGGCGGATCATCTCATTATTGGCGACGTCGGGAATTTCTCCCACGCGATTTTGCCGCAGCATGTCGCGCACCAGCTTCGCTTTCGCCTCGGCGTCGGCCTGCGCCGTGCGCGAAATGGAGAGCTGATTGGTGAGGTCGCCGAGCTGCTGCGTGGCGATCGTCATATTATTCGTGCCGGCGAAGAGGCCGGAACGCGAGCGGAAGGCCTCCACCTTGGCCTCGGCCCGGCCGAGCCGCTCGCGCAGATCGGCGACCAGCGGACTCAGCGATTGCGCGGCGTCGCGAGCGTTCTCGCGCTTCGCCTCACGCTGAATGTCTATATAGAAGGAAGCGATGGCGTTGGCGGCGCGCGCCGCGAGATCGGGATCGCGCGCGGAAAATTCGATCTGCAGCACGCGCGTCTTGGTCGGAGACAGCACGAGCAGCTTGTCGAAATAGGCGTCCAGCATGCGCTCTTCCGGCGCGAGCTTGGAAGGATCGCGCGTCAGTCCCAGCATCACGCCGATCTTCGTGCCGAGCCCGAGACCGTTGGCAATCGGATCGAATTCGGAATTGCCTTGCAGATCGAGCGATTTCAGCACGCGCCGCGCGAGATCGCGCGAGGTGAGCATTTGAATCTGACTCTGCACGGCTTCGGCGTCGGGCGCCGCGGTGGGGTCGGAGCGCTCCTTGTCGGCGCGGGTCAGATAGCTCTCTTGATTCTCGAGCAGCACGCGCGCCTCGGCCGTGTAGCGCGGCTTGACGACATTGACGAAGACGAGCGAGCCGAGAAAAGCGGCGAGCGTCACGCCGATCACGATGCGGCGGCGACGCGACAAGGCGCCGGCGATCTGCCCGAGATCGATCTCGCCGGTCGAGACGTCTGTCTGCGGGACCTCGCGCGAAATCGCGCGTCCCGTCTCGCCCCGGGGGCTCCCCGCGTCATCGTGAGGGTGGCCGAAACTCATCTCGCGAACTCCAATTGGCGCTCGGACCTTGTACCGAGATTATGGTTTCCGCGGGGTTAACCGCGGCGAGACGGCGCCATTCGAGAGGCGACGAAGCGGCCCGCGGCGATCAGGCTTTGTTAACCATGAACCGTTAAAAAATTTCCCCGGGACACGTTCTTTAGCTGTTCCTCGAGCCCGAGATTCTAAATGCCGAGATATGGCTTTCTCCTGTTCTGGCTGATGATGTGCGCGACATTGTCGGGATGCGCCCTGCCGGGCGCCTATGTTCCAGAGCTTTTGACCTCCTCGACCGAGGAGCCCTACACGCTCGCGGCAGGCGATCGGCTTCGCGTGATCGTCTTCGGCCAGGATGCGATCTCCAACAGCTACACGGTCGACGGCTCCGGCCATATTTCGATGCCGCTCATCGGCATCGTTCCGGCGGCCGGCCTCACGACCCAGGCGCTGCAACATGAAATCGCCGCACGTTTGCGCAACGGATTCGTCCGCGATCCTCGCGTCTCGGTGGAAGTCGAGGCGTATCGTCCCTTCTTCGTGCTCGGAGAAGTGATGAGCGCCGGACAATATCCTTTCGTCGAGGGTCTCACCGTGCAGAAGGCGATCGCCATAGCCGGCGGCTTCAACCCGCGCGGCTATCAAGGCGAGGTCGATTTGACGCGCGACTACGGCGGCGTTCCAGTCACCGGCCGCGTGCCTTTGCTGCAGGCGGTCCGGCCAGGAGACACGATCACTGTTCGCGAACGGATTTTCTAAGAAGAAAGATGCGCGAGAACCGGCAGAGCCAGACGAGCGACGACGAGAGCCCCGGACGGCTGCGCATCGTGCATGTGATGCGCGCGCCGATCGGCGGGCTCTTTCGTCATGTCGTCGATCTCGCCGGCGCCCAGGCGGCGCGCGGACATGCGGTCGGCGTCATCGCCGATTCCTCCACCGGCGGCGAGCGCGCGGAGGCGACGCTGCGAATGCTCGAGCCCTCGCTGGAGCTCGGCGTCACGCGTCTGTGCATGCGCCGGCTGCCGAGCTGGAGCGATCCGATCGTCGCCTTTCGCATCGCCATGGCGCTGAAGCGGCTCGCGCCCGATGTCGTGCATGGCCACGGCGCCAAAGGCGGGCTCTATGCGCGCCTGCCGGCGCTGCTGCCCTTGTTTCCGACGCTGCCGCATCCGCATATTCGCGTCTACACGCCGCATGGCGGCAGCCTCCATTACGATCCCGACGCGCTCGTCAATCGTCTCTATCTCTCGGTGGAGAAGGCGCTGGAGCGCGTCACCGATTTCATTCCCTTCGAGAGCGCCTATGCGCAAGAGCGCTTCGCGAGAGCGATCGGCTTCTCCCGCGCTGCGACCCGCGTCGTGCCCAATGGGCTGCGGCCGGAGGAGCTCGAGCCGATCACCCCGATCGCCGGAGCGGCGGATTTTCTCTATGTCGGCGAATGGCGCCGCTTCAAAGGCGTGGACACGCTGATCGAGGCGCTGTCGCTCATTCGCGACGCGACCGGAGAAGCGCCGCGGCTCGCCCTCGTCGGCTCCGGGCCGGACGAAGCGGCTCTGCGCGCCTGCGCCGAAAGGCTCGGCGTGAGCGAGCGTCTCTCCTTCGCGCCGCCCATGCCGGCGCGCGAGGCGCTGCGGCTGGGGCGCATATTGGTGGTGCCGAGCCGGGCCGAGTCGCTTCCCTATATCGTGCTCGAGGCCATCGCCGCGCGCACGCCGCTGATCGCCACCAATGTCGGCGGCATTCCAGAGATTTTCGGCGAGCATGCGAATCGTCTCGTCGAGAGCGACGATCCGGCGGCGCTGGCGCGCGCGATGATCGCCGCGAGCGGCATGGACGAGGAGGCGCGGAGGCGCGCCGCCGGCCAGCTCGCTGAACGAGTAGCAGAAAATTTCTCTTTGACTGCAATGGTCGAGGCCGTGCTGCGCGGATATCGCGAAGCGCTGGAGGCCGCCGGACATCGCAGCGCCGCGGAGGCCGTTCTGCCGCAGCGGGCCTGATGAGTGGAGTGACGTCATGTGTGCTTTCGCCCTACGCGACATCAAAGCGGCCGCGCCGGCCAATGACGATAGTCGCGCCGCCTCGCGGCTGGCGGAAATCTCCGCCGACGCGCGGCCGATTCCCGCCTATTCGCCGGTCGTGCTGGCGGGCCTCGTCCGCATTCTCGAATTCGCGCTGATCACCGCGACCGGCTTCGCCGTGCATCGGCTGCACGTCGCGCCGGGCTATGGCTATGGCTTCGAATATTTCATCGTCATCCCCGGAATGGCGCTGCTCGCGGTCGTCGCCTGGCAGGCGCTCGATCTCTACACGCCCGCCGCTTTTCGCACGCCCATCGGCCAGGGGCTCAAGCTCGCCGGCGGCTGGACCCTCGTCTTTCTCGCGGCGCTCGCGGCGATCTTCTTCCTGAAGCTCGACAACGCTCTGTCGCGCGTCTGGCTGCTCGGCTGGTACGCGGGCGGTCTCGCCGTGCTGGCGGCGGAGCGCTTCGCGGTCGCCGCCGTGGTGCGCTCGCTGACGCAGCAGGGCAAGCTCGACCGTCGCACCGTCGTCGTGGGCGGCGGCCCGGCGGCCGAGCCCGTGCTGCGCGCGCTCGCCGCCTCGCAGCAGGACAGCGATCTGCGCATATTGGGCGTGTTCGACGATCGCCGCGACGATCGCTCGCCGGACGTCGTCGCCGGCTATCCCAAGCTCGGCACGATCGACGATCTCGTCGAATTCGCGCGCCACACGCGGCTCGATCTCGTGATTTTCACCCTACCCATCTCGGCCGAGACGCGCCTATTGCAAATGTTGCGCAAGCTCTGGGTGCTGCCGATCGACATTCGGCTCGCCGCGCACACCAATAAGTTGCGCTTTCGCCCGCGCTCCTACTCCTACATCGGCAATGTTCCGGTTCTCGACGTCTTTGACAAGCCGATCGCCGATTGGGACGTGCTCATCAAATCCGCCTTCGACAAGATCGTCGGCGCGTTGTGCCTTTTGCTCTTCGCGCCCGTGATGGCGGCGGTGGCGCTCGCCATCAAGCTCGATTCGCGCGGCCCGGTGCTGTTCCGCCAGACGCGCTACGGCTTCAACAATGAGAAGATCGAGGTCTATAAATTCCGCTCCATGTATGCGGACAAGCTCGATCCCGCCGCGGCCAAGCTCGTCACCAAGGGCGATCCGCGCGTGACCCGCGTCGGCCGCTTCATCCGCAAGACCTCGTTGGACGAGCTGCCGCAGCTGTTCAATGTCGTGTTCCAGGGCAATCTGTCGCTGGTCGGACCCCGTCCCCACGCCATGCATGCGCGCGCCGCCGAGCATCTCTACGACGAGGTCGTCGACGGCTATTTCGCACGCCATCGCGTCAAGCCCGGCCTCACCGGCTGGGCGCAGATCAATGGCTGGCGCGGCGAGACCGACACGCCCGAGAAGATCCAGAAGCGCGTCGAATGCGATCTCTACTACATAGAGAACTGGTCGATCCTGCTCGATATCTATATTCTCGCGCTGACGCCGATCGCGCTGCTGAAGACCGAGAACGCCTACTGAGAGGCCGCGCCGAGCGAGATATGCGAGCCTGAAGGCTCGCGGTCCGAAACGCTTCCTGGACCGCGAGCCTTCAGGCTCGCTCTCCAAAGCCTATCCTGGCCTTCGCCGCGAAGCGCGAGCCCTGCGGCCAAAGACCTCATCCAGAACATCAACATGAGCAGGATTATCGTTGTTCTGCTTGCATTTATAACGAGTATCTAATGCAGCGCCCGAGCCTTCTCATCGTCTTTCTCGCTGCGCTCTCGGGCGCTGCGGGCGTCGCGCTCGCGGCCGCGAGCGCGCATATTTCCAACGCCGCCAATCTCGAGACGGCGAGCCGCTTCCTGATGATCCATGCGGCGGCGGCGCTCGGCCTCGGCGCGCTGCTGGCGACAAAGCCCCCGCTCGCGCGCTGGCTCGGCGGCGCGAGCTTCGCCCTCATCGCCGGCGTCGCGCTGTTTTCCGGCGACCTCGCCGCCCGCAGCTTCACGGGCGATCGGCTGTTTCCTTACGCGGCGCCCATCGGCGGCTCGCTGACGATCGGAAGCTGGCTGGCGCTGGCGATCTGGGCGCTCGCCGCGCTGCGGGCGCGATAGCGGCCCGCGCTTTCCCGCTCTGGACAGAGGCCCGGAATCGACCCCACCCTCGCGAGCGTGGGGGCCGAGATGGGGACAGAACATTGGAGCGCGGAGGCGGCGCTCGGTCGGCGCGTGCTCGTCGTCGAGGATGAGCCGCTGATCGCGCTCGCGCTCGAGGAGACGCTCGTCGAGCATGGATTCCGCGTCGTGGCCTCGGCCCAGACCGTCGCCGTCGCGTTGCGGGACATCGCCGACGTGCAATTCGACGTCGCCCTGCTCGATCTGCGCATCGGCGCCGAGAGCGTGGAGCCGGTCGCCGATCGCCTCGCGGCTATGGGCGTCCCTTTCGTCTTCGCGACCGGCTATGGGCGTTCGGCCCTGCCTTCGGCCCACGCCGCGCGCCCGATCGTCGAAAAGCCCTTCCGCACCGAGGCGCTGATCGCCGCTCTGCTCACGGCGTCGCGCCGCGCCGCGCAGGACGCCTGAGACGCAGACGGCGAGATACCGAGGACCGGACGGCTTGTCTCTTGCGATCACGCTCCATCTAAGGGGGAGTTGCGTCAAAACAGGTGCCGCGTCATGTCTTCGCGTAAAAGCGGCGAGCGGGAGTGCTCCCGACGTCGCCTCGCCGCTGTCGGCGGCCTGATCCTCGCCTTTCTCATAGCGGCGCTAGAGCCTTCTTCCGCATTCGCCCAGGATTTCTTCCAGCAATTGTTCGGCGGCGGAGGCGGCGGCTACTCGGACTATGGCGCCGGCGCCTATCCGAGCTATCGCCGCCACGGCCACGCCCGGCGCCATGGCGCCGCCCAGCAGGAGCGTCGCGTCTATGTCCCGAGAGAGCGCCGGGGCGAGCCCACGCGCAGAGCCTCCCGCGGCGGCGGCGGCGAGCCGGAGCGCTCCGTCTATACGGAGACCGCGGCCGGCGGACGCTCCTACTGCGTGCGCGAATGCGACGGCTATTTCTTCCCCGTCGGCCTCTATTCGAGCGCCAATGACACGGCGAGCCACCAGCGCGCCTGCGGGCGCCTCTGCCCCGGCGCGCGCACGACGCTCTATGTGATGCGCGGCGGCTCCGACAAGATGGAGGACGCCGTGGCGGCGCGCGGCGGCGCGACCTATGCGCGGCTGATGGCGTCCCTGCAGCGCAAGAACGAGGGCGAGAAGGACAAGGAATGCTCCTGCCACGCCGGCCAGACCAATGAGAGCTCGATCGAGGCGATCTATCTCGACCCGACGCTGCGGCGAGGCGACGCCGTGATGACGACTCACGGCGTCGAGATCTTCCACGGCGCCAGCCGCTATCCCTATTCGAAGAACGACTTCCGTCCCCTCGCCCGTTCTCCCGATCTCGATGAGCCCATCCGACGCCGCCTCGCGGCGCTGGAGCGCGCCAGCAAGCACGGCCGGCCGAGCGTCGAGCGCCGCGCCGCGCGGCCGGTGAGCGAGCGCCGCAGCCAGTCCTCCGGCGGACGCGAGCCGCACGACTGATCCCTCCCCCGGCCGACCAGCGACGATCGGAATGAAAAAAGGCGAGCCCTACGGCGGGCTTGCCTTCGTCCTCCGCTGTCGATATGCCCATTGCACCGCACAAGTCGGGACGATGCGCAGCGGCGGCCCTCGCCTTCATCTCTTTCGAACGTCGGCTATTCGCGGCGCCGAAGGACGACCGGGTCGCCACGACTTTCATGAGGTGATCCGATGGGCAATCCATATGCGACGAAGGGGCCTTCCCAATTCTGGCGCACGGCTGTCGCCGACCTCCCTCCCGAGGATGTCAGCCCGATCCCGCACAAGAAATTTCTCATCGGCGAGGAAGACCGCATAGCGACCGCGGGCAGCTGCTTCGCGCAGCACGTGTCCCGCTACATAGAGGCGATGCCGGGCGTCCGCTTCCTGCAGACCGAGGCGAGCCCCGCCGATCAGCCGGTGTTCTCGGCGCGCTACGGCAATATCTATACGGTCGCCCAGCTTCGCCAGCTTCTGCTCGAGGCCACCGGCCAGCTGAGCCTACCGCCGCTGGCGCTGCCGCGTCCCGACGGACGCCTGGTCGACGCTTTTCGTCCAACGACCTATACGGAAGGCTTCACGAGCGCGGAGGAAGTCGCCGCCGCGCGGCGCGCGCATCTCGAGGCTGTGCGCCGCGTGTTTACCGATTGCACCGTGTTCGTCTTCACGCTCGGGCTCATCGAGGGCTGGACGACGCCGGACGGCCAGTTCGTTCTGCCCATTCATCCCGGCGTCACGACGGATGATCCACAGGCCTCCGCCGCCGTCTTCCATCGCTATTCCTATGAGGAGGTGAAGGCCGATCTCGAGGAGTTCCTGGCCGGGCTGCGCAAGATCAATCCAGGCGCGCGCGTCATTCTGACCGTCTCGCCAGTGCCGCTCACGGCGACCTACACCGATGAGCATGTGCTGTCGGCGACCGTCTACAGCAAGTCGGTGCTGCGCGCCGTCTGCGGCAGCGTCGAGAACTCTGTCGAGAATGTCTATTATTTCCCGTCCTACGAGATTATCTCCAGCCATTTCAACAATGGAAAATATTACGACAGCAATAAGCGCACTGTGCCCGAAATCGGCGTCTCCCATGTCATGCGCGTCTTCAAGGCCGCCTATTTCGGCCAGACGTCAGAGCCAGTCGTCCCGCCGACGAAGCCGGCCGCCGCGAGCGGCGTGCTGGACCAGTCCTATGCGGGCCGCATCATCTGCGACGAAGAGAAATACGGCACGAACATAGGGTTCTGAGATGAAGGTCATCATTATTTCGAATTGCGCGACCTCCACCTATTACGAGGTGGTCCAGACGCTGTTCCCCGATTGGACGATCAAGGCCGCCGGATTCAACGAGGCGGAGCGATGGCTCGAGACCGGCGAGAAGCCCGAGTTCGAGAAATATCTCAAAGAGTGCGATCTCTATATCGGCTGGCCGCTCGACGGGCTCCGCCTGGCGAGCGCGCTCAATCCCAACGCCGAACGCGTGATCATTCCAGAGCTGTATTTCCGCGGCCTGCATCCAGACGTCGCCATCCTGGATGGCTTCTGGGGACCGTTCAGCGAGGGCGCGCCGCACACGCAGACCTCTCTGATCGCGCTGGGCGCGCGGGCGATCGGTAAGACCGCGGAGGAGACGCAGGCGCTCTTCCGCGAAGACGTCTATGAGAAGCTCGGCTATTTCGACCTGTATAAGACCGACAGAAGCCGCCTCGTCGCCGAATTCGGCAAATATGGAATTGGGCTACAAGATGCGTTCGATTATTGGGAAACGCAGCGCGATTTCTTCTATATCTGCCACCACCCTCGCAGCTTCGTTCTGGTCGACATTGCTCGGAACGCGCTGAAGGGGCGCTTTCTCGACGAAGAGGCCTTCGCTCGCTCCGAGTCGCTGCGCCGGACACAGCCCGATAGGCTCGCTATCTCGGAAGTATGGCCCGTCTATCCCGAGATCGCGCGTCGTTTCGGCTTCGAGGGCGGCTTCACTTGGCTCAAGCAGCCCCAATACGCGCCCCGCGAAATGTCCTTGTCCCGCGTGATCGACATCATCTTCGAATCTCTCGGCAGAATGGACGACGCCTGGAAGTCAGTGCCCTTCATCGCCGAATGCGCCAAGACGCTGGAGAGCGTCTGATTCAGTTCAGCCGCTCCTCCTCCTCGAGGGGCGGCTCCGCGCCGGAAGGCGACGCGCTCGCCGCCCTCCGCCTCGGCGCGCGCGACCAGGGGCGGTCCTCGCCCGGGGCGCGGGCGGTTCGCCATTCCACTCGCTCGCCGACAAAGCGCAGCGTCGCCGCGCCTGTCTCGGCGAGCTTGCGGCGATCGAGCAGGATCGGCGCGCCGCAGCCCTCCGGCGCATAGAAGGGCGCGATGACGATCGCCGCGCGGGCGCAATCCTCGATCAGCGCCTTGCGGTCCGTCGCCAGCGCGACGGCGCGGCCGTCGATCGCCTTGGCCACGCAGCCGAGATCGTCACAGGAGACGCGGGCGTCGGCCGGCGCTCTGGCGTCGGCGTCGGCGCGCAGCCATTGCTCGCCGACGAAGGAGAGCTTTCCGCGGCCGAGCAGCGCCAGCTCACCCGAGGGCAGGCGTAGCGCCGCGGCGTCGCCGCCGGGCGCGACGGCGAGATCGAAGCCCTCTCCGCTGGCGGCGCCGAAGAGGCCGAGCATGGCGAAGGGAATGGCCGTCGCCCGGAACAGCCATGTCCGCCACAGCACGAGCGAGAGAACCGCGAGCGACAGGAAAATAATCGCGAAAGGCGCGAAGCTCTTCACCGGCAGGCTGGCGCCGGGCGCGGCGCCGATGAGCCGCGCTATGGCGGTGACGAGATCGATGCCGAAGCCGACATAGCGCCAGACCGGACCGTCGAGGCCGAGAGGATAGAGAAAGGCGCCGAGCAGCGCCCCCGGCACGGCGAAGAATTCGATGATGGCGAGCGTCAGCGGATTGCCGATCAGCACATAGGGGCTCAATTCGTGAAAATCGTCCGCCATGAAGGAGGCCGTCGCCGATGTGGCGCAGAGAGTCGCGAAGATCGGCGCCGCCGGCCCGCGCAGCAATAGCTCGCCCATATTCTCGCGCCAGCGCATGAAGCGCGTCGGCGTTCGGCCGAAGGCGGGCGGCTCGCGCCGACGCTCGATGAGCGCGCCGCGCGCCTCATAGACGGCGACCAGCGCCGCCACCGCGGCGAAGGAGAGCTGAAAGCTGGCCCCGAGCAGCGCCTCCGGCTGGAAGGTGACGATGAAGAAAACCGCCAGCGCCAGATTGCGCATGGACAGCGACGGCCGATCGAAGAGAACGGCGATCAGCATGATCGTCGTCATGATGAGCGCGCGCTCCGTGCCGACGCGCGAGCCGGTGCCGATGTCGTAGAGAACAGCGCCGATGATGGCGACGCCGGCCGCCCATTTCTTGATCGGATAATTCAACGCCAGCGTGCGCGAGAGCGCCAGCAGCCGTCGCAGCCCGACGAAGAAAATGCCGGCGACGAGCGTCATCTGCACGCCGGATATCGTGATGATGTGGAATATGCCGGCGCGGCGGATCAGCTCTTTCGCCTCCTCGCTCAGAAAATCGCGCTTGCCCGTCACCATTGCGGCGGCGATGGCGCCGGTGTCGCCGCCGAGCGCGCGATAGACCCGCGCGGCCAGCGCATTGCGCAGCCGATCGACGGCGGCGAAGAAGCGCAGCGACATTAGCGCAGGATCGGGCGGCGGCAAGACGTCGATGCGGCCGAGCGCATTGCCGACGCCGCCGAGGCCGGCGAAATATGCGTCGCGCGAGAAATCATAGCCGCCCGGCAGAGCGGCATGGGCCGGCGGCAGCACGCGCGCCTTCAGCGCGATGAAATCGCCGGCCGAAAATTTCGCCTCGCCCCGCGTCGTCAGCCGAACGCGAAAGGGCGCGACGTCATTGGGCAGTCCTTCCGCGCTGGCGATGCGCAGAATGAAGCGCGCGCCATTGGGGCGCGGGTCCAGCTCCTCGACGAAGCCGGTGAGAAAGCCGACGCCGGCGCGTGAGACGATCGGCGCATCGACGCGCGCGGCGCGCCAGACGGCGGCGAAGAAGCCCGCCGAGAGACAGGCGAGCAGCAGAAGCAGCGCCCCCGCCCTATGCGCGCGCAAAAAGAAGGACAGCGCCGCCAGAATGACGACGCCCGCCGCCGAGGCGGCGAACGAGGGCTCGCGATCGGCCGCGAAATAGAGAAGGACGCCGGCGCCGGACGCGACGGGCAGCCACAGAAACGGCCGCCGCAGCGCGATCTCTTCTTCCAGCGCGGCGCGGGCGGCGGCGGCGAGCGACGCGAAAGCGGCCGACGAAGCGGGGCGGATGACGCCCCGCGCCCGATCGGCCGCGCCGGCGACGGCTTTCGCGCTCCAACTCACCAAAGGCCTCGAATATCGCAGCGAGCAAGGTCCAGCTCATGCTATATCCGAAACCGCCGAGCGCGCGAGCGCCGCGACGATCAAAAACGCGTCGTCAGGCCGGTCAGCCATTCCGGCGAGGCGGAGACCAGCGCCGCCTCCAGCGGCTTGTCCAGCCCGGTGGCGATCAAGAGGCCGATGGAGGCGAGCGCCGCGCCGAGCGCGCCCTTACCCCATTTGCCGCCGACGAGCAGCGAATTCCGCAGCCGCATCGAAACGCTCCGCGAGACGGCGCCGAGCGCGACCAAGGGCAGGCCCGCCCCGAGGCCGAAGAACGCCATCACCAGCCCGACCTGGCCGAGATTCTGGCCCTGCGCGGCGAGCAGCGAGGCCGCGCCGAGAGTCGGCCCGGCGCAGGGGCTCCACACCGCGCCGAGCAGCAGGCCGAGCGCCAATTGGCCGCGCAGCCCATGGGTCGAGAAGCCGGAGAAGCGGCGCTCGATCCAATCGGCGAGCGGACCGCCGGCGGCGGCGATCCTCACTTGCAGCGCCGGCGCCGCCAGCAGCACGCCCAGCGCCACCATCAGCAGCGCCGCGCCGAAGCGCAGGCTGTCGCCGTCTATGCCGGCCCCGAAGCCGAGGAGCGCCAGAAACAGGCCGATGGCGACGAAGGAGCTGGCGACGCCGAGCGCCAGCGCCGCCGGCCCGAGCTTGTGCTCGGAGCCCGCTGCGCCGAGAATGATCGGCAGCAGCGGCAGCACGCAGGGCGAGAGGGTGGAGAAGAGCCCCGCCAGAAAGGCGAGGCTCGCTCCCGCGAGATCGAGCGTCATCACAACGCTTTGTCGAGCAGAGCGGCGATGGAGGCGGCGCCGGTGTCGCCGACCGAGCGGCCGGTCTCGCTCTTGCCTTTGAAGACGATCAGCGTGCTCTGCGTCGTCGCGTGGAAATCGCGCACCGCGTCCTTCTGGCTGTCGAAATCAACATGGAAGACCTGCAGAGCGTCGAATTTGGCGTCTTTCTCGAGCTTTTCGAGGATCGGCTGCTGCGCCTTGCAGGTGGGGCACCAAGGCGCGTGAATCTCGACGAGAATAGGCTTGCCGGCGGTCTGCGCCGCCTCGAAGCCCTGCGGCGTGAAGGCGTGCTTCTCGGCGGCGAAAAGCGGCGTGGCGAGGAGCGCGGCGGAGAAAAGCACGGAAGCGAAGCGAAGCGTCATAGCGAAATCCTCTGTTTCAGAGCCCGCAAAAGCGCGGAAAGACGGGCGGCGACGCCACGGCCGCCGCCCGTCCGCAGCCTATACGCGAGCGCGCACCCGGATGTTACGCCGGGGGAAGCCCCTTTCGCGCCTCTCCCTTCTCGGCGACCAGCATGGCGAGCAGCATTTCGACGAGCCCGCCGCCATTGGCGCGGCCGTCGCCGCCGCCGACGACAATGCCGGGAACGAGCGGCAGCTTGCCATTCTCGATCGCCTCGGCGAAGCGCAGCAGCACGGTCGAGTTGAGCTGATACTCCGGCCCGCCATAGGCGGCGACCTGCTTCTCCGTCGCCTCCGCCTGCGCGAGGCCTACGGCCTTGATCTTCTCGGCGTCGGCGAAGCCGATGGCGCGAATGCGATCCGCCTCGCCCTGCCCTTCGACGCGGGCGCGCTCGGCGTTGGCTTTCGCCGTCACCTGGATCGTCTCCGCCTCCTGGCGCGTCTGCGCGAGGCGCGCCTTGCCTTCGTTCTCGCGCAATTGAATGGCGAGCGACGACGCCGTGATATTGGCCTGCTGCTCGGCGAGCGCCTGCTTCTCGCGCAGGCTCCTCTCCTGCGCCGCGGCGGCCTCCTGCAGCCGATAGGTCTCCACCTTCTCCACCGCGATCTGCCGCTCGCGCAGCTGCGCCAATATCGACTCGATCGCCGACGATCCGCGCTCCTTGTCGGCGCGCGGCGTTCCGATCAGCACCTCCTGCAGATCGAGGCTATAGCCGGCGAATTTGGCGCGCATCTCCTCGCTCGAGCGGCTCTGAATGTCGCTGCGCTCCTGCAAAAGTTGAATCAGCGTCTTGGTCTGGCCGATATTTTTGAAATAGGCCGAAACCATGGGATCGAGCGTCTGCTCGACGAGGCGCTTCACATCGCCGAAGCGCTGCACCACCAGCGGCGCTTTCATATAATCGATATGGACGACGACGGAGAGCGGCATCAACGGCTCGAAGGCGTCCTTGGTGATGAGCGCGATCTCCGAGAGATTTTCATCGAGACGATGCGGGCCGGTCGATTCCGCCGTCCATTTCAGGACGAAATTCGTCGTCGGCACCGCGATGATTTTTCCTGCATAAGTGTTGAAGGCGTATTTGCCGGGCAGCAGCGGCTTGCTCCACACGCCGCGACAGCCGGGCGCCACCAATTCGCCATGGCGATAATCGTCGCCCGAAATATCGACGCCGCTCGCGCCCGTATAGGACACGACGACGCCGACCGTGCCGACGTCGACGATCGTCTTGGGGACGAGCTCCACCGTCGCGAACAGGCGATTGATGTAATAGCTGCCGTCGACCAGCACCTGATGCTGACGCCCGCGAAAGCCGCCGGCGCGCAAGAAGGCTTCGGGATTTTGGAAATTATTGTGAAAGCTCGGATCGGAGGCCTCGCCGCCGACGGAAGGCGCGATGATCTCGCCTTCGCGCAGCGCCGGCCCGTCATGCACGGTGACGACGCCGAGCACGTCCTGCTCGTCCTTGATGACGATGGGCTCGAAGCCATGGCGCGCGCCGATGATCGCCGCCGTGCGCGCGAATAGCTCATCGTCGTTGGACGCCAGCGTCACCGCGTAATTGCGCGCCGCGGTCAGCACGACGAATTGCGCGAGATTGATGGCGTAGACGCCCTCGCGCAAAATCTTGCGCTGCGGCCCCTTCTGCCCGCCCTGCACGAGAAAGCCGCGCACATCCTCGAAATCGGACGCCTTCTCATTGGACGCGAGCGTCTGCTCCGGCGCGAGCGCGGCGCCGTCGCGCGCATAGACATAGCCGATCTGTCCCTGCGGAATAGAAACCAGCGGCACGCGATGCACGCGATATTGGAAGGGGACGAAGAAATGAAAGCCGCCGCGCAGCGCATCGGGCTGAAAGCCCGCCTCGCCTTTGAGCGCGATGAAGCCTTCGCCGACCGAGCCGCGAAAGCTCCACAGCTTCTCCAAAACGCCGAGCCGATCATTCGGAATATAGCGAACGGCGCCGCCGACGAGCGCGAGAAGCAGCAGCGATCCGACCGCTCCGGCGACGAGAAGGCTCGTCTGCCAGAACGGCGTCAGAGGATAATCGAGGGGAAACATCTCATTTGCTCATGGTTGAGCGGAATGCGCGGTTCAAAGCCTTTTCTCCCAGGCGCATTCCGCCGGGAGCATGCGGCGCCGCGCCTTCGGCGCAGCCGCGGATCATGCGGCGCGAGACGTGGGGACGCGGCGGGGGAGTTGCAAGGAGGGGTGGGGTTGGAAGGAGCACGAATCTGAGCACAACCAGCTGAAATATATCCATAAAAAAGTTAACTATCGGAGTCTTCTCGTCCGCGCGGCGCACCTTGCTTTTTGGCTCGCGAGCATCCATCCTCGCTACGGCGCGGAGTTTTTTTTCATGTCGAATTTGGACGACGAAGAGGAACAGCCGAGGATTTCCAACTCAGGGAGCTTGAGGCGATGGTTCGAGGCACAGCCACCTGATCGGCAGGAGCCAGCAGCGGGAGTCATCGCGGCGCGCGCAGCACTCAGAGTCCTGCCACTGACGGCGCGAAGGGCTCAGGAACTGAAAGCGCTGGAATTCGGGCAAGAGGCACTGGCAATATTTTGGCCTAATGCGGTAGCGCGTGTAGCCATCAAATATCCGGCCCGAACCAATGGCCTTCGTGCCGCCGACGTCGCCAAATACGCCGCTGATCCCGCCGCCTCCTTCGCCGCCCACGCTGTCGACTTTACCGCCGTCACCGACAACATCTACGCTGCTACCGCCGCAGCCGAGGCCGCGGCCTCGGCTGCGGCCTACTACCACAACAATGGCGCCGCCATTTGGCGTTCTATTTCCGGCGACGTCACGGCGCTCGAAGCAGGTCGCTCCCCGATCGAACTCGCAGGCGATCCACTGTGGTCGCAGAGCGGCGCACCGACATGGGTAAAACAGCGTTGGTGGCTCTTGCGCGATCTCCTCGCGGAAACGCATTGGCGGCCCTGGTTCGACTGGTACGAACGCCGCCTCGACGGCGTGGAGCTCTCGGAGGAGATCGAGCTTCTCTTCGCGACGTTGCCCGTCGACCCGCGCGAGAAAGACCCCGCCGAGCAAAATGCGCTGCTCGCACAGGAAATCGCGCGCCTGACGCAGAAACAGAAGCCGCGCGAACAGCCAAAAATTCCAGAACCGAAACCTGCTGCGCTCGAGCCGATCTCGGAGGACGGAAAAATCCTCCTTCGGAAAAAGCCCGCCAGCGCAGAACTCGACGCTCGCGCTCTTAATGCAGCCTTGCTCGCATTGAAACGGCAGTTCGGCGATCTCGTCGAAAGCCTCGACGCAGAGTCGAATATCGACAAGCGCGCGGCCGCCTCTCTGCGACGCCTCGCCGACCTCATTCCGACGAAACGCCCGACGCAGGAGCAATTGTTTCGCCTCGCCCATGAGCAAGAAAAGCTCGACGCTTACGCCGCGGGCGTCGTCGAAGAATGGCCGCGCATGCTCGCCGCGGATTATCTCGCCGCTACGCGCGCCTTCGATCGTACCGTGCGACAATTCCCGAAATGGCGCGAGTTCAAGGCGAACGCCGAAAAGGACCGCCTCACCGCCGAGCAGCGCGAGGAGACGCCGCGCATCGCGGCCGAATTCGCGGAAGCGTTACGCGAAGACGAGGCGGCGCAATTCGTCGAGCAAGAAATCGCGGCGATCGTGAGTGAGATGGCGAGCCGCCTCGCTGCCCAGCGCGACGCGCAGGCCGAACGCTTTGATCCGATCGCCGCGGGCGCCGATCTTCTGGCGGAAGACCTCGTCGCCAGCATCGATAATGTGTTGAAGACGATCGCCGAAGCGGCGATCTCTACAAAGAACGGCGTGGCTGGAACAGCGAAGCGCGCCGGGAAAAACTTTGCGAGCCATGCCGAAAAGAGCATAGTGAAAGAAGCCGGCAAGCTCGGCGACGGAGTCGGCCCCGAGCTGACGAAATGGGCCAAACGCGCTTTGATCGGCGTGCCGGTCACGAGCGCGGGCTATATAGGCGTAAAAGGCGGCGCCATAGCGCTGACCATCCAAAAACTGATGCATCAGTTTCCGCAAATCGAGGAGTGGCTGCGACCCATTCTCGATTTTCTCTCGTGAGTGGGGAGTTTCCGCCCGACGCTTTCCTCGTCCTTCGAGACGCCCGCTGCGCGGGCTCCTCAGGATGAGGAAAGCTTCTGCCGAGGCGCCGGAATGCAGGGGCGATGCGGGAAAGGCCTCAACCCTCGCCCTCATGCTGAGGAGGCTCCGCAGGAGCCGTCTCGAAGCACGAGGGCGAGTTCCCGAAGGCCGCGCTCGACGCCCCTGTTCTCGGCATGAGGGCGAGGGTTGCGCCATCGGCCGGAAGCCGAGGCAGGGCGCGCCCCTCCCCCCGCAGTTCCCCCCTGGCCCGCAGCGTGCTAGACGGGCCTCCGCTCTAAATTCTCAAGGACCGTCAGCCGCGCTCATGTCTCAGGTCGTCACGCGCTTCGCCCCCTCTCCCACCGGCTTCCTCCATATCGGCAGCGCGCGCACGGCGCTGTTCAGCTGGCTCTACGCCAAGCGCCACGGCGGGCGCTTTCTGCTGCGCATAGAAGACACGGATCGCGAGCGCTCCACCCAGGCGGCCGTCGACGCTATTTTCGATGGAATGCGCTGGCTCGGGCTCGATTGGGACGGCGACGCCGTATTTCAATTCGCGCGCGCGCCGCGTCATCGCGAGATCGCCGAGGAGCTGCTCGCCAAAGGCAAGGCCTATCGCTGCTACGCCAGCGCGCAGGAGCTGGAGGAGATGCGCGAGAGGGCGCGCGCCGAGGGCCGTCCGCCGCGCTATGACGGGCGCTGGCGCGACCGCGATCCGTCCGAGGCGCCGGCGGGCGTCGCGCCGGTCATTCGGCTGAAGACTCCGCAAGAGGGCGAGACGGTGATCGAGGACGCCGTGCAGGGCCGCGTCGTCTTCCCCAACAAGGATATCGACGATTTCGTGCTGCTGCGCTCGGATGGCGCGCCGACCTATATGCTCGCCGTCGTCGTCGACGATCACGATATGGGCGTCACCCAGATCATCCGCGGCGACGATCATCTCACCAACGCCGCGCGGCAAAAGCACATCTATGAGGCGCTCGGCTGGGAGGCGCCCAAGCTCGCCCATATTCCGCTCATTCACGGGCCGGACGGCGCCAAGCTGTCGAAGCGCCATGGCGCGCTCGGCGTGGACGCCTATCGCGGCATGGGCTATCTGCCGGCGGCGCTGCGCAATTATTTGCTGCGCCTCGGCTGGAGCCAGGGCGACCGCGAGTTTTTCTCGACCGCGGAGATGATCGAGGCTTTCGATCTCGAGAGCATTCATCGCTCGCCGGCGCGCTTCGATTTCGTGAAGCTCGAGAATATGAACGGCCATTATCTGCGCAGCAGCGAGGATTCCGAGCTGCTCGAGGCGCTGATCGCCACTCTGCCCTATCTCGAGGGCGGCGCGGCGCTCGCCGCCAAGCTCGATGACACGCGCAAGGCGCAGCTCGCCGCGGCCATGCCCGGCCTCAAGGCGCGCGCCAAGACGCTCAACGAGCTGGTCGACGGCTCGGGCTTCCTCTTCGCCGAGCGGCCGCTGGCGCTGGACGCCAAGGCCGCCGCGCTGCTGTCGCCGGCGGCGAAGGCGCATCTCGCCGCGCTGACGGAAAAGCTGGCCGCGCTCGAGGAGTGGAGCGCCGCCGCGACCGAGAATATCGTGCGCGAGACGGCGGCGGCGCAGGGCGTCAAGCTCGGCGATCTGGCGCAGCCATTGCGCGCCGCGCTCACCGGGCGCACCACCTCCCCCGGCATTTTCGACGTGCTGGCGATTCTCGGCAAGGAAGAGAGCCTCGCCCGCCTGCGCGACCAGGCGGCGCAACTCGCTTGAACCGCGGGCGCGGGATGCTATAGTTTGTGCAACGCACAAAGAGGTCCTCTGCTGCGCCGCATTGCCTCCCCCTGCCCGCTGCGCATGCGCCGCAACGGCGCGGCGACCGACGCAATTCCGCCGGCCATTCGCAGGAGGGTTTGAATTTAAAGCGATTTACGTTCGATCGAGCGGGCGCGGCGGCCCATGGCGCGAAAGCGCCTGCGCTCGAACGATTTTCGCTGGCGAGATCGAGCCGCGGGGGAAGCGCGGCTCGGGCGTGGCGTAAAATATGCTGCGGCGTTTCGCCGAAGCACCGCGAAACTGCACGGATAACGCGAGAAGGTGGGGCCATGACGAAAAAAGAAGCGTCCTTTCACACCGGCGAGAAAACCGTGAGCCTGCCGATCATGGAGGGAACGATCGGCCCCAGCGTCGCCGACATCCGCAAGCTCTACGGCGATACGGGCATGTTCACCTATGACCCGGGCTTCACCTCCACGGCGAGCTGCGAGTCGAAAATCACCTATATCGACGGCGATGAGGGCATTCTCCTCTATCGCGGCTATCCGATCGACCAGCTCGCCGAGCACGGCGACTTTCTCGAGACCTGCTATCTGCTGCTCTACGGCGAATTGCCGACGGCGACGCAAAAGGCCGATTTCGACTATCGCATCACGCGCCATACGATGGTGCATGAGCAGATGGCGCGCTTCTTCCAGGGCTTCCGCCGCGACGCGCATCCGATGGCGGTGATGGTGGCGTCGGTGGGCGCGCTCTCGGCCTTCTATCACGACTCGACGAATATCGCCGATCCGGTCGAGCGCATGGTCGCCTCGACGCGCATGATCGCGAAGCTGCCGACGCTCGCGGCCATGGCCTATAAGTATTCGATCGGCCAGCCCTTCGTCTATCCGAAGAACGACCTCGACTATACGTCGAACTTCCTGCGCATGTGCTTCGCCGTTCCTTGCGAGGAATATAAGGTCAATCCGGTGATGTCGCGGGCGCTCGACCGCTTCTTCATGCTGCATGCCGATCACGAGCAGAACGCCTCCACCTCCACCGTGCGCCTCGCCGGCTCGTCCGGCGCCAATCCCTTCGCTTGCGTGGCGGCGGGCATCGCCTCGCTGTGGGGACCGGCGCATGGCGGCGCCAATGAGGCGGTGCTGAAGATGCTCGCCGAGATCGGCACGCCGGACCGCATTCCGATCTACATCGCCAAGGCCAAGGACAAGAACGACCCGTTCCGCCTGATGGGCTTCGGCCATCGCGTCTACAAGAACTACGACCCGCGCGCGAAGATCATGCAGCGCACGACGCGCGAGGTGCTGGCCGAGCTCGGCGTGAAGGACGATCTCCTCGATGTGGCGATCGAGCTGGAGCGCATCGCTCTGCACGACGAATATTTCATCGAGAAGAAGCTCTATCCGAACATCGACTTCTATTCCGGCATCACGCTGAAGGCGATGGGCCTGCCGACCACGATGTTCACCGTGCTCTTCGCTGTGGCGCGCACGGTCGGCTGGATCGCCCAGTGGAAGGAGATGATCGAGGATCCGGGCTCCAAGATCGGCCGCCCGCGCCAGCTCTACACGGGCGAGAAGCAGCGCGACTATCTGCCCATGTCGAAACGCTGATGTCGAAGCGCTGACGTCCGAACGCTGATGCCGGCCTTCGCGTTTCGAGATGCGAAGGCCGAAACGTCTTGTGCGCTCACGCACAGATTTACGGCTCCGCTCCCGCCATTGTCTCCTCACCAAACGGGGAGGCGGAAATGATCGAGACGGGGTCCTATGAATTGCTCTCTTTCGAGGAGGCGCGCCAGAAGCTGCGCTTCGATCGCGAGATCAGCCTCGGCCTCTTCGATCTCTCCACTTTCCGCATCGCCTATTGCCCAGGCGATTTCGCCTATGTCGGCGACATTGAGCTCTATCAATGGATGTGGTGCGACAAGATCGCAGGCCTCGTCGTCGATGGCGATATGACGATCGACGGCGATCTCATGGACAATTCCTTCGACGGCTCGGCGGCCTTCGTGCTGGCGCGCGGCAATCTCAGAGCGCGCACGGTCACGCTCGGCGGCGCCGAGGTGGTCGTGCGCGGCGATCTGCGCGCGGAAGGCGCGGTCTTCAACAGCTCGAGCGCCGGCCGCTGCGAGATCGGCGGCTCGCTCCATGCGAGCCATCTCGTCACCGACGATCATGCGACCGTCGTCGCCGGGCGCACGCCCGCGCTCTCTTTCGCGCTCGGCTATGTCGATCCCACGATGAGCGAGAAGCTGCGCATCGCCGAGTCCTATCTCGACATATTGACGCCCGAGGCGGCGACGGAATTCGACGCGCGCAGCCGCCGCACGGGCTCGGAGATCGTCGTTCGCATCGTCTCCGCCATTCGCTCCGGCCGCGCCGTCCTGCGCGCGTGATCGTCGAGCGGTCGGCGCCGGCTTTTCCGTAAGTTGCACGGGCGCGGGCGCGCGACTCGAAATTGACATGTTCGTCGCCGCCAATGGCGACGTCGACCTCTCGATTCACGCGAGCATTTTTCGCCCTGCGCGTGCTTTTCGTCGCTGTGTTTCAATCATCGATTTCAGCCCCGGCGAATCGCCGAATCGCATCCTGCGCGATTCGCCATGATCGGATCATTCGTCATGAGCGAAACGCCCCCGCCCCGCCCGCGGCAAAATCCCCCGTGTCCCAAGGGACCGCCCGTGAACTCCGTCGTCGCCGCCGCGACGACGGCGCATGATTTGGACGAGCGCCGCAAATCCGTATTAGAAACCGAACGTGATCGAGCGATCGCGCAGCGACCGAGAACACGAAGCGGGAGACGACGATGGGTGCTGTGAACGATGTGGCGCGGCGCGAGGCGAGCGCTCCCGACGCGCGACGTTCATGGGACGAGGTCGAGGCGCAATATCGCGAGGAATGCGCGACGATGCTGCGCGACGCGCGCCGTCACTACGAGCAGCGCGCCGCGCGTGAGCAGACGACGGTCGAGAATGTGCTCGCCGCTTTCGCCCGCGATTTCGACGCTTGGCTCGATCGCGAGCGGCGCGGAATTTCCTCGCCCAAGCCGAATCTCTCCACATTGTTCGAGATCTGGCTGGAGCGCGGCGCGCGGCGGCTGGAGCCGCCGAGCGCCGCGAGCGCGAGCCCGGAAGCCGATGCGCGATCGCAGGAGCTGGAGCAGCGTCTCGACGAAGGCGCCCGACATATTCAGCAATTGGAGGAGCGCCTCGCCGAGGCGCAGCGGCGCGCGGCGCAGCGAGCGGCGGAAACGGCCGCCGCCATCGCAGCCGCGCCGCCGCCGCCGCGCCGCCGAGGGCGCGCCCTCATCGTCACAGCGCTCGTCCTTTTCGCCGCCCTCATCGGCGCCGCGCAATGGGCGCGGCGTTCGGAGGCGGCGCCGCCCGAGCTGCGCGCCGCACTCGCGCATCTCGACGCTTCCGCGAGCGAGCTGGAGACGCGCGCCCGCGCGACGCTCGGCGATCTCGCGGCGAGCCGAGCGCGCGAGGAGGCGCTCGCGGCGCTGCTTCGTGAGGACAAGGCCTATGTGATCGCGCGCGCGATCGACGCCGATCTAGAGCTCGCGCGCGCGAAGATATCCCCCTTCCCGCCGAGCGGCCCGGCGCCTATCGCGCTAGCGCCGTCCGAGCCGCCAGCGAAAGAGGCGATCGCCACTGCGACTCAGATCGCGCCGCGAGCGGAGACGCCAGCGCCGGAGGCGACGACAGCGCTCGCGCCGGAGGAGGAGCCGGAGCGGCTTCCGCCCGCCGTCATCGGCCCGCAAAAGCCGACGGCCTTTCGCGGCTTCGACAATCGCGACCTCACGGGGCCGACGCTCGCCACTCTGCGCAAGCTCGATCAGCCCGCCTGCGTCGCCGCCTGCCGCGGCCGCGCCGATTGCCGGGCCTATGCCTTCGATCGCTGGAATCGCACCTGCCGCCTCAAATCTGCGGCCGTCGCTTTCGCGCTCAATCCGCGCATGACCAGCGGCCTGCGCGAGGACATTCGCATTCCGCGCGCGCCCTCCGGCGCGCTCGCCATGGAGCGCTACCCGTCCAAGGCCTTCCCCGGCGCCGGCTATAAGACGGCCTCCGCCGAAGGTCCCGACGCCTGCGAGGCGGCCTGCCGCGAGGAGGACGCCTGCGTCGCTTTCACCTTCCGACTCGACGAGAGCGCCTGTCATCTGTTCAAATCGACCGGAGAATATTTTTCCAATGAGCTGGCCGACAGCGGCGGCAAGCGTCAAGAATAGAGCGAGACGTGAGCCGACCTGGATGAAGGCTCTGCTCGCCGAATTTTGCGCGACCTCTCCCAAATGGGGGATGCGGCGAAGGTGAAGCCGGGCTAAGCCTCGAGTGTTGTTGCTGTTGGTTACGTTTTACATATCGCGGGGAGGTCACGCGTCCGGAAGCGCGGCCTCCCCTATTTGCTCGCGCCGTCCAGCCATATGAGCACGCGCTCGGCGGCGCGCGCGCTGGGGCTGCGCCCATCCGCCAGCATGCGCTCGCGCACGCGCGCGAGGCCGCTCGATTGCGCCGCGCGCTCGGCGCCGCCGCGCAGGAGCGGCTCCAGAGCCGCCGCGAGCGCCCTAGGCTCCGCGCGTTGCTGCAGAAATTCAGGAATGAGCCGCTCGCCGAGCACGAGATTGGGCAGCACTATGCTGTCGACGCTGATGAGCGCGCGCAGCGGCCATTCGATCGGCGCGACCTTATAGGCGACGACCATGGGAACGCCGGCGAGCGCCAGCTCCAAGGTCGCCGCGCCCGAGGCGACGAGCGCCGCGCGCGCCCGGCGGAAAGCCGCCGGCTTCTCCTCCTGCGAGAGAAGCCGCGGCCGCAGCGGCCAGCCGGCGAGGCGCGCTTCGATGTCTTCGGCGACATGGGGCACGACAGGGAGGGCCACATCCAACGGCCCGCATCGCGCGGCGAGCGTCGCCACTGTCTCGCCGAAAGCCGGCATGAGCCGCGCCACCTCGGCGCGGCGCGAGCCCGGCAGGACGAGCAGCAGTGGCCTCTCCGTCTCACGCGCCGCCAGCTCGGCGGCCGATGGCGTCAGCGCGTCGAGGCAATCGAGCAGCGGATGGCCCACATGGACGCAGGCCGGGCCGCCGAGCCGCCGATGCGCCGCCGGCTCGAAGGGCAGCACAGCCAGCACCTCGTCGATATAGGCGCGCATCGCCCGCGCGCGCCCGGGTCGCCAGGCCCAGACCGTCGGGCTCACATAATCGAGGATCGGCAGCTCCGGCCGCGCGCGCCTCACCCGCCGCGCGACGCGATGAGTGAAATCCGGCGCATCGATGAGCACGAGGCAATCGGGCTGCGCCTCCACGATCGCGCGCGCCGTTCTGTCTATGCGCTCGAGCAGCCTCGGCAGGAGACGGAGCACGGGAACGAGGCCCATGACGGCGATATCGCCTAGGGGAAAGAGGCTCGCGAGCCCTTCGCGCGCCATCGCCTCGCCGCCGACGCCGGAGAAGCGAATCTCCGGCCGCTCGGCCCGCAGCGCGCGCATCAGCAGCGCGCCGAGGAGATCGCCGGAGGCTTCCCCGGCGATGAGAAACACATGGCCGGGCCTTGCCACCGCCCTAGCCCCGCGCCGGGCGCGGCGCGCAGAGCGGCCGCTCCCGCTCGGCTCGCAGAAAGGCGATCAGCGCCTCCACATCCTCGGCCCCGGTAAAATCCGCGGCGACAGATTCGACGCGCGCGGCCAGCACATCGGCGCCCGTCTCCTGCGGGAACAAGCGACGAAAAGCCTCGCGCAAAACAGCGAGGCGCGCGTCGGAAAAGCCGCGCCGGCGCAGGCCGACGAGATTGAGGCCGAACAAATGCGCGCGATTGCCGCCCGCGAGGCCGAAGGGAATGAGATCGCCCTCGAGCCCCGAGAGGCCGGCGACAAAGCTGTGCGCGCCGATGCGCACGCGCTGATGCACGACCGTCGCGCCGCCGATCGCCGCATGATCGCCGATGCGGACATGGCCGCCGAGCAGCACATTATTGGAGAGCACCACGCCATCGCCGATCGCGCAATCGTGGCCGACATGGGAATAGGCGAGAAAGGCGCAATCGTCGCCGATGCGCGTCTCGCCGCCGCCCGCCGGCGTTCCCGCGTTGATGGTGACGCCCTCTCGCGCGAGGCAGCCGCGGCCGATGACGAGCGCGCCCGGCAGGCCGCGGGATTTCAAATCCTGCGCCGCGGCGCCGAGCGCGGCGAAAGGATGAATTTCCGCCTCCGGGCCGATACGCGTTCGCCCGGTCAAGACGACATGCGAAAGGAGACGCGCGCCGGCGCCGAGCTCGACCTCGGCGCCGATATGGCAGAACGGCCCGATGACGACGCCCTCGCCGAGGCGCGCGCCCGCCTCGACGACAGCGGAAGGATGGATGCGCGCGCTCGCGGTCATTGGCCCCGTCCGGGCGATGCGGCGGCGCTCAGGCGCCGATCATCACGCTCAGCTCCGCCTCGCAGACCAGCACGCCATCGACCAGCGCCCGGCAGGCGTACCAATAGATGTCGCGCTTGCGCGCCTTTTTGACGACGTGGAACTCGAGACGGTCGCCGGGCGTGACCGGGCGACGGAATTTCGCCTTGTCGATCGTCGTGAAGAAAACCTTGCGATTGGAGCCCTTCGGCAGCATGTGGGCGGCGATGGCGCCCGCCGTCTGCGCCATGGCCTCCACCATCAGCACGCCCGGAAACACCGGATTTTCGGGGAAATGGCCCTGAAACTGCGGCTCGTTGAAGGTGACGTTCTTCACTCCGACGCCGCTCTCGTCGCCGCGGATATCGATGATGCGATCGACCAGCAGAAACGGATAACGGTGCGGCAGCAGCTCCAAAATCTGATGGACGCCGAGGGTTTCCGGCGCATCGGCCGTTGTTTCTTCGCTCATTTTCTTTTTCCTCCCCCTCCGGGTCCCTCGCGTCTCTCCGCCGCTGGCCCGTCTCTCGTTCACCCGGCGTCCGGCGCCGGTTTACCTCGCCTCGCGGCGGGATTGGCGATCGAGCAGAAGCTCGCCGCGCAAATGGCGCCGCACGGGGCGCGCCGGCGCGCCGCTCCAGCGCGCGCCGGCCGGCACGTCACGGGTCACGCCGGATTTGGCGGCGATCTGGGCGCCTTCGCCAATGGTGATATGGCCGCCGATCGCCGATTGGCCGCCCAGAGCGACGAAGTCGCCGAGCTCGCAGGAGCCGGCGAGTCCCGATTGCGCGACGATGACGCAGCCGCGGCCGATCACCACGTTGTGGCCAATCTGGACCAGATTGTCGATCTTGGTCCCTTCTCCGATGATGGTGTCGCGCGTCGCGCCGCGGTCGATCGTCGTATTGGCTCCGATCTCCACATCGTCCTGCACGATGACGCGGCCGATCTGCGGCGCCTTCACATGCCCCTCCGTCGACAGCGCAAAGCCGAAGCCGTCCTGGCCGAGCCGCGCGCCCGGATGAAGGATGACGCGGTCGCCGATGAGCGCGCAGACGACGCTGACATTGGCGCCGATGGAGCAGTCGCGCCCGATGCGGACATCCGGGCCGATCACCGCCTGCGGGCCGATGACGCTGCCCGAGCCGATCTCCGCGCGCGGGCCGACGACGGCGCCAGGATCGACCGAGACGCCCGGCTCCAGCCGCGCTGTCGGGTGGATGATCGCGCCGGGCGAGACGCCGCTCGCGGAAAATAGCGACTGCGGCCGCAGCGAATCGGGAAACAGCCGCGCCATCACCCTCGCCATGGCCTTGTGCGGCTCGGGCGTCACCAGCGGAATGACGCCGCTCGGCAGCGAATCGAGATCGCGCGCGCGCAGCAGGCAGGCGGTGGCGCGGCAGAGGCGGAGAGCCTGCGCATAACGTCGACGGTCATAGAAGGCGAGCTCGCCCGGCCGCGCCAGATCGAGCGGCGCGACGCCGATGATGACGTCCTCGGCGTCCGAGGCGGCCTCGGGGAGGCGTGCGCCCGCGATCTCGGCGACCTCCGCCGCCGTCAGCGGCCGGTCGAGGCGGAAAAATCCAGCGGCGCCCATGCCGCGCTCCTCCCCGTCGCGCCCGGCCGAGGCCGGGACGAAAAACACAAGGAGAACGCCGGCCGGCCCGAGGCCATTGCGGCGCCCTCTACGAAAACGATCCCCGAGAGGCGGGTCTCGCCGCTCGGGGATCGCAAATTCTAGACGCTGTGTCGGCGGCGCGCCAGCGCGTCGCTTTTAGAAATTGGTGCCGCCGGAGAAGCGGAAGCGCTGCGTGATGTCGCCATAGGCCTTGGACAGCACCACCGCATAGTCGAAGCGGATCGGCCCGAGCGGCGATTGCCACAGCGCCGAAGCGCCGACCGAGGAGCGGATCTGCGCGGCGTCGCCCGAGACGACGATACAAGTGCCCTGGCCGTAGGTCGGCGCCGAGTAGGGATACACGCAGGGCAGAGTGACGCCATAGAGCTTGCTGCTGAAGTTCGTCGCGCCCTTGTAGCCCCAGAGCGTGCCGGCGTCGGCGAAGAGCGCGCCGCGCAGGCCGATGTCCTTCGGCAGGCCCCAGATGGGGAACTGCACCTCGAGCGAGCCGCCGATGTAATTGGTGCCGCCGAGCGAGTTGCCGCGCGAGCTGGTCCAGTTGGAGATATCGCGCGGGCCGAGGCCGCCCGGCGCGAAGCCGCGCACCAGAGTCGGGCCGAGGTTGAAATTGTCCATCACCCGGAACTGATAGTCGCCGAGCGCGAACATATTGCCGCCCTGCACGCGCGCGATGCCGACCACGTCATCCACATAGGGAATCTCGTGGAAGTAGCGGAGGTCGCCGGTCGTGCGCACATAGCGGCTGTTTCCGCCGAGGCCGGCGATATCCTGCGACAGCTGCGAATGGATGCCGTTCTTCGGATTGCGGAAATTGTCGAGCGAATTGTACGACAGCGTGTAGCCGATGAGCGAGGTGAGCCGCGACCCCTGCGATTCCTTGATGGCCAGCGAGGCCTCGCCATTCGACTGACAGTTATAGAGAATGTTGAGATCGGCCGGCGTCGGCGCGAAGATATAGCCGAAGCCCGGCGTATATCCCGGCAGCGGCGTCTGACAGTCGTTGTAGGGCCGGTTGCTGTCGTTGGGGATGGAGATCGTCGTGTTGTAGATCGAATAACGCGGCGAGAAGCTGATCTCCTCGGTGATCGGCACGCCGAAGCGCAGCGTGCCGCCGATCGAGGTGGTGGAATAGTAGGAGTAGTTGTAGGCGTCCGACTTCTTCGCGAAGAGATCGAAGCCCGCCGAGAAGCGCTGATCGAGGAAGTAGGGCTCGGTGAAGCTGAAGGACACGCCGCGAGCGCGCTGGCCGGCCTGCACCGAGAGGCGCGTCGCCTGGCCGCGGCCGAGGAAGTTGCTCTCCGACACCGAGACTTCGCCGATGAAGCCTTCCGTCGTCGAATAGCCGCCCGACACGCCGAAATTGCCGGTCGCCTGATCCTCGACGTCCACATTGACGATGACGCGATCGGCGGCCGAGCCCGGCTCATTGGTGACGCGGACCTTCTTGAAGAAGCCGAGGCCGTTGAGGCGGCGCTCCGCGCGATCGACCAGCACGCGATTATAGGCGTCGCCCTCGCCGATCTCGAACTCGCGGCGAATGACGTAATCGCGCGTGCGCGTGTTGCCGCGAATATTGATACGCTCGATATAGACGCGCGGACCTTCGTCGACGACGAAGCGGATCGCCACCGTCTGAGCGGCGGGATTGCGCTCGCCGCGCGGGCGCGCCTGCGAGAAGGCGTAGCCTTTCTTGGCGATCTCGCGGGTCAGCGATTCGACCGTCTTCTCCACCGCGTCGCCATTATAGACGTCGCCGGCGGAAAGACGCAGATAGGGCTGCAGAGAGGCCGGATCGATATCGGGCAGATGCGATTCGATATCGACATTGGAGACGCGATACTGCGGCCCCTCCTCCACCACGACCGTGATGACATAGCCGCCCTGGCCCGGATCGAACACGGCGTCGGAGCTGACGACATGGAAGTCGGCGTAGCCGTTCTTCAAATAGAAGCGGCGCACCAATTCGAGATCGGAGGCGATGCGGTCGGGATCATAGACGTCGCTCGTCTTGATGAACGACAGGAAGTTCATCTCCGTCGTTTCCATCAGATCGACGAGACGGCCGGTCGAGTAGACGGTGTTGCCGACGAATTTGATGTCCTTGACGCCGGTCTTGTCGCCCTCCTCCACCGTGAACACCACATCGATGCGGCCATTGGGCAGCTGCACGGTGCGATAGGTGATCTTGGCGGCGGCGCGGCCGGAGCGCTTGTAGATCTCGAGCAGGCGCGCAATGTCCTGCTGCACGACGGTCTGATTGAAGGAGCCATGCGCGCGCGTGCGCACTTCCGAGGTCAGCGTGTCGGTCTTGACCTTGCTGTTGCCCTCGAAGACGACGCGGTTGATGAGATTGGTCTCCGACACATGGATGACCACGCGTCCCTTCTCGCGGCTGGCGCTCACATTGGCGAAGCGGCCGCTATTGCGCAGCGCTTCGAGCCCCTTCTCGATCTCCTCCGGGCTGGTGCCGGAGAAATAGGAGCGGATCACGTCGGAATCGCCGCGGGCGTTGCCGACGACGACGATATCCTGAGCAAAGGAAGGAAGAGAGAAGCCGAGGACCGCCGATACCACGGCTGCCAAGAGATAGGAACGATTCCGAAAAGCCTCGATGGACCGCATTGTCAATCCTAAGTCCTCGTCGCGCCGTCGCCCGCCGAAAGCGGCGCGGCTCACGAACTGGGACAACGCACGCACGCTACCGCACGCCGTCCGATCCGATGTTCACCTTCTACAAGGTTTACCGTTTACTGCAAATGCCGAACGCCGCGAGTTTCCCCGTTTTGCCCGGCCCATCGCCGCGAAGCCACTTTTTATGGTCAGCGTCGCGTTAACGTCGGGAACCCGCGGCGCTGGCCGCGAGTCCCATGAGGCGATCCTCCCCAGAATGATGGCGAAAAGCGGTCATAACCGCCGGTCTCGGCCCTTTCGCCCCGAATTTCAGTGGGAAGAAAAGAACGAGACACGAAGCCTGTCAGTCGACCCCTGCGCCCGTGACGCGGCGCAACAACCTGGCGAGGTCATTGTAGGTGGAGAACACCATCAAGGTGCAGACCATCGCTAGCCCGACTCGGAACGCGTATTCTTGCGTACGTTCCGCGAGCGCGCGGCCGCGCGCCGCCTCGATCAGATAGAAGAGCAGATGTCCGCCGTCGAGGAGCGGCACCGGCGCCAGATTGAGCAGGCCGATCGAGATCGACAGGATCGCGATGAGATTGAACAGCGGCCCGACGCCCACCTTGTCGATCGCCTTCGCCATTTGGCCGGAGACCTGCGCAATGCCGATCGGGCCGGACAATTGGTCGGTCGCCTCGCGGCCGACGACGAGGCCGCCGAGATAGGAGGCGGTGCGGCCGATGATCGTCCAGGTCTCATTGACCGCGAGAACGAAGGACTGGCCGACGCCGAAACGCTCCTCGCGCTGGTCGGCGGGGTCCGAGCTCGCCTGCAGGCCGATCATGCCGATCTTGGTCTTGCCCAGCGCGGTCTCGATCTCGCGCAATTGCGGGGTCGCCTGCAGCGGCACATCCTCGCCGCCGCGGCGCACGACGATGCTGAGCGGCTTGCCGGTCGAGGCCGAGACGATCTCCTGCATCTTGCCGAAGCTGTCGATCGGCTCGCCGTCTATGGTGAGGACGAGATCGCCCTTCTGGAAGCCGGCCTGCTCGGCCGCGCCGCCCGCCTGCACGGCGGCGACCTTGGGCAGCAGGATATTGCGGCCGAAGGAGGCGTAGAGAAGGGTGAAGATGACGATCGCCAGCACGAAATTGGCGAGCGGCCCCGCCACCACTATGGCGGCGCGCTTCCAAACCGGCTGGCCGAAGAAAGTGACCTTGCGCTCCTCCTCCGGCATGGCTTCGATGCGCTCGGGATCGGGCACGCTGGCGCCATTGGCGTCGCCGTGGAACTTCACATAGCCGCCGAGCGGAATCGCCGCCACGCGCCAACGCGTGCCATAGCGGTCATGGAAGGCCCAGAGCTCCGGCCCGAAGCCGATCGAGAAAGCGTCGATCTTGACCCCGCACCAGCGGCCGACGAGGAAATGGCCGAGCTCGTGGAAGAACACCACCATCGTCAGCACGAAGACGAAGGGGACGACATAGATGAGGATCGTCATGAGCAAGTCCAGCAAAGCGATACTCCCGGCAAACGCTACGCACCAAGAGTCCGCCACGCGGCCTCGCTCTCTTGGTTACTGAAGCGTTAACATGCCCGAAGCCTGGTTCATCGCCAAGGCGCCGCGCGATCTTTCTCTGACAATATGGTCAATATCGAGGGCGTCCTCAACGGTGGCCGGCTCCCGCGCCGTGCCGTCCTTGAGCGCGGCCTCCAGCGCCTTCTCGACCTCGCGGGCGATTCCGCTGAAACCGATGCGGCCGGACAGGAAGGCCTCGACCGCGATCTCATTGGCGGCGTTGAGCACTGTCGGCAAGGCGCCCCCCTCGCGCAGCGCGTCGAGCGCGAGACCGAGCGCCGGAAAACGGTCGAGATCGGGCTTCTCGAAAGTCAGCGCGCCGAGGGCGACGAGATCGAGCCGCGGCGCCGGCGTCTCGATTCGCTCGGGATAGGCGAGGCAATGGGCGATCGGCACGCGCATGTCCGGGCGGGCGAGCCCGGCCGTGACCGAGCCGTCGGTGAAGCTGACGAGCCCATGCACGATGGATTGCGGATGCACGACGACGTCGAGCTTTTCCGCCGGCACGGCGAAAATATGATGCGCCTCGATCAGCTCGAGGCCCTTGTTCATCAGGCTGGCCGAATCGATCGTGTTCTTCGGCCCCATCGCCCAATTGGGATGGTTGAGCGCCTGCTCCACCGTCGCGGCCTCGATCGCCTCCCTGGTCCAGGTGCGGAACGGGCCGCCGGAGGCGGTGATGGTCATTTTCTCGATTCGCGAGACGTCCTCGCCGCCGAGCGCCTGGAAAATGGCGTTATGCTCGCTGTCGATGGGCAGCAGCCGCGCCTTTTTCTGCTGCGCCGTGCGCATGAAGGGCCCGCCGGCGCAGACGAGGCATTCCTTGTTGGCGAGGGCGACGACGCGGCCGAGCTCCAGCGCCGCATGGGTCGGCTCGACTCCGGCGGCGCCGACAATGGCCGATACGACGAGATCGGCCTCGCGCGTCGCGGCCTCGATCACCGCCTCGCGTCCGGCGGCGACCTGAATATTGGTGCCGGAGAGCGCCTCCTTCAGCGCCGCATAGCCGTCCTCGTCGCGAATGGCGACGAATTCGGCCTTCACCGCCAGCGCCGTCCGCGCCAGAGCGGCATGGTCGCGCCCGCCGGCGATGGCCGCGACGGAATAGGCTTCCGGGTTACGCAGCAGCAGATCGACGGTGGAGCGACCGATCGATCCGGTCGCGCCGAGCAGCGCGATTCGCTTCGGCGGCCGGCCGCGCGACCCTGTCCCGAGCTGATCCGATCCTGTCCCTGTCGCCATGTGACGCCGCCTACCAGATGAAGATGCCGGCGGCCAGGGACTCCTGACCGCGCAAACCGCCGAGCATGGCCGCGAAGGCGCTGGCGAAGATGAAGCCGTCGACGCGATCCATCACGCCGCCATGGCCGGGGATGAGCCGGCTCGAATCCTTCACGCCGAAACGGCGCTTGATCCAGGATTCGAAGAGATCTCCCGCCTGCGCCAGCGCCGCCGCGACAATGCCGACGAAAAACAAAGGCAGGGTCGCCGCCGCGCTCCAGCGGCTGAGATAGACGACGCCGACGCCCGCCAGCGCGCCGCTGGCGACGCCGACAAGCGTTCCCGACCAGGTCTTGCCCGGCGAGACGCGCGGCCACAGCTTCGGCCCGCCGATCAGGCGGCCGCCGAAATAGGCCATCACATCCGTGCCCCAGACCACGGCGAACAGCCAGGCGATGGAGAGCGCGCCATAATCGGACGAATCGCGCAGCACATTGGTGGAGACGATCAAGGAGCCGGCGTAGAGCAAGCCGGCCGGCGCCCACAGCCGGCGGCCGGGCCCGGCGAGAATTGCGAGAATCGCCGAGAAGAAGACGAGCGAGGCCAGCGCGGCCGGACCGCCGCCATGGGCGGCGAAGGCCGTCGCCCCGGCGAGAGAGGCGCCGCCGAGCGCGAAGCGCGCGAGCGCCATCTTGCCGCCGACGATGCTCTGCCACTCCCAGGAGACGGCGAAACCGGCGAGCAGCCAGAACAGCGCGAAAGCGTCGCCGCCGACATAGAGCGCGACCACCGCGGTCGCGATCAGCGCCGCCGCCGAGCCGATGCGCGGACCGAGATCGGAGAATTGACCGCCCCTCGCGCCGGCTTTGGCGGCGGGCGGCTCGGAAGATTCGCTCATGAAGCGGTCTTCGCTCTGCGATCGACCGGCGCCAGCCCGCCGAAACGCCGATCACGCTGCGCATATTCGTCGATCGCCGCCTCGAAATCCGCCCGGCTGAAGTCCGGCCAATGGACCGGCACGAACAGCAGCTCCGCATAGGCGGCCTGCCACAGCATGAAATTGGACAGGCGCTGCTCGCCGCTGGTGCGGATGATGAGGTCGGGATCTGGAATATCGGCCGTGTCGAGACGTCGGGCGATCGCCTCGGCGTCTATGTCCTGCGGACGCAGACGGCCGGCGGCGACCTCCTCCGCGAGCGCGCGCGCCGCGGCGGCGATCTCCTGCCGCGCGCCATAATTGAAGGCGACGACGAGGGTGAGGCCAGTGTTGGCGGCGGTCATCTGCTCGGCCTCGCGCAACAGCCCGGCGATCTCGGCCGAGAGATCCGCGCGCGCGCCGATGACCTTCACGCGAACATTATTGCCCTGCAGCTCGGCGAGGTCGTTACGGATGAACCGATGCAGCAGCGCGAGCAGGCTCTGCACCTCCTCGGGCGGACGCGACCAATTTTCCACAGAAAAGGAATAGACCGTCAGATAATCCACCCCGAGCTCGATCGCCGCGCGCACGGTCTTGCGCAGAGCGTCGACGCCACGCCTATGACCCTCGAATCGCGGTAGGCCTCGCGCGGCCGCCCAGCGGCCGTTGCCGTCCATGATCAAAGCGACATGACGCGGCGCGGATCTCGGCGCCAAGGCCGGCGCTCCCAGCTCCAATATTCCACCATCTCCCATTTTTTTTGTTCCGCGCCATACTCGAGAGCTCGGGCCGGACCGGCCGGCGTCTCGTGAAAATCGAAAAGACAAATCAAACTTGCATGATCTCTTTTTCTTTTTGCGCGAGCATGGTGTCGATCTCGCGCACCGACTCGTCGGTCGCCTTCTGCACCTCGGCCTCGTGACGCTTGGAGTCGTCCTCGGGAAGAGCGTGATCCTTCAGCAGCTTCTTCAATATATCGATGCCGTCGCGCCGAACGTGGCGCACCGAGACCCGCGCATCCTCGGCGTATTTGTGCGCGACCTTCACCAGCTCCTTGCGGCGCTGCTCGTTGAGCTCCGGCGTGCGAATGCGCAGCACCTGACCCTCGATGGTCGGCGAGAGCCCGAGATTGGAATCGCGAATCGCCTTGTCGACCGCGCCGACGAGGCCCTTGTCCCACACCTGCACGGCCAGCATGCGCGACTCCGGCACGCTGATCGTCGCCACCTGATTGAGCGGGGTCGCCTGGCCATAGGCCTCGACATGGATCGGCTCCAGCAGGCTCGCCGAGGCGCGTCCGGTGCGAAGCCCGCCGAGCTCGTGCTTGAGGGTCGCCAGCGCGCCCTGCATGCGGCGTTTCAGTTCGGGCAGATCGAAAGTCTGAGCCATAGGAAACTTTGCCTATTCGTGATGTCTTCGGTTCGAACGAGCGGGCCGCGCCGGCTCAGGGGTCGGAGCGTTTCATAGAACATAATCCGCCGAGGCGGAAATCGCCGCCGCATCCAGAAGGCGCTCGTCCGCTAAGGAACGACATGGGTGGCCCGCCCTCTTCCTTCCAGCACCGCGCGGATCGCGCCCGCCTCGGCGATGGAGAAGACGATTATGGGAATCTTGTTCTCGCGGGCAAGAGCGAAGGCTGCGGTGTCCATCACGGCGAGGCTTTTGGCGATGGCCTCGTCATGAGTCAGCTGCTCGTAGCGCCGCGCCGAAGGGTCGCGCTTGGGATCGGCGGTATAGACGCCATCGACCTGAGTCGCCTTCAGCACGGCGTCGGCCGAAAGCTCGGCGGCGCGCACCACGGCGGGCGTGTCGGTGGTGAAGAAAGGCAGGCCCGTGCCGCCGGCGGCGATGACGACGCGGCCCTTGTCGAGATGATGCAGCGCCGCCCGCCGCGAATAGGATTCGCAGAGCGAGGGCATAGGCACGGCCGAGAGCGCGCGCGCCTGGCGGCCCTGCGCTTCGATCGCCTGCTCGAGCGCGAGCCCGTTCATCACCGTCGCCAGCATGCCGATCGAATCGGCGCGAGCGCGCTCTATGCCCTTGTCGGCGCCTTGAATGCCGCGAAAGAAATTGCCGCCGCCGACGACGACCGCGATCTGCGCGCCGAGCGCGGCGGAAGCAGCGAGATCCTTGGCGATGCGCTCCAATGTCGGCGCGTGCAGACCATGCGGGGCGTCGCCCATCAGCGCCTCGCCCGAGAGCTTGACGACGACCCGCTTCCATTTCGGCGGGCTCGAAGGGTCCGTCATCGACGCCTCTCTTTCGCTGGTGGGCCTTTGTTCGACCTTAATAGGAAACCGCCGCCGCTCCGGCAAGGCGCGCCGCGCCGCGGAAACGGGCGCGCTCACAAAGCGCGGAGGAATTCGTCGATCGTCTCGAAAAAAGAAGCGGCGTCGCGGCGCGGGAACCCTGCGATCCGCCGCGAAGCCGCGGCGCGCCGCGGCGAATCGGGGGCGCTATAGTCGAGGATCGCGTCGCGCCAGCCGAGGCCGTCGAGCGGATCGATATAGTCGAGCGTGTCGTCGGCGATCTCGCGAAAAATCTCTATGTCGGAGGCGATGATCGGGGCGCCGCAGGCCGCGGCCTCGGCGATGGGGAGCCCGAATCCTTCCGCGAAGGAGGGCGCGAGCGCGGCGCGCGCGCCGGCCAGCAGCCGCCGCATCGCCGGCGTCGACAGGCCGGAGGCCTCCACCACATGCGGGCGCAGGGCCGCGCAGCGCTCCAGCATGCGGAGCACATTCTCATTGTGCCAGCCGCGCTTGCCGACGAGGACGAGCTTGGGCGCGCCCGCGCCCGCGCGCTCGGCCAGCTCGCGCCAGACGTCGAGCAGAAGCATATGATTCTTGCGCGGCTCGATCGTGCTGCAGAAGACGAAATAAGGCGTGTCGGCGAGCCGCGGATCGGCGACCGCCTCGCGCTCGAAGGCGGGCGCCGCCGGCAGGCCGGCGACGCAGACCGGCAGATCGCCCCTGCCCTTCTCTTTCGCATAGTCCGCGACCCGGCGCGCGACTGAAGCCGATGCGACGACCACACCCGCCGCCCGCCGCACGATATTGCCCATGACCAGACGATGCTTGTCGCGCTCGGCCGGACGGAAGAATTCGGGCGCGTCCAGCGGCAGGAGATCATAGACGAAGAAAACGGGCTTCACGTCCGGCCGCGCGTCGAGCCAGCGCAAATGCCATTCCTTATGCACGGGAAACTGGCTCGCATTGAAGAACACGGCGCCCGCCGGCGCCTCCGACGGCGGGCGCCCGAGACGCAGAGCCCAGCGCCGCATGGCGCGCCAATTCTCTCGAACGATCGCCCAATCGCGACGCGCCACCCGCGGCGCCCGCGGCCCCTGCGGCGTCGCGCCGAGCGAGGCGACCACACGCTCGTACATCTCGTCCGTGGAGAAGCCGTCGTCCGTGGAGGAATCGCGAAGCTCGTTCCAATAGGTCTCTATGTCGATGAGCGTGCGCAGCCCCGCCTCGGCGGAGGCGAGCCGCGGCCCGAGCGCCGCCGCGGCCAGCGCGACGCCGCCCTCGCCCGAGAGAAAATGCCGCGCCAGAGCGAAATCGACCCGATCTATGCCATTGGGCGTCGGATTGAGCGCGCGCGTGACGAGCCGCGTGACGTCATAGACCACGGGCCGCTTCATTTGCGGCACCGCTCGCCGCGCTCCCGGCATCGCCAATGGTCGATGACGTCGTTCGATTCGCGAATCACGCGCTCGCTCTCCTTGGAGAGACATTCGCGATAATGGAATACGGAGGCGATATAGGCCTCGACCTCGGCCCCGCAGGCCTCCGCCGCCCGGCCGGGCATGAAGACGCAAGGGGGCGCGCCCGGCTGCACGCAGAGATTGAAGCCGGGAGCCGCCTGCGCGAATGCCGTCTCGGGAATTGAGAGCGCCGCCGCCGATGCGGCGAGACGCATGAGAAAGAGCAAGCGCCGTCCCGCGCCGCGCGCGGGCGGACGCCGATCGATGATCATCCGACGCTCGTCATGAGAAAACCCAGCCACGCGCGGAGAATTGCCTCGTCGCGCGGCCGCGCGCAAGGGCGCCGACGCTATTCGCCCGGCGCTCCGTCCGGCGCGCGGCGTGCGTCGCGCGGCGCCTGCCGCGTCTCGGCGGCGCGGGCGCCGAACCATTCCACGGCATCGGCGAGTGCCTGCCGATAGGGGCGCGAGCAGTAGCCGAGCTCGCGGCGCGCCTTGGAATCGTCGAAGAACATGGTCGTCGCCGAGAGACGCAGACTCTCGACATTGAGGAAAGGCTCACGGCCGGTGAGCCGCGCCAACGCCTCATTGGCGTGCGCCAACGGCAGCAGCGGCCAGCGCGGCAGGCGCATGAGCGGCGGACGGCCGCCGACGAGGCTCGCCACCTCGGCGAGCAGCTCGGAGAGCTCGACATTCTCGCCGCCGAGAATATAGCGCTCGCCAATTCGTCCCTGGCGCAGAGCGGCGAGATGGCCGGCGGCGACATCCGCCACATGCACCACGGCGAGGCCGGTGTCGACATAGGCCGGCATATTGCCGCGCATCGCCTCGAGGACGATGCGGCCGGTCGGCGTCGGACGGACGTCGCCGGGGCCGAGCGGCGCGGAGGGATTCACGATGATGGCCGGCAGCTGCAGCCGCTCCACCATATCCTCGACCAGCCGCTCCGAGAGGAGCTTGCTGCGCTTATAGGCGCCGAGCCGGTCGCAGGCCGCGAGCCGGCGCGTCTCGTCGCAGAGGCCGGAGGCGTCGGGCGCGAGCGTCGCGACGCTGCTGGTATGGACGATTCGCTCGACGCCGGCGCGCAGCGCCTCCTCCATGACGATGCGCGTTCCCTCGAGATTGGTGCGCATGACGACGGCGGGATCGGGCGCCCACAGGCGATAGTCGGCGGCGACATGGAAGAGGTAGCGCACGCCGGAGAGCGCGGCGCGCAGGCTCTCGCGATCGGTCACATCGCCTTCGAAAATCTCATATTGCGGGCGGAGATTGGCGCGCGGGCTGGTCGGCCGGACTAAAGCGCGCACGCGAAAGCCCTGCTCGTGCAGCAGGCCGGCGACCGCTCCTCCGATGAAACCGCTCGCGCCAGTGACGAGGGCGATATCGCGCATGTCGCTCGTCATGGCCAAAACGTCGACAGGCTCCATTGTGGCGGCGCCGGAGGCGTCGCTCCCACGTCGCATCTGGGGCGCGCGCTCATGAAAGCAAGACCCGCGAAAGCAAGTCCCGCCGCGAGCTCACGCTCGCGCCGCAGGGCGTCGCCCCGCCAGAGGTCGTCACGCTGGAAAATCTGATGCGCCGTCAAAACCGGGCCTGCCGTCCTGTTTCGTCGTCGTCAGCCGGCCGAGACGCCGGGAAGCTCGCGCGCAGGCTCGGCCGCAGCCGGCTCGGCCGCGTGGCGGCGCGTCGGCAGGCGGTGAATGGTCGCCGATTCCTGATCGTCGTCGCGATCCATCCGCGACAGATCCTGACGCACCATCAGCACGAAGAGCGCGAAGGCGATGGCCGACATCGTTCCGATCGTCACGTCGAGAATGGCGAAGCGCCACAGCCGCGCCTCCACCACCTGCGG
>NZ_JBQUZK010000065.1:0-1999 GCF_056313885.1 Methylosinus sp. DMC45
TTTCCTCAGATTGCGCGCCAGCGTCTCTCGCATTTCCATGACGAGAACCAGCCAGCTTGAAGAGATCGCGGTAGGGACGCTCATTGCTGAGCGCCCCCCGCCCAGATCCGTACTCGCAGAATTCCCGCATACGGCTCCTACCTCGGGTGGTTGACGGCGAAACGTACCTGTGGCCACGGATGAAGGATTCTCGGCCTCGGGAGCCATTCGTCGGCGATTTTCCGCATCCGTTCCCACGTGAGCTCGCCCCTTTGGCTACGCCGTGAAAGCGAACGTCGCCAACGCCTCGTCACTTGGTCGCGGAACATCTGAAGCGCTCGAAAATTCGTCGGCACTGCATGATAGGCGAGCCAGCCGGAGAGGACTTGCCACAGCCGTTTCCCCTGTTCGGCGATCGGCAGATGCATCATCCTCCGCAGCTCCCCTTTGATTTCCGCGAGCTTGGCTCTCATGCGGTCGGCGCGCGACTTCCTCAAAACGAGGAAGCGTCCGGCGCGCGTTTTCCCGCAGATGATCGTGAAGCCCAGAAAATCGAAGGTTTCCGGCTTGCTCTGGCCGCGCCTCTCCCGGATTTGTGCCGCGAAGCGGCCGAACTCGATGAGGCGCGTCTTTTCCTCATGCAGCGACAGCGAAAACTCCCGCAGCCGTTCGCGCATCGCGTTCCAGAACGCCTCGGCGTCGCTCTCGTACTGAAAGCCGACGACGATGTCGTCCGCGTATCGCACGAGGATCACGTCGCCTTTCGCCGCCCGCTGTCGCCAACGGCGCGCCCAGAGATCGAATACGTAATGCAGGTAGACGTTCGCGAGCAGAGGCGATATCACGGCGCCCTGCCCGGTCCCCTTTTCCTCCACGACGACGATCCCTTCGTCCAGGACACCCGCCTTCAACCATTTCTGGATCAGGCGGACGATGCGCGTGTCGCCAATCCGGTGCTCGACGAAGCGGACCAGCCATTCCTGACTGACTTCGTTGAAGAACGCTCGGATGTCGGCGTCCAGTATCCAGCTCACCTTCCTGCTGTTGATTCCGACGATCAGCGCATCCAGCGCAGCATGCTGGCTTCGCTTCGGCCGAAACCCATACGAGAACCCGAGGAAGTCTTCCTCGTAGATCGCGTTCAGCACCATCGTCACCGCTCTCTGGACGATCTTGTCCTCCAGCGCGGCGACCGCGAGCGGTCGTTTCGCGCCGTCCGACTTCGGAATGAACCGGCGTCGTGACGGCAGCGCCCGATACGCTCCGCTCTGCACCCTCCCATGAAGCTCCTCGATCCGGCGATCGAGGTCCTTCTCGTAGGTTTCCCATGTCATCCCGTCGACGCCGGGGGCTGCGTTGCGCGCGAGCGCATAGAACGCCGTCCGCAGCATGGGCGGGTCGATGTGGTGCAGGAGCGAGGTGAACTTCTCCTTCTTCCTTTCCTTGGCCGCTTGCCGTATGCGACCCAGCGCCTGTGACACGCTTTCCCGGTCCTGCGCCCGGCGCGTGCTTTGCTGGGTTGCATTTCCCTTGGTCTCCGCCCTTGGCTCCACCGGCTCCGCAGCGGGTCGTCCCGCCTTGTTCGTCGGCTTCTCGGCTACTATGGCGGAGTCAGACTTCTCGCCTTCGTGCATCATCGGCTACGGCTCCTCACCTTCCCGATGCGGACCTGCGGCGTCCTCCCGCGGGTCGAAGACGAGACCTCCCGGTTCCCGCGCAAGGAGCTTCCGCACATGCCAGGGTCTTCGACCACGCCGGACCCTCGAAGCGCTCGCGATGACGCGCTCGAAGTCTTGCCTTCCACGTAAATAACCGCGTCGGCGTCCGGGATTTCGTGATTTTCGAGGCTCAATGGCTGGCCTATGCGCTCCCCTGCCGACGCTTCGCCGATATCCTCACGGATATCGCCGCACGGCTCGGGGCCGATGTGGTTCGCTACACCTTCATCGTATCGGACTTGCACCGACTACTCCTTGCCGGTCTCCCGGCGCTCTATTTATCTACGGAGTATACTCTACAA